>PEVN01000374.1 GCA_002779825.1 Armatimonadetes bacterium CG06_land_8_20_14_3_00_66_21 | reverse complement strand
TCGGTCCGGGGAGCGGCGGGGTCAGGAGACCCTCGCCGAGCACATTCGCGCTAAGTACGGTTGTAGTATTAAGCTGCGCCTTGATCCGCAGTTCACCAGGGACCTTTTGGTCAATCTTTGCGACCGACTGGACCGAGCCAACCAGTACCTGGAGGAGGTCATGCGGTCCGAATCCCTGTACCACGAGTCCGTGCAGACTGTGGCTCAGAGGCTGCCGGGAATCATCACGAGCCACCCCGATTTCGAGGGCGCCTGACCGGCCGGCGCTCGGCGAGTACGGAACACCCACCGAAGCACAGGAGCCACTCAGTCATGTCCCTCAAAGTCGCATTCATCGGCGCCGGCAGCGTCGGGTTCACCCGGAAGCTGTTCCGCGATATCCTGACCGTTCCCGAGCTGCAGGATACGGAATTTGCGTTCACCGACCTCAACAAGCGCAACCTGGAGATGGTTGCCCAGCTCTGCCAGAAGGATCTGGACTTCAACAAGCTGCCGGCAAAGCTGACCGCCACGGTGGACCGCCGGGCGGCGTTGGCCGACGCCGACTACGTCATCAGTGTGGTGCGCGTCGGCGGGCTGGAAGCGTTTCAGACGGACATCGACATCCCACTGAAGTACGGCGTCGATCAGTGCGTGGGCGATACGCTCTGCGCGGGCGGGATCATGTACGGGCAGCGCAACATCCCGTGCGTGCTCGACTTCTGCAAGGACATGCGCGAAGTATCCAAACCGGACGTGCTGTTCCTCAACTACGCCAACCCCAACGCCATGAACACCTGGGCCGCCATCGAGTACGGCGGCGTCAACACGCTCGGCTTGTGCCACGGCGTCGAAGGCGGCTGGCACCAGATCGCGGCGGCCCTTGGCGCGAAGAGCCACAAAGAAGTGGACCTCATCTGCGCGGGCATCAACCACCAGACGTGGTACCTGCAGGTGAAGTACAAGGGCCGACTGGTCAGCGGCGACGAACTGCTGAAGGCGTTCGAGAGCCACCCAGTATTCTGCAAGACGGAGAAGGTCCGCCTCGACATCCTGCGGCGGTTTGGCTACTACACCACCGAATCCAACGGACACGTCTCCGAGTACGTGCCGTGGTACCGCAAGCGCCCGAAGGAGATCAAGGACTGGATCTCCACAGACAGTTGGATCAACGGCGAAACCGGCGGCTACCTGCGCGTCTGCATTGAGGGCCGGAACTGGTTCGAGACAGACTTCCCCCAGTGGCTCGAAGCGCCGGGCGAGACCCTCGCCCCGGAGACGCGAGGCACCGAGCACGGCAGCTACATCCTCGAAGCGCTGGAGACCGGCCGCTGCTACCGCGGGCACTTCAACGTCCGCAACAACGGCGTCCTTTCGAACTTGGCCGACGACTGCATTGTCGAGGTGCCCGGCTACCTCGATGCGAACGGCATCAACATCCCTGTAGTCGGCGACCTGCCGTTGGCCTGCCACGCCACCCTTTCCGCCAGCGTCAATGTCCAGCGCATGGCCGTGAAGGCCGCCGCCACAGGCGACCTGACGCTGCTCAAACAGGCCCTGCTTCACGACCCGCTAACCGCTGCCGTCTGCGATCCCAACGAGGTCTGGCAGATGGTGGACGAAATGGTCGTCGCCCAGGCCAAGTGGCTTCCGCAGTACAAGAAGGACATTCCCAAGGCAAAGAAGCGCCTCGCCACCGAGAAGCCGTTAGGCACGCGCACCGGGAAGGGCGCTGCCCGGATTGAGGTGAAGACGGTTGCGCAGATGAAGAAACACGCCGCCGAAGCGCGCGCGCTGGCAGCGGCGTCGGACAAGGCGGCGGCGAGGCGGGCGAAGGACGCTGAGGAAGGGGAGGAGGGGCGCGGGCGGCAAGCGGTAGCTCGCAACGCACGCGGCCGTGGTGCAGGCGACGACGCGAAGGCGTGCCAGGAGCGGGATGCCCGACGGGCGCTCAAGGAGTGCACAGATGAAGCCAAGTGATCGCTACCTGAAGATCGTCGAGTGGTCCGACGAGGACGGGTGCTGCGTGGGCACCTGTCCCGGGCTGATGCTCGGCGGTGTGCATGGCGTCTACTCGTAAGGGCTTGTTCCCGCTCGCGCCGCAAGTGAGCCGACGGCGCAGAACTCGTGTCCGTTCGCGAACTCCCCCTCCTTCACCTCCGCCTCACCGCGCCGTGCTCCCGAAGTGCCTGTCCGCAAAGTCCATGTACCGCTCCCAGTCGTACTCGCTGAGGGCGTGTCCGCCGGTGCGGACGTGGTAGCCGACGGTGCCCATGACGGGGTGGTCCAGCGGCGGCATCTGGTCGGTCGGTAAGCCTGGGGTGCCCAGGAGCTTGTAGACGGGGTCGGCGCCTACGCATGACAGGAACTCTCCGCGCGGGTCCGCCCACAGGTCCTGGTCGGCGCTGGCGACGTAGACGGGGCGCGGGGCTGCCAGGGCGAGGAGCAGGTGCTGGTCGAGGGGCAGCTCGCCTTCGCTCCCCCCGTACTGCTTGAAGTTGCCGCAGAACCAGTGCGGGAAGGACTTGTTGATGCGCGCCACGGTCTCGCCGTAGGCTCGGCGGCTGAGCGCCGCTCCGCCACAGCCGGAGTCGTTGCTGATGACCATCGCGAACCGCTCCTCCTCGGCGCCGGCCCAGAGGGAGGTCTTCCCAAGGCGCGAATGCCCGAGCACGGCGACGTGCTTTGCGTCGAGGTCGCTGTCAGTCTCGAAGTAGTCCATTGCGCGGCTGAGCCCCCACGCCCAGGCCGCAATGGAGCCCCAGGCGTCGGGCGGGCGCTTGCCTTCCACGAGCTTGTCGAACGCCGGCTGCACACCGTTCTTGAAGCCGTCGTCGAAGTCGGGGTCGATGTCCCCGGAGTAGGCGGTCGCGACAGCGTATCCACGCGCCAGGATTGCGGCCAACGGGAAGCGCGAGGAAGCCGAGCCGCGTTGCGCGTCCGTCGCACGATTGCCGGACTTGTCGTCCCGCGTCCAGCTTGCGGTGAGGCGAATCGCCGGGTCGGCGCACACCGTGTGGTTGCCGCCGAAGTTGAGCAGGACGAACGTCGGCACCGGGCCCTTCGCGCCATTGGGCAGGTACACGAGCAAGTCCATAGCGGGACCGTCAGGCTTCCCGGTGAAGTTGACGCGGACCTGCTTGCGCGTCGCCTTGCCGGCCAGCGCGTTCCGTTCGGTGTCGAACACGTCGAACGCCATCCCTGCGGGCCGACCGACTGGCGCGCGGCCGTACATGTGTGTGCGGAAGAGCTCCAGGATCTCGGGGCGGCGTTTGTCGCGCCACGTCTGGGCGTCGGTGACCCGGGTGCCGTCCACCAAGACCAGTGGGTCGGGGAGCACGTAGCTGGGGACCCTCTCCTCCTCGTACAGAGCGTCGGGCGGGCGCTGGGAGAGCTCCTTCAGAAGGGCAGCCGAAGCGGTCCAGCCTTGTGCGCCGGCGTCTTCGGCGGAACAGGCGGTAACGGCCGCGAACAGCACGAAAACAATGCCAAGGGTGCCAAGGGAAAGCATGTCACGACTCCTCTGGGGCCTTCTGGTTCGTCCGGTAGTGCGAGTCCCCGACGGGACCTCTCTACTTGTGGTTCGCCCATACTGGGCGGAACACCTTCAACCGGCGCCAAGGCCGTCGGTTGACACTCCTGCCCGCGGGCAGTATGATGACCGAACCGCGCTCCGGGAACGAGGGGACACTGCGGGGCGCATTCGCGCCTCGCCTACACCATTGCACGGCCCGCCATGAGTGACCAACGCCCAACCGACGACCACGTAGCACAAGAGAACCGCCAGCTCGTCGGGTCGGTCGCTGCGTTGCGCGTCGCACTGGAAGACGCCTCCGCGCGCGAACAGCAGCACGTGCAGGAAACGGTCGCCCAAGCAACGGGTGAGATCAGCCAACTCAAGGCGACCATCGCTGCCTTACGGGAGCAGTTGGAGAAGGCCCGTTTTGGGGTGGAGGACGGCGTTCGCCTTGCGGTCGCGGAGCAGACGGCGGAGAATCGGCAGCTCACGCACACAATATCGAGCCTTCGCCAAGAGCTGGAAAGCGTTCGCCTCGGCGAAGAGGACCGCCTCCAACGCGCAGTCGCTCAGGTTGCCGCGGAGAACCGGCAACTGGCGCAGACCGTGACCAGCCTTCGGCAGGAGCTGGAGAGCTTCCGCATCGGCGAGGAGGACCGCCTCCAGCACGCCGTCGCCAACGCGGACGCCGAGAATCGGCAGCTACGGGAGACGGTCGATAGCCTGCGACACGAGTTGGAGAATGTCCGCATCGTCGAGGAAGAGCGCATTCAGCGGGCCGTCGCCGAGGTGGCCGGCGAGAACCGCCAGCTCGCGGACGCGCTGGTAAGCCTGCGCGGCAAGTTGGTGGACTCTGGCATCGGCGAAGAGGAACGTCGTCAGCAGGCGGTCGCCCAAGCCGCGGCCGAAAATCGGCAGCTCTGCGAGACGGTCGCGACGCTCCGGCAGGAGCTGGAGCAGTTCCGGGCCGGCGAGGAAGAGCGGGTCCAACACGCGCTGACCCAGGCCGCCAACCAGAACCGGCAGTTGCAGGGGACGGTGCAAGACCTGCGGCGGCACCTGGAACGCTTACCGGCGTCGCCGGAAACGGGGCCCCCGGCCGCAGCGGCCCTGATCGAGGAACAGCAGCCGGACGCTTCGCCAAGCGGGCCGGCGTAGTGCGTCCTTCGCGGAGAGACAGCATGTCCACAGCAGACCAGACGAAGCCCACAAGACCCACCCGGAAGCCCTCGGCCTCCCCCCGCCAGCTTCTGGCGATCACCAACGAGCTAACGCGGGCAGACAGCTTGGACGCCGCACTCGAGCGCCTTGTCGACTTGCTCAGTCTGCACCTGAACGCGGAGCGGAGCACCGTCTTCCTGAACGACGAGCGGACCGGGGAGCTGTACTCCCGCGTGGCGCAGGGGGAATGGCGACGCGAGATCCGCATGCTCAACAACCGCGGGGTGGCGGGTTGGTCGTTCACTACCGGGGAGGGCGCGATCATCGCTGACGCCTACGCCGACGAGCGCTTCCTGGATGACTTCGACCGGCGGACCGGGTTCAGGACGAAGAGCATCCTGTGCGCCCCACTGCGTAACCTCAACGGCGACCTCGTCGGGGCTTCGCAAGTGCTGAACAAGAAGGACGGTCAGTTCGCCGAGTCCGACTTGGCGCTCCTGGATGCCATCACGCAGCAGGCAGCCATCGGCCTGCAGACGCACCTTGTGCTGGAGCAGATCGAGCACTCTCGGCAGCAGGAAGCGGAATTCCTCGAGGTCGTCTCCAGCGTTTCGTCGGAGATCAACCTGGGGCCGCTGCTGAACAAGATCATCTCGGCCATCACGAAGATGCTCGACGCCGAGCGGTCGACGCTGTTCGTCAACGACGAGAAGACCAATGAGCTGTACACCGTGCTCGGTGAAGGTCTGGGCTCGACCCAACTGCGGCTGCCCAACCACGTCGGCATCGCCGGCGAAGTCTTCCAGACGCGGAAGCCGGTCAACATCCCCCACGCGTACGCCGACCTCCGGTTCAACCCGTCGTTTGACAAGCAGACCGGGTTCTTCACGCGGTCCATCCTGTGCATGCCCGTCTTCAACAAGGAAGGCAAGCCCATCGGCGTGACCCAGGTGCTGAACAAGCGCGGCGGGCCGTTCACGGCCGAGGACGAGGCGCGGCTGAGCGCTTTCACGTCGCAGATCTCCATCGGTGTCGAGAACGCCAAGCTGTTCGACGACATCCAGAACATGAAGAACTACAACGACAGCGTTCTGGAGAGCATGTCCAACGCGGTGCTCACCACCGATCAGGACGGGAAGATCGTGACCTGCAACACCGCCGGCCTGCGCATGATGGGCGTGGCCAGCGACGCGGTGGTCGAGGCGCAGGTCGACGAGTTCTTCGTCGAGTCGAACGAGTGGGTTGCCCAGCGCGTGCGTGCCGTCTGGGAGACGGGGAACGAAGACGTGATCATGGACGAGGAGTTGGCGACGACCGGCGACAAGCTGTCCGTGAACCTCACCGTGTTGCCGCTCACCGGCGCCAAGGCTGAGCGCCTGGGCACGATGCTCATGATCGAGGACGTGAGCGAGGTCAAGCGCCTGAAGTCCACCATGTCGCGCTACATGGACCCGAACCGCGCCGACGAGGTGATGAAGAGCGGCGAGTTGGGCGGCACGGCCAGCATCGCCACCATCCTCTTCTCCGACATCCGCGGCTTCACCGACCTGACCGAGGAGTTGGGCGCCCAAGGCACGGTCAGCCTGCTGAACGAGTACTTCACCGTCATGGTGGAGTGCATCCAGAGCGAGGGCGGCGTGCTGGACAAGTTCGTGGGAGACGCGATTATGGCCGTCTTCGGCGGTCCCTCGGCTCACGAAGACGACCCCGACCGGGCGCTGCGTGCCGCGCTCTCGATGATGACAGAACTCGCTACGTACAACGCCCGGCGACTCGGCGAGGGACGCAAGCCCGTCAACCACGGAATCGGCCTCAACACCGACAGCGTCGTGTTCGGCAACCTCGGCTCGCCGCGGTTCATGAACTACACCCTCATCGGCGACGGCGTCAATGTGGCGTCGCGACTGGAGAGCGCCTGTAAGCAGTACGGAGCGCAGCTCCTCATCAGTGAACTCACGTTCCGCGAGTTGCGGGCGACGTATCGCACGCGCGAAGTGGACAAAGTCGTCGTCAAAGGGAAGACGGAGCCGGTGGGCGTCTACGAAGTGCTCGACTACCACACGCCGGAGACCTTCCCGAACATGGTCGAAGCGCTGGGTCACTTCCGCAGCGGCGTCGAGTTGTACTTCGCGGGTAGTTGGGACGGCGCCATCAAGCAGTTCCATGACGCCTTGCGGCTCCACCCCGGCGACAAATGCGCGCGGATGTACGTCCAGCGTTGCGAGCAGCTCAAGGCCGACCCGCCGGCGCAATGGGACGGCGTGTGGGTGATGACCAGCAAGTGAGGGTGGCCCGGATGCAGACGAAGGTCTACTACGCCGACACCGACGCCGGTGGCGTCGTCTACCACGCCAACTACCTGCGGTGGCTCGAAATGGGGCGCACAGAGCTGCTCGACGGCGCGGGTCCGTCAGTCGCCGAGTACGCCCGTCGAGGTCTCATCTTCGCCGTCGTGCGCGTCGAGATCGACTACCATTTCCCCGCCGTTCTCGGCGATCAAGTGGAGATTGAGACCTGGGTGGAGCGGGTGCGCCGCGTGCGGTTCACCATGGGGCAGCGCGTACGTCGAGCGGCAAACGGCGACCAGCTCGTGACTGCGCAGGTGACACTGGCCTGCATCAGCCCGACTGGCAAGGCGTTGGCGTTGCCGGAGGAGTTGGCGGCGGCGCTGTCGGAGGCGTGCGTCAGCCCTGCGTCTGGGTGAGCGGGAGAGCGGTTGGCGGCTGACCGTGATCTCTGCAAGCGCGAAGGGCGCGAGGCGAGGTCCTTGCTCCGCCAGGTTTGTTGACCGCGCCCCCACGTGTGCTCTCGGGGACGGCCTTCGCAAGCGCCGGGGCCGCTTGGCAGCCCGCTCGCCCGGCCGGCGGCTCGCTGTCTGCCGTTCGCCAAGCGCCGGGCACGCGGTATCCGGGCTTCGGCAAGCGGCGCGCGCGGGGGCGCAGGCGGCGCACAGCGACCGATCAGTCGCCGCGGCGGCTCACGCAGTCGCCACCGAGGTTCTGTAGGGAGCCGCTCATCCGTGCAGAGCGCCGGGAAGGTCAGGACACGCCGGGCGGAATCGGCCGGCACACGGCGCAGAGCGCACGGCAGGCGGCACAGCGCACGAGGGAGCGGCAAGTCGAAGCGCGGCACTTGGCTGGGAGAGCCGACTGTGCCCTCGTTGCCTCGCTGAGGGTGCCAAGTGGAACCGAACCGAGGCAACCGTCAGGTCGTGCAGTTTGGTATCATCTGGTAGCTGACCGCAAGTAGTGCGGAAGCACTCCCCCTGGGAAGGAACTCTCCAAGTGCAATGGCACAAACGGTCGTCTAACTCGTGGTTGTTTGTCAGTTTAGCGCTTATCGCCGGCGCACTTCCGGTGCGGGCAGAGGTGACGCTGCCGCATGTGTTTGGCAGCAACATGGTGCTGCAGCGGCGGAAGCCACTGCCGGTGTGGGGATGGGCGGCGGCGGGCGAGAAGGTCTCGGTGCAGTTGGCGGACGGCCCGCCGGTGACGACCACTGCCAACGACCAGGGCGAGTGGCGAGTGGCGCTGCCGGCGAGAGAAGCGGGCGGGCCGTTTGCGATGAAGGTAACCGGCAACAACGAAGTCACACTGGACAACGTGAGGGTCGGCGAGGTGTGGTTGTGCTCGGGGCAGTCCAACATGCAGATGTCGGTGGCCGGGTCGCTGAACGCGCCGGAGGAGATCGCCGCGGCGCAGTACCCGAACATCCGGCTGCTCTCGGTTCCACTGGTGCCGCAGCCGCTGCCCGTGAAAGACGTGAACGCCGACTGGAAGGTCTGCAGCCCCGAGACCGTTGGCGGGTTTTCGGCGTGTGGCTACTTCTTCGGGCGGTACCTGCACAAGGAGCTGAATGTGCCAATCGGGCTGATCAACTCCTCGTGGGGCGGCACGCGCATCGAGCCGTGGACGCCGCCGGCTGGGTTTGCGGCGGTGCCTGCCTTGGCCGACATTCAGAAGCAGGTCCTACTGACCGACCCCGCGGCCGACCTGCATAAGGAAGCACTGGCCAAGTACCTCGAAACGGCCGAAGGGTGGACCAAGACCGCGCGGCAGGCGCTGGCCGACGAAACCGTGCTGCAGCCCATCCCGGAGTACCCGAAGGAACTGCTGCCGCTAACAAGTCGGGAGCAGCCGCAGCAGCAGCCGACGACGCTCTACAACGGCATGATCCACGCGCTGGTGCCCTTCGCCATGCGCGGGGCCATCTGGTATCAGGGCGAGTCCAACCACGGCGAGGGCAAGCTCTACACCGAGAAGACAAAGGCATTGGTGGCCGGCTGGCGGCAAGTGTGGGGCGACGACACCCTCGCATACTACTACGTCCAGATCGCGCCGTACCAGTACGGCAACGAGAACCCGTACATCACGGCCGAATTCTGGGAGGCGCAGGCTGCTGCGCTGGAGATTCCCAACACCGGGATGGCCGTGATCAACGACGTGGGCAACACGCAGGACATCCACCCCAAGAACAAGCAGGAAGTCGGTCGGCGCCTGGGTCTGCTGGCCCTGGCGAAGACGTACGGCAAAGCCGACGTGGTCTGCTCGGGCCCGACATTCAAGGCGCTGAAGCCGGACGGCAACAAGCTGCGAGTGCAGTTCGACGACGTGGGCGGCGGCTTGGCTTCGCGTGACGGGCAGCCGCTGACGTGGTTCGAGATCATTGGCGCGGACACCGACTTCGCGAAGGCGGACGCGGTGATCGAGGGCGATACCGTTGTGCTCACCGCGCCCGAGGTGAAGGCGCCGGTGGCTGTTCAGTTCGCCTGGAACAAGCTCGCCGAGCCCAACCTGATGAACAAGGAGGGGCTGCCCGCATGGCCCTTCCGGGCCGGCACCGTGCCGGAGCGCGACTACCTCGCGCTGAAAGTCGCGGAAGCGAAGGACTACCAGCTCGTCTATGAGCTCGACCTCGCCAAGGCAGCCAGAGAGATCGTCTACGACCAGGACCTCCGCGCTCGCGTCGCGGGGGCGTTCGACCGCATTGCCTACTTCCTGGAGTTGCAGAAAGCCGGCGAGCAGACACAGTGGGTCTACGTGTCCATGGACGCCTTCACCGACGACCTGGCCAAGATCGGCGTGCCGACGCTGGCATCCAAGGCCGTGTTCCAGCAGAAGGTGACCAACATGAATGTCCTTTGCAGCGTGGCCGGCATCGCTACCGGCGAGGGTCTGGCGGGTGGCAATATCGAGTTCTGGCCGCACAACTACGGTCCAACCAACTCCGCCAGCATCCCGGACGCCTCGGACGCGCTCTGGGACTTTGGCGACCAGCGTGTAGATCCCGAAGACGGCTACGGCTGCATGCAGGTCCACAACTGCGAGGCGAAGCAGACGATCTTCGCGTTCAATAGCTGGAAGTCGGGCGCCGGCGCCAACATTGGCATCGGCAACAGCAGCGCCGATGAGCGCACCCGCGACTGGACATTCGTGGCCAACGCCAACCAGTATGTCGTCAAGAAGCTGCGGGTGCTGGTGCGGGTGAAGAAGTAGGCCTCGCTGGAGTGCACCCGTGCGGAGGTCGGTTCCAGCCGCCCGGCGCCGAGAGGCTGGCACGCCGAGCGTGTCAGTAGCCGTTGGAAGGGTGAAGGACGAATGCCGTTGTACGAGTACCGCTGCACCCAGTGCAGCAAGCGCTTCACATACCTCGTGGGGATGATCGCGGACAACCCGAAGCCCGCCTGCCCCCAGTGCAAGAGCAAAGACCTCCAGAAGCTGATCTCCAGAGTCTCGCGGCTCCGTTCGGAAGACGACATGCTCGAGAGTCTGGCCGACCCCACCAAGATGGGCGACCTGGACGACCCGAAGCAGGTCCGGCAGTGGGCCCGCAAGATGGGCCGCGAGTTGGGCAGCGAAATGGGCGAGGACTTCTCGGGGGAGTTCGAGGAGATGATCGAGGCCGAGGCTCGCGGCGAGCTGGATGAAGAAGGCGGCATGGACGGCGGCGGCATGGGCGGTGGCGGCGCCGACGACGGAACCATTTACTGAACGTCGGCCGTGGAGTCAGTCGCCCACGAAGACGAGGGACCGGAAGGTCGTGCAGTCGGTCTCGAGGTAGCCGCCGCTGTTGGCCAAGACGGGCTTGGCCGGAGGCTTCCCGGGCGTGTCCCTGTTGTAGACCGCTACGGCGAACCCAACGGCGGCGCCGTCCGTCGGGGGTCTGAGACCGGTCACGGAGTGCGGCAGGTACGCCAGGAGCCGGTACCCGTTGGCGGTGCGTTCCGACTCGATCCGCGCGTTTGCTACCGTCCGGGTCTCCGGGCGCAGGAGCGCCACCTCCGCAGGCATGCCCATGAAGTCTCCCGGTGACAGCAGCAGGCAGACATCGTCCGCGTCTGGTACCCGTTCGGCGAAGTCCCCCGCCAAGTCTCGGTCGATCCAGACCTCGACATGATCCCCCGCGACGGCGCGCGTTCCCACCTCAGTCTGCACCACGTTGCCGTCCACAACCTCGATGCTCAAGATCAGGTGTTTGCTGCTGTCCCAGCTCGCCGCGAAGCGCCCACTCGCGGTGTCGGCGGCCCGGCCGGGTAGCGGAAGGAGTGGTTCGAGACCTGACCAGGGGCTCTCGGCCAGGCGCTCGACGCGCTCGGACCGGCACAGGAAGGGCTCTGACGGACGCAGAGCAGCCCCTGGAAAGGAAGGGCTCTCTACGAACTCCCCGCCGTCCCAGTGCAGCAACCGCCACTGAGGCGAGGGAGAAGAGCCCGCCATCGTGCCGCTCACCGGCGAGGATGCCGGTGACGAGAAGAGCACTTCCGCCACGCCATCGCCATTGACGTCGCAGAGCCGCCAACCGGCCGCGGTGCACGAGCAGCGACAGATGACGCCAAACGGTCCGCCGGCAGGTCGTGCAGCGACGATCGTGAGAACGCGGTCGGCCTTGCCCCCTGCACTCAGGCAGAGCACCTCAGGGATCAGGTCGCCGGTCAGGTCCTCCACCGGGAGCAGAGAACGCGGCTGTGCACCCACCGCCACCCGGTAGCACTCGGCGAGAACGTCCTCGCGGACATCGTAGACCACCAGCGTGGCGTTCCCAGCCGGATCAGCGGCAAGCACCACCAGTTCGGTGTCGCCGTCAGCATCGAGGTTGGCGGCCGCGTACCCCTCCAGCACCGGCCCGGGCGGCACGAACCCAGCCAACAGTGCGGGCATGTCCACCCGCTTGCGGAGCCCTCGGCGGACCACTCGGTCTTCTCCAGCCCGGAGCCAGAGCACTTCGTCTGACCGCTCGTGGCCGTCCAGGTCGAGAGTCAGTCGGTGCCTGGTGGGTGCCCACCGCGCCGCCGACACGCGCACTTCCGCCGGGGTGACGCCCTTGAGGTACCCGTCGACACGGACCTTGGCCCCCGGTGGCGCCGTTGTCACCACCAGCGAGGCCGGAGGGGTCTCGGCTCCTATGGCAGAGCGTGGACAGAGGACCGCCGCCACGCAGCAGGCGATCCCGCGGAGCAGCGGCCTCCACGGCGTCACAGGGGGCCCGAAACCGTCGACTGACGACCGCGAACTGACGGGACAAAGAAGAGGAGCGGGGCGCTGATTCATGGGTCTGAGACTTCGCCAACAGGCGCCCAGAACCTGCGGTCGCGGCACATTTGCGGTGCCGTGTTACAAACGTTTGTTTGTGTGCGGCTATTGACCGATGGGCCGGACACGGGTAAACTACGCGGTTGGCCAGTGTGAGGGACCAGATTCAGGTAGGCCACCACGCTGGAGGGGCTGCTCGGCCGACAGGCGTTCTTCGGCCGGGATGGACAGCTCGGCTGCCAGGGGCACTACCGCGTACCGGCCGGGCCAACTTGGAGGTGCCGTAAGCATTGTCGAACAGACGGCGCGCCCCTTTGGGGGACCGCGCCCAAGATAGACCGCAAACAGGGGACAGTTACCGAAGCAGGATGGTGTCGAGCGCGTGGGCGCGGAAGCGCCCGGGGTGTCATTGGGGAGTGCTCTTGGTTCTGGTCACCCTCCCTGCTGTGCGCGCGGACGAGAGACCGACCGGCGCAGCCGGGCCGCAATCGGCGGCAGCCACAACGGCCGTGCGGGTCCGCGTAGACGGGAAGACCCTCACCGGGAAGGTGCGGGCAACAGACGTCGCGTCTGCTCTGGACGAGCTCGGCGTCAAGCTGAGCGCCTTGGACCGGGTCGCTCCGCCTGCGGGCGCCGCGCTGCCCAAAGGGGCCGCCATCGTCGTGACGCGCGTGCAGCGACGAGAAGTCATCGAGTCGCGCCCGGTGCCATTCGGCAGGGAATTCCAGTACAGTGAGGAGTTGAGAGCCGGCCTGCGGAAGACCGTCAAGGAGGGGCAAGAAGGCAAGCAGGAGCGCGTCTACGAGGTCTGGTGCAGGGACGGCAAGGAGACGCTTCGCAAGCTCGTACGAGAGAACCCGGTGGAGCCCCCCCAGAACGAAGTCGTCCTGATCGGGGCACTGCAGACCTCCGTCTCGCGCGCGATGCCGCGCCCCCGCAAGGTCATCGTGATGGAGGCAACCGGGTACAGTCCGGGCCCCCAGAGCTGTGGGAAGTACGCCAACGGCCGGACAGCCACCGGGCTGCGTGCGCAGTACGGCGTGGTAGCAGTCGACCCCCGGATCATCCCGTTCGGGACCCGCCTGTTCGTCGAGGGGTATGGATACGCCATCGCGGCGGACACCGGCAGCGCGATCAAGGGGAAGAAGATCGATCTCTGCCACGCGACGCATCAGACGGCCTTGGCGGTAGGTCGCCGAAAAGCCAAGGTCTACCTGCTGGATTGACCACCAGAACGACTCCCCCCCCGCTGGCCCCAGGCATGCCCACGCCGGAGAACCCGAACCTATGCTCCACTCGCGTCGTGCGCTCATTGTTGGCGGAGCACGGCGTCGTGCCGTCGCGCGGGCGTGGGCAGAACTTCCTCATTGATCGGAACACGGTCGAGAGGCTGCTGGGGCAGGCGGACCTGCGGGGCGACGAGACCGTGCTCGATCTGGGTACGGGTCTCGGCGTCGTTGCCGGGGCGTTGGCACCCCGAGTCGCCCAGGTCATCGCTGTCGATATCGACAGCCGACTGCTCGAGGCGGCGCAGGCGGCACACGCGGGGGTGGCGAACATTCGCTGGGTGCAGGGCGATCTGCGGGAGTTGAGCCTTGCGGAACTCCTCGCCGAGCGCCCAGACCGCCCGGCGAGCGTCGTCTCCAATCTCCCCTATTGCATCAGCAAGCTCGTGCTGCGCGACCTGGTGACCCATGTGGGCAGGCTCCGCTGCGCAGTGCTCACCGTGCAGCGTGAAGTTGGCGAACGAATGAGGGCGGCACCGGGAGGCGGCGACTACGGTCCCCTCGCCGTCGCCTGCGCCCTGGCCGCCCGGGTGTCTATCGAAGGCACCGTGTCGCCCAACTGCTTCACCCCCCGCCCGAAGGTCGAGTCGGCCATTATGAAGCTGACGCCGCTGACCCTCCCGATGGTCTCAGGCGACGAAGCTGCAGACGTGCTCTGCCTGGTCCGCGCTGCCTTCGCACAGAGGCGGAAGACCCTCGCCAACGCGCTGGGTGCCAGCGAGCGCTGGGGACCCTCGAGCCGCGCAGTTGCGGCGCTGACGGAGCTTGGGTTGGGCGCCGCGGTGCGCGCGGAGGCGGTCTGCCCGGAGGAGTTTGTCCGGCTCCGCCGAACCATGAGCACATGATCGCGCTGCGCTCTTCCGCAAAGCTGAACCTGACCCTGGAGATTCTCGGGAGGCGACCGGATGGCTACCACGAGTTGCGGTCCGTCGTCCAGACCATCTCACTGTGGGACGAGATTGTGCTGCGGAGTGCGGAGGCACCGGCACGCGTGTCGTGTAACTGGCCGGAGTTGGAGACTCCCGACAACCTGTGTCTTCGAGCCGCCAATCTGCTCGCAGCAGAGGCCGGCGTTGGTGACGGCGTGCACGTCGAGCTGACGAAACGCATCCCCCTTGGCGCCGGTCTGGGCGGCGGCTCGGGGAACGCCGCCGCCGTGCTGATCGGCCTGGACGAGCTCTGGGAGCTGACTCTGCCGGTGGGGACCCTCCGCACTTTGGCCGTGAAGCTCGGGGCCGATGTGCCGTTCTTCTTGACCGGGGGGGGCGCGATGCTGGAGGGAATCGGTGAGCGAATCGCGCCCGTGGACATCGCGGCAGGGTGGGTATTCGTGGTTGCCCAGGGCGGCCGTCCGGTGAGCACAGCCGCGGCCTATGCCGCCTACGACCGGCGCCCTACGCCTTCTCGGACCGACCACGAGCGATTCCTCCGCTGCCTGCGCGACAGCGACATTGACAACGCCGCGAGGATGTTCGACAATGTGCTCGAACCCGCAGCCGTTGCAGTGTGCCCGGAGATCGCGGAGTTGAAGAACGCCCTACTGCGCCAAGGCGCGCTGGGTGCCGCGATGACGGGGAGCGGGTCGGCAGTGTTTGGCGCTTTTCCCTCGGAAGAGCAAGCCGTCCGAGCGTGCGCCGCGCTGAGGGCACTTGCCCCGCTAGTGCAGGTAGCCCATCCCACGCCGCGTGGCGTGGAGCGTACGTCCTGAGAGTCCCGTCAGCCGACGGGGGCCATTCCGCCATCTGCCCTGCGTGCCGACACAGCGTCGCCCAAGTCAGCCGGTGCCTACGTCGCCAGCGACGGGTGCCGAAGGAACTGTGAATCGCGATGAGCGCTGTCCCGGAAACCACTGAACACCTTGTCCAGCTTGCCGAGTCCAAAGACCCGTTTGCTCGCGGGCATGCCCGCTCTGTCGCCTTGGGCGCGGTCACCATTGCCCGGGAACTGGGGAGCGACGACAGCCAGATCGAGCGGGTTGAGAGCGCGGCCCTCTTGCACGATTCGGGGAATCTGCAGGTGGAAGCGGCCGTCCTGACCAATCCTGGGCGCCTCAGCCCCGAGGAGTTCTCGCAGATCCGCGAGCACCCCACGGCCGGCGCTCGGCTACTGAGGACCTTCCCCGACCTGGAAGAACTGGCCCCGTTTGTCGAGTCGCACCACGAGCGCTGGGACGGCAACGGCTATCCGGCCGGAACCAAGGGCACAGAGACCCCTCTGATCGGTCGCATCATTGCGGTCGCTGAGTGCTTCGATGCGATGACCTCCCCGCGGGCACATCGCACGCCCTTCGCGCCCAGCCGCGCGCTCCTGGGCCTCAAGACGGCTGCGCGAGCGCAGCTCGACCCGGACCTCGTAGAGGCGTTCGTCTCGGGAGTCGAGAAGCTGGTGCCGAAGTCGCTGTTGGAGAGCGACGACGGGGTGCTCAGCCTGGAGCAGGCGGTGCATCAGGAGAAGCAGCAACTCAAGCACGCCTTCACAATGATCTCGCAAGCGTTCCTGTGGATGTTCTACAAACTCGTCGGCGACGCTACCGCCAGAGCCACCGAAGGCGAGACCAACGACTTTCTCAAGAGGCACAGTGTGACCATCGAGATCCGCCGCGGCCGGATGCGCGACTTCAGCCCCAGCCGAGTCTCTCCGGAAGAACTGGCGGAGACGTACAAGTTGGCGCTCGCTAGAGCCTACGCGGGCGTCGCGGAAATGGTTGGGAAGCCTGTGGCGCGGATGTACCTCGACCGTGCCGTCAGAGGACTGAGCGAGGAATCCCGGCAGGTCTGCCAGAGCTATCGACTGTGTGCCATGGTGGGGTAGCCCGCCAACGTCGTGGCGGCGCTGGCGGTGTCGAGCCGCGCGTCTGAGGCAGAGGACTGACCAAATGCAGCTTTTCTCGTCACTTATGGCGTTGCTCTGCCTGCTCGTGGCGATCTTCGGCGTGATCCTTGCCATCCAGCTATACTCGCTGCTCAAGACCGGCGCCATCGGCCAAACATGGCAAATTGTCATCATCGCTATCGGGATCTACGGGGTCGAGCGGATCCTGTACTTCGCTCAGGTCTGGGGCTTTGTGGGCGACTTTGTTCTGCAGCCGACCCGGCGCGCTCTAGAACTGCTCTTTATCATCCTGATGACCGTCGCGCTCTACGTGCAGCGGAGAGCGTTCTTGAAGCCGCACCTGTACCGTTACTCGGAGGGGCAAGACCGCGGGTACCCCTCCCGATTCGAGCGTCTCAGGCAGACCGACGACCTGGGTAGGGACGACCACAATCTATTGAGCGACGAGGACGAGTAGCATGGGCGTCGGCGGCGCGGGAGGGAGTTCCTTGCCGGAACCACAGGCGGACCTGCCTCGCAATGGCCCAGTCGTGGTCGGGATCCTGCTTGCCGGCGGCGAGCTCAAGGGCTCCCTGGCAGAGGGGAGACCCGCCCAGCCCAAAGCCTGCCTCGAAGTCGCCGGCACCTCGCTCCTCGAACACACGCTGCGCCCGCTGTGCGAGGCGCAGTCCCTCTCGTCCATCGTGGTCGTGGGACCGGCTGAGATGGAGCACGTGGTTGCCGCCACGGCGCCCCACGCGCGGTGGGCGGAAAGCGGCGACTCCCTCGTGGAGAACCTGCTGCAAGGGGTGGCTGAGGCGCCGGAGGCCGACTACGTGCTGGCGGTCAGCGCCGACCTGCCGCTGTTGGACCCGACGGAGGTGGATTTCTTCGTCGGGCAGGCGAGCACGCGGGAGGCGGAGTTCGTCTATTCAATGGTCGAACGACGTGTCTGCGGGGCAGCCTACCCCGGAACGGAGCGCACCTGCGTCACGATCCGAGAAGGCACCTTCACCGGCGGCAACATCATGCTCATGAGCCGGGCCATGGTGCAACGCAACGCCCAGCTCATTCGGGACGTCTTCGAGCTGCGGAAGAAGCCGTGGAGCCTGTGCCGCATGCTGGGGTGGACGTTCGTGCTCAGGCTCCTGTGCCACCGACTGACGGCGGACCAGGCGTCGGAGCGCGTCGGGGAGCTTCTTGGCTGTCGGGCAACGGTTGTGAGGGCAGGCGCAAGTGTAGCCTTCGATGTGGACAAGCCCGCTGACCTGGCCCTGGCGGAGCAGCTACTGAGGCAGCCTGAGGCGTCCGCCGCTACGAGTTGAACTGGTTCATGGCCGCCTCGACGCCGTCGCGCAGGTAGACTTCCACGCACGCAGCAGCCCGCCGGATGGTCTCCCGCGCGAGCTGCTCTTGGTCGGGGGGAAACCGGGAGAGAACGTGGTCCACCAAGTCGTCCTGCAGGTTGTCCGGGCGACCCACGCCCACTCGCAGTCGCGGAATCTCCTGCGTGCCCAATTCCTGAGCAATCGAGCGCAGTCCCTTGTGTCCGCCAGCACTCCCCTCCCGGCGAAGCCGAAGCTGCCCCAGCTTCAGGTTGACGTCATCGGCGAGCACCAGTAGATCGGCAGGAGCTACCTGGAAGGCTGCACAGAGCTGCCGCGCGGCACGCCCACTCAGGTTCACAAACGTCTGCGGCTTCGCCAGGAGCACGTCTCCCGCAAGCCACACGCGAGCTTGGTGCCGGGTGCTGTGCGGCCTTGCCGCCAAGGACGAGCGCAACTCGTCGATGACGGCAAAGCCGACGTTGTGCCGAGTGCCGGCATACTGCTGACCCGGGTTGCCGACCCCGAGGACAATCGCACGAACGCTGTCCGGGGGGGTCCGGGCGCGGCGGAACCACGGTGCCACGGCTCACTCCAAGTCGGCTTAGTCCTTCTCGCCCTCTTCCTCGCCCTCTTCCCCGTCGGCTGCACCTTCAGCCGCAGCTTCGCCCTCGGCCAATTCGCCTTCTCCTTCTGCCGCCTCGTCTTCCACCACCGACGGAGCACTGACGCGGAAGACGACCTCAGACTCGTCTGCCTCCACTGTGACCCCCTCCGGGATCGGCAGATCGCTGACGTGCAGGGAGTCTCCGATTTCCAGCCCGGAGATGTCAACTCGGATCTCGTCGGGAATGGCGGTCGGGAGACAGGAGATGGAGAGCGAGCGGAGGTTCTGCTCCAGAATGCCGCCCGAGTTCTCGACGCCAACGGCTTCGCCTTCGCCAACAATGTGCACCGTCACAGAGATCTGCTCGGTCAGCGAAATGCTGAGGAAATCCACGTTGAGCAGCCCCCGAGTGACGGGGTGCCTCTGAACCTCCTTGACCAGACAGAGCAGCGGGCTCTGCTGGCCGTTCCCTGAGAGGGTCAGGTCGATCAGCAGTGCGCTCCCTGCGGCTGTCTTGAGGAGGCCCATGAGTTCTTTCTCGTCCACACTAAGGACCTTCGGGTCGCTGCCTCTGCCATACACGACGCCGGGCACCCGGCCCGTTCGGCGGAGTCGTCGAGCATCCCCGGAACCGGACGCCGTACGGGTTTCTGCGGTGAGTGGTATGCGTTCCATCTTGGTTGTTCCTCTCGGTCGTGAAGCTGTGTCTTGCCGGCGGCGTCGCCCGTCCGCGCCCCGAGACCTTCAGGGCGGCACCCGTGCAGCCGCCTATTCGCGTCGGCCCCGAGCGTCAGAAAAGCCGCTCGTGGAGGTTGCTGATCGAGTCGTCTTCGTGAATGCTCACGATGGCCTTCGCCAGGAGGGGCGCCACGGACAGCACAGTCAGCTTGTCGATGCGCTTCTCCTCGGGGATGTAGACGGTGTCTGTCACGATGATCTCCTTCAGGCACGAGTCCTGAAGCCGGGACACCGCCGGCCCGGAAAGCACTGCGTGGGTGCAGCAGGCGTATACATCCCCTGCGCCGCGCGCGATGAGGGCCTTCGCGCCCTCGGTGATCGAGCCCGCAGTATCGATCATGTCATCGACCATGACCGCGTGTTTGCCGTCCACATCACCGATGATCTCGATGACCTCTGCCGAGTTCGGCCGCGGGCGTCGCTTGGCGATGATGGCCAGCGTTGCCCCAATGCACTCCGCGAACGTGATGGCGCGCTCAACACCCCCGACGTCAGGGGACACAACCACCGTGTCCTCGGGCGGGAGCTTCATCTTGCGCACGTGCTCGGCGAGCAGCGGCCCGGCCGGGACGTGATCGACAGGGGTGTCGAAGAAGCCTTGCACCTGTCCCGCATGCAGATCAAGCGCGAAAATGCGATCCGCGCCCGCGTGGGTGAGCATGTCCGCCACTAACTTGGCGGAGATGGGTTCGCGGGGCCGCGTCTTCTTGTCCTGCCGCGAGTACCCGTAGTACGGCACGATCGGCACGATGCGGCCGGCGGACGCGCGCTTGAATGCGTCCAACATGATGAGCAGTTCCATCACGTTCTCGTTCACCGGCGCGCAGGTAGGCTGGATCAGGAAGACGTCATCCCCGCGAACGTTGGTCTTGATCTGGACGTGGATCTCCCCATCGCTGAACCGCCCGACGACGAGGTCGCTGAGGGGGATCTCGAGGTACGTCGCCACTGCTTCGGCCAGTGGCCGGTTGGCGTTGCCGCAGAAGAGTCTTAGTCGAGGCTGCTTCATTCCGCTGGACTCCGCTGATCACGAGCAGTTGTCCGGTCCGCCAACAGACGTCGCCTGCCACACCGGGCTGCGGTGTCTCGTTGAGCAGTCAGACACACAAAAAAGGGGAGCACACCGCTCCCCCATCAGAAGCCGGGCGACGATTCGACCGGGGTCAAGAAAAGAGTGGCTGGGGTGCCAGGATTCGAACCTGGGATGCAGGCTCCAAAGGCCCGTGCCTTACCGCTTGGCGACACCCCAAGAAACGCATTGGGCGAAGAAGCTATTCTACACAACCGGGGAGGCTCCCGCAACCATGCTGCCTTGACGGGAGCGACTTGTTGGGGAGAGGCGGCGGATCCCGCAGCACGGCTCATTCCGGTACCGTCGCCGGCTCCGCAGCCCGGCAGAGCTGCCGCCCGGTGCGCGTCGCGAACAGGAACAGACCAAACAGCCCCATGACCGCCGTACTCGCGATGACTGCGACCGGCAGAGATTCCTGTCGATTACCGAGAACGCTCGCCAGCCAGATGCACAGATTGATCCCCACTTGTGTTGTGAGTCCGGTGGCCATGGAGTACGCCGTCCGGTTAGCGACGAAGCTCCGCGCGGAGAGGGTGAAGAACGCCGGGTAGGTCGCCGAGAAGGTGACGCCCACCATGAACAGGCTGGAGACGTAGACCCAGGGGGACGGTGATAGGACGCCGGGCAGAACGAAGACCCCGCACAGTAGGCAGAGCAGGACAACTGTCTTCTCTTTGAGCGCGGGGAATCCAGCGAAAACGAAGCGGCCCGCGAAGATCCCCATCTGGGACAGCACCAGCACAGCGGCCGCCCACCGGGCGGGAGACAGCGCGACGATCGGCGACGATCGGTGGTGGGTGAGGAAGCTGCCGAGGATGCTGACTACTCCCGCCTCCGAGCCGGCGATGAACGCGAACTGCAGCGCTGCCGTCCAGAACAGGGCGCCTCGCCAGCTCCGGTCGACGGACTCCGTCGTCGCCAACTGGCTCCGCTCCGCCTCCCCGAGTTCGCGCACGCTCTGCTTCGGCCACGTGCACATGTCCAGGGCCAGCAACAGCAGCGCCGCCGCGTAGATGCCCGCGTTGACCTGCAGGCTCTCGCCGACAAGCAGAACGATCAGCGGCGCCACGACCTTCCCGACCGCGTTCACGCCATGGAGCAAGAGAACCCCGGTGTGCGGCGCGTGTCGCCAGAGGTCCATGAAGATCGGCCCAGAGACGGCGCGGACCACGTTGGAGACGGTGACCAGAAACCAGCCAGCGGCCATGCCCCAGAGCGCGGCACCGGGCGACGGGCGGACGGCTGCGAACAACACCATGCCCGCCAACCCACAGACCGTGCCCAGCTTGATGAACGAGGTGCGGCTGAGCGTGCCTCGAAAGCGAACCGTTGCCCACAGGCTCAGCGCCCCCGCGCCCAATCCCATCAGGTTGATCCAGAGCCCAAGTTGCGCCCGGGAGACGCCCATCAGCTCCTGGAGGGTCTCCCGCAGCGGCCCGATCAGCGGAGCGCCCATGGTCCCGCCGATGAGGAGCAGTACCAGTAGGCTGGCGTGAATTCGCGGGTGCCTTCCGCTCATCAGTGGCCGCTACGCGTATGTCGGCAGCATGTCGCCATGCGCCTCGATCAAGTCATCGCAGAGCGCGACAATCTCGTCGATAGTCAGCTCGGCGCTGGTGTGCGGGTCCAGCAAGGCAGCGTGGTACACGTGGTCCCGCTTCTGGGTCAGGGCCGCCTCGATGGTCAGGAGCTGGACGTTGACGTTGGTCTGCGTCACTGCCGCGCACTGGGGTGGGAGCGCGCCGACGTAGCACCCCTGCACTCCGTTGCGGTTGATGAGGCACGGCACCTCGACACAGCAGTCGAAGGGCAGGTTAGTGATGAGCCCGTTGTTGAGCACATTGCCGCCGATGGAGTACGGCACATCCTTGAGCACGCTTTCGATGATGTACGAGGCGTATTCGCCGCCTCGGTTGTGGACGAGATCCTTGCTCTCCGTGAGTTCCTGACGCATCTTCTTCCAGCCCTCGATCTGGCCGATGCAGCGTCGCGGGTATTCGTCCAGCGGGATGTGGAAGCGGTCGATGAGCTCCGGGTGTGTGCTCTTGATGAAGTATGGGAGATACTCCGACGAATGCTCGCTGGACTCGGTTACGTAGTAGCCAAACCGCTTCATGACCTCGAACCGGACGGCGTCCTTCTTGTTGTACTCCGGCAGCGCCGCGCGCCGCTTCACCTCGGGGTACAGGTCAACGCCCTCGCGGGAGAGCTCCAGCAGCCACCCCTGATGGTTGATGCCCGCAATCCGCCACTGCAGATTGTCGTTCGGCAGCTCCAGCATCCCGCACAGGTGCGTCGCGCACCCCTGCACGCTATGGCACAGCCCCACCATGTTGATCCCTGTCGCCCGCAGAATCGCCCCCGTCAGCATCCCCATGGGGTTCGTGTAGTTCAGGAACCAGGCGTCTGGGCAAAGCTCCTGGATGTCGTGGGCAAACTCCAGCATGACCGGAATCGTCCGCAGCGCCCGGAAGATGCCGCCGATCCCCAGCGTGTCGCCGATGGTCTGCCGCAGCCCGTACTTCTTGGGCACTTCAAAGTCGATGACCGTGCTCGGCTCATACCCGCCCACCTGAATGGCGTTGACCACAAAGTCCGCCCCAGCCAGCGCCTTCCGCCGGTCCACCGTCGCCTGAACGGTCGCCTGGGCGCCCAGGTTCCGGTTCAGGTTCTGGATCATCGTCTCCGAATCCGCCAGCCGCTCGGGGTCGATGTCCACCAACGCAATATGCGCGTCCTTCAGTTCGGGCACGTGCAGGCAGTCGCCCAACACGCTCTTCGCGAAGACAGTACTACCAGCGCCGAGGAAGACAATCTTGACCATTTGGTTCACCTACCAGAATCTTGATGCTGACCGGGCCCGGAGTTGGGGTTGCCGGAGGGTCGGTTGCCACGGTGTTGCCACGCACCTCCTGGTACAGGTCGCTGAGGCGAGGGTGGTTGGAGTGGCACCGCAAGGAGCGCTCAGTGGGCACTGACGTTCCGTGCAGCAGTCGTCTGCGTTGCTGTCTCCGCCTTTCCGTGGCAACTGCGAGGAGGCGGCGGCTCTTGGGCGAATAGTGGTTCACGCTACCGTCGAAGCAGCGCCAACCAAGCAGGAGCTTCCCATGACCCCTCGCGACCTACGCCTGAGAACGATCCGCGGCGAGACGGTGGACCGAGTTCCACTGGAGCTTGCCGGGTTCGAGTATCCGTCCCTCGAAGCTGTGGCGAAGATCGAGGATCCGCTGCGGCGGGAGATTGCTGAGCGCGTGTTCGCGCATTCTGTTGTGCGACGGAACCATCCGTCGCACACGAATCGCTATCTGATGATCCCGCCGCAACGTATGCGGAACGAGCGGAAGCCGCTGCCGGGGGGCGAGTGGGAGACGACTCAGTACCTCGACACGCCGGACGGCGCCCTCACCGCCATCGTCCACTCCGACCGGAAGGCGCAGACTTCGTGGAATGTGACGTACCCGGTGGAGACGAGGGAGGGACTCCGGAGCATTGCCGCCGTGCCGTGGGAGCGGCCGCCTGGTCTGTCGGCGCCGGACAGGGACACGCTCCCAGCAGACCCCGACGGGCGGTTCCTCCTGTCCACCAGCGTCTCGTCGCCGTTCGTCTGCGTTGCCGGGGTGATGCCCTACCAGATGTTCCTGGGGTTGTGCGCCACCGACCTGCCGCGGATGGAGGAGCTGACGGAACTGTGCCTCGAGCGGACGCTGGACTGCCTCGACGTACTGCTGCAGAAGCCGGGCATCGAGTACGTTTGGGTCGGCGGCAGCGAGTGGGTGACCCCGCCCATGGCGTCGCCGCAGGTGTACGACGCGCTGGTCCAGGACCAGGAGCGCCGGCTCATCGCGTTCATCAAGCAGCGGAGCGAAGCGGTGGTCCACCTCCACTGCCATGGTCGGGTGCGCGAGACCATCCTCAAGGTCATTGAGCGAGGAGCCGACTACCTCGAGCCGGTGGAACCGCCCCCCGACGGCGACGTGACGATGGCGGAAGCGAAGGCGCTGGCGGCCGAGCGGCTGACCTTGGGCGGCAACCTGGAGTCGCGCCTCATGTGCTACGGCACTGAGGCGGAAGTCGAGCGAGCCACCCGAGCGGCGTTCGAGGGGGGCAAGGCGCGATTCATCCTGCGGCCGACGGAAGGGCCGTCGCCCACGCTCTCCGAGCGGGAGTACCGCAATTGGACGCGGATCATCGACGTGTGGGAGGAGCTGTCGCCGATGTGAGCGGCGGGTGACGAGTGGCGCCGGGCTGCACCGTTGGTGGGAGTGCCTCCAGTTCCCGTTTCCCTTGTGCCGGTCCTCGGCTCAGCACCACGTCGGAGGAGAATGCCACGGTCAGTGCGCTGCCGGTCTTCGCAATCTGCCATCTGCAATCCCAAATCTGCATTCCAGTAGGAGGACCAGATTGTCCATTCCGTTCTTTGACTGCAACGTGATGTTCGGGCCGCGGTCGGCGCCGCGGCCGGAGTCGGCGCTGAGCGACGAGGAGATTCTGGAGGAGTTGGCGCGCACCGGCGTTGAGCGCGCCCTGTTCGTCCACGCCTGGGCGAAGGAGTATGATCCGCGGATCGGCAACGAGCAGGCGGCCGAGTGGGCAGCGGCACACCCCAATCTGACGCCGGCCTTCGTGCTGCTGCCAGAGCATACCGACGAACTGCCCGCGGGCGACGCCCTGCTCGGGTATCTCGCTGCCGGCGGCGCCCAGGCCGTTTGGCTCTATCCGAAGCCGCACGGATACGGGCTCGGAGAGGCGTGGTGCGGCGCGATGTTTGGGACTCTCGCTGAGGCTGGCGTGCCCGTGCTAATCGAGCTGGATCAGACGAGTTGGGGGGAGATCGACGGGGTCCTCGGCAAGCACCCCGCCCTGAACCTGATCGTCTGTCGGACAGGCTACCGGATCACCCGGTGGGCCTACCCGCTGCTGGCGCGACATGCCGGCTTGCGGATCGAGACCTCATTCTTCGAGCAGCACCTCGGGATCGAAGCGGTTGTCGAGAAGTTTGGCGCCGACAGGCTGGTGTTCGGCACCGGCCTGCCTGCCTACGACTCCGGCGGAGCAATCACGCCGATCCTCTACGCCGCCATCGACGACGCGGACAAGCGGCGCCTCGCGACCGGCAACTTGGAGTCGATCCTCTGGAAGGGAGCGCGTGCATGAGCGAGGAACGGAGCCGAATCTGGGAAGCGGTTCGCGCCGGAGAGAAGCTGACCGGCGAGCTGGTCATCGACTGCCACACGCACATGGGCCCGTGGAAGGACTTCCACATCCCCCGACCGTGGGCCGAGGGCATGGTGTTCGCAATGGACACCTGCGGCATCGACCTGGCCGCCTCTGCGCCACACGCGGGCATCGGGCCGGCCGAGGAGCTGGGCAACGAGCAGATCCGGCAGGCCGTTGAGGACTACCCCGGGCGTTTCCTGGGCTACTGCAGCCTGAACCCGCACCGACCCGAGGCGGCAATCCGCGGCGAGTTGGACAAGCACGTGCTGCGCGGGAACCTCAAGGCGATCAAGCTCCACCCGTCAATCCACGCCTACCCCGTCACCGGTGAGCGCTACCGCCCGGTATGGGAGTTCGCGAATGAGCACTCCGTGCCGGTGCTTGTCCACACCTGGGAAGGCGACGCCCGCTGTCGCCCGTCGCTGTTCGCTGAGTTGGGCAAGCAGTACCCGAACGTGGACATGCTGCTCGGGCACGCGGGCGGCACGTGTGGCGGCATGGATGAGAGCATTGAGGTGGCGCACAAGTGGGAGCGCCTCTACCTGGACTTGACCGGCTCTCTTCTGCCGCGCGGGATGCTGGAGCGGATGGTGAACGGAGTCGGCGCCGAGCGCGTGCTGTTTGGCACCGACATGCCGTTCGTGGACGGTCGCCCGCAGATCGGCTATGTTGCTTGCGCGCGGATTCCTGACGACTCGAAGCGGCTCATCTTCGGGCTCAACGCGAAGCGGATCTTCAGGCTGTGAAGGGTCCCGGGCGGCGGTCCCTCACCCTTCCCACACCCTCCACGGCGCCTTTCCCGATTCCCACAGCGCGTTGAGCGCCAAGTGGTCCTTGTAGGTATCCATGCAGGCCCAGAAGCCGGTGTGGCGGAAGGCGTACAGCTCGTCTTCCTCGGCCAGGGCTGTCAGGAGGTCCTGCTCGAGGCTGTCGTTGGCCCCCAGGCGGCTCAGCGCGGAGGTCGAGAACACGAAGAAGCCGCCGTTGATCCAGCCATCGAGGCGCGGCTTCTCCTGGAAGCGACGCACCTTGCCATCGTCGCCCAGGTCGAGGACTCCGAACGGTGAGGCGGGGTTGACGGTGGTGAGGCTGGCGAGTCGCCCGTGGGAGCGGTGGAACTCGACGAGCCGACCGAGGTCGAGGTCTGCCAGCCCGTCCGCGTAGGTCACCAACGCGAGGTCGCCGTCGAGGTAACGCTCCGCGCGTTTGACTCGACCGCCCGTGTTCGTCTCGAGTCCCGTATCGACAAAGGTGAGGTTCCAGTCCTCACGCTCGCCCAGCAACTCGATGCGTTCGGGGCCCGACGCGCCCGCGTGCAGGACGAAGTCGTGCCGCTCCCAAGCGCGGTCGCCGGCGAAGTATTGCTTGATCCGGTCTCCGAGGTAGCCCAGGCACAGGACGAAGTCGGTGAAGCCGAAGTGGGCGTAGTACTTCATCACGTGCCAGAGGATCGGGCGCCCGCCGATCTCGATCAACGGCTTGGGGAGGGTCTCGGTCTGCTCTCGCAGCCGCGTGCCTCGGCCGCCGCACAGCAGAACAACTTTCACGGTGTACCTCCGAGGGAATGCCTGCCGATGCGCAGTGGTCGAGATCCTCGCACCGGGTCTGGAGAGTGGTTGGTCTGGTGGAGGAAGTATAGCGGCGCACCGGCGGTTTGGGTACCCTGCGACCGGGGACGGCCTGCCGATCGGCGGGAAAGGATTCGCGGCACGCCCGGCCAACAAGTCACGGCTACCCATGCCGTAGAGGAGTTCGGCGAGATGTCTGACTGCGATCGAGTGCGAATTGGCGTGATCGGCGCCGGTTGGTTTGCATCGAGGCGCCATTTGCCCGACATGCAGCGCGATGAACGCCTTGAATTGGTGGCGCTTTGCCGCCGCGACGAGGCGGCGCTTGCCAAAATGGGAGACCACTTCGGCGTCGCGCTGCGCTTCACCGACTACCGCCGGATGATCGACGAATGCGCGCTGGATGCCGTGCTGGTTGCTACGCCGCACAACGTCCACCATGCGCCGGCCAAGTACGCCTTAGAGCGCGGTCTACATGTGCTGATGGAGAAGCCACTGACGATCGCTGTCGAGGAAGGCGCTGAACTGGTGGCGTTGGCCGACGCCAAGCAGCGCGTCTTGACGGTCGCGCTGAACCCGCCGTACTGGAAGCACTGCCACGCCATCCGCGACCGCGTCCGAGAGATCGGGGAAGTCGAGACCATCGAGTTCCTGGACACGAGCAACGCGGAGGGCGTGTTCGGCCGGGTGCCGCTACCCGACTCGCTGCCTGGTGTGGTGCCGCCGACGCTGTTCCGCGGCGACGTGGAGGCGAACGGTGGCGGGAACCTGATCGACGGCGGCTCGCATCTGTTGAGCGAGGTCGTGTGGTGCACCGGTCAGATGCCCGTCGAGGTGACGTGCGTCATGGACGACTGCCCGGCCGACATGCGGTCGGTTGCCACGCTCCGGATGCCGAACGGCGCGCTCTGCGCGCTCTCCGTCCTCGCCGACAGCGGGTACCCCGGGAAACGCTGCCACCATGCGTACTACGGGACGGCCGGTTCCGTGTACGCCACCGGCTTTCCGTTCGAGCTCGTGACGCGACCCGCCGACGGCGAGACCACTCTCCAGCGCGAGAGCGAAATGCCCGAAGTGCCGACGCCGGTAGGTGACTTCGCGTCCGCCGTGCTGACCGGCGCGCCAAGCTTGTCTCCCGGCAGAGAAGCGCTGAAGGTCGTCAGCCTCCTTGAGGCAGCCTACGAGTCTGCTCGGACGGGGAGACCGGTCGAGCCTAAGAACGTGTCGTGACGGGCCAGCGGCGTTGCGCACGCGAACACCTGTGGAGGTAACCACAATGAGTGATGAATGCACCAAGTTGGCGATTGACGGTGGCGAGCCGGTGACCCGAGAGCCATTCCCGCCGTGGCCGTGGTTCACGGACGAGATCATCCAGGCTGCCATGGAGCCGCTGAAGTCCGGGAAGATCAACTACTGGACCGGCGAGTTGGGCATGAAGTTCGAGCAAGCGTTCGCCGACTGGTGCGGCGCGAAGTACGGCGTCTCCACCTCCAACGGCACGACGGCCCTGCACACAGGGCTCGGCGGCTTGGGCATCGGCCCCGGCGACGAAGTGATCGTGCCTTCGTACAGCTTCATCGCCAGCGCCTTCTCGATCCTGCAGGCCGGTGCTGTCCCAGTCTTCGCGGATGTCCAGAAGGACAGCCACACGCTGGATCCGGAAGACGTTGAGGCGAAGGTCAGCGACCGCACCAGGGCGATCCTGCCGGTTCACTTGTACGGCATCGTGTCCGACATGGGCCCGCTGCTGGAGATCGCCAAGCAGCACGACCTGAAGGTGGTAGAAGACTGCGCTCAGGCGCACGGCGCCACGTGGCGAGGACAGAAAGTCGGCGCAATCGGCGACGTGGGCTGCTTCAGCTTCTGCCAGAGCAAGACGTTCACCACCGGCGGCGAAGGCGGCTGCGTGGTGACCGACGACGAAGACGTGGCGTGGCTCTGCCGGTCGTTCCGCGACCACGGCTACGACGTGTCGGAGCGAATGCGCCTGCTGGAGATGGAAGCCAAGCTGCCGTACATCCACAACTCCGTCGGCTTCAACTTCCGGATGACCGAGATGCAGTCGGCTATCGGTCTCAAGGAGTTGGAGCGGGTGGACTCGTGGAACCTCCCCAATCGGCGGTCGGTCGGGGAGACGTTGGCCGCAGAGCTGAAAGGATGCCCGCAGATCCTCCACCTGGCGCTGGACACGGAAGAGCGCCGAAACGGCTTTTGGCTGTACCCGATCGTCCTCAACACCGACAAGCTGACCGTTGCCGACGCGCGCGAAGTGGTGAAGGCGGTGGAGGCGGAAGGCATCCCGTGCGGGCCGGTGCTGTGGCCGCAGATCTACAAGGAACGCGCGTTCCAGGAGCACAACGGGTTTGGCCGGCTCAACTATCCCTTCGGCGACCCCAATGCGCGGCCGGCGGCGGTGGACTATGGCGCCGTCCATTGCAGCAACGCCGCGTGGTTGGAGACGCGCACGTTCTTCGTTCCCGCGCACCCGACGTACACGAAGGACCATGCGCTGCTGATGGCGAAGGCGATCAAGAAAGTGTTGTGCGCCTACGCGAAGTAGGCTGGCGCAGCGCGAAGCCTGGCGTCCCCGCAACAGTCGCGCCGGGCTTGTGCTTCTGCCTCCACAGTGCGGGCCGGCTACCTCGCTTGCCCAAGGGACGCCCGCAATGAGGCGACTTCTCCCACCAAGTACACCGGCGTCGCCGACAGCTCAACGGAACGCTGCGCAATCCCGTTCCCCATGAGGTCCTTGGCGTTAGCACCGGCTGGAAGCTGGACGCGGACGGGTTGGTCGCTGGTTGCCCAGGCGATGGCGACGGTGCCTGCTCCGGTCTGGAACAGGTGGGCACGCAGGCGGTCGTTGGCGAGGCGCGGGAGGAGGGACTTGGGCGCGGGACCGAGGCGGTTCGCTATCACGCTCAGCGCCACGTACATCTTCCGCGGTGCGCCACCGTACTCGAAGAAGATCCCGCCGCCGTCCTGGCCGTTGATTGGGCCGCAGATGCCGGCGTGAGAGAAGATCTTGGTGACACCGTGGGTCAGGAACACGGCGGCCGTCTTGACCAAACCCTCGGACGCAGCCTGTTCGGAGGGCCAGTTGGTCCGCTGCATGGTCGCGTCGCCGATGCCGCCCGGGGTCTTGTAGGGGTCGTCATCGGCATAGCAGCCGAACTCAGTGAGCCAGATGGGTTTCGCCTCGCCGCGGTCCTGCATCTTCTGCCAGCATTCGGCGAGTTCGTCTTCGTACAGCTCCGGCGGGAGTGTGACGGGGTAGAGGTGGATGTCCATCGCGTCGCACGACTTCAGCCCCCCGTCGTCGATGAACTGATGCACAATGCTGGCGCCCGCCCAAGTGCCGATGCCGCCGATGACCTGGGCCTTGGGTTGGTTCGCCTTGATGGTGTCGTGGGCGTCCTTCAGGAGCTGCAAGTAGTCCTTCATCGTGTAGCCGAACCGCTGCGGCACGGCGTAGTGGGTGTATAGCGGCTCGTTCATGATCTCGTAGTCGGCGAGGCGGTCGCGGTAGTGCTCCACCGTCTTCGCGACGTAGTTGCGGAACAGCGCCGGGTCTTTGGCGGGGCAAGCAACTACGTACTGCTTCTCGCGGTAGGCGGCGCCGGCCGCCTCCTTGCGCACGGCCTCCATGTCTGCCCCGCTGGACCACGGAGCCGAAGCGAACGGCAGCAGCATCAGGCAGTTCTGTTTCGCTCTCAGGACCCGGTCGATCTGCGGGTCGACGGTCGAGAAGTCCCACTTCCCCTGATCTGGCTCCACCGTATGCCACTTGGCCGACCAGTCGCGCATCCACGTCATCCCCGCCGTCTTGCACAGGTCCAGCATGAAGTCCCACGGGAAGGCGTGGTTCATCCCAAAAGGCGAGTCGTCGCCGCGATAGGGGTCGAGGAGCGCGCAGCGCAGCGTCTGCGCGAACGCCGCCGTATGGTCTGCCGGCTGCCAGTGCACCCGGAAGAAGCCGCGCTTACCACTGAGCAGACCGGTCACCTGGACTCCCGCCGCGCCGTTGGGCGCAACCTCGCGGCCGACCTCGCGGGATTCGACCTCCTGGTCGGCGAAGTCCGTCACCACCAACTTGCCGGTCACCTTCCGCTTGGTGTCAGTTCCGTTCCACACGGATAGGTCGACCGTCATCCCCTTCCCCGGGTCGGTGAACACGTTGCCGAGGGCCGGTGTCTCGACGACGCTCTCAACTTCGGCGCGGGGTGTGTACTCGGAGGCAGCGTCGGCCAGCTCCAGTTGCATCGCATCGATCCACAGTGTGGCCGCCTGCATGTCCGACTTCGACAAGTCCAGCCCCACAGCCGTCCACGTGAACGCGGAGTTGGTCGTGAACGGGAAGGCGAACCGCTGCCAAGTGGCTCCTACCTTCACCGCCTGCTGGCGCGTGCCCCCGTTACACTGAGACATCAGCAGAAGCGCCGGCACGTCGGGCTTGTCAGCCTTCAGGAAGCACGACAGCGTATACCGCTTCCCTGACTGCATGGGCACCCAGCCTGCGTGCGCCGTCAGGAGCGTCTCCACCGGCTGGTCCACCGCGTCGAAGTAATCCCACCGGTACTTCAGCGGGTGCGCCTTGTCCAGCGAGAGCCGCAGGCTGTTCCTCCCGTGTTGCGCCGTCGTGCTGTCAACTTCGCCCAACTGCTGATAGGCGTTGCCCGACCACGAAGTCAGGTTGGGCACGTAGCTGCCCCATCCCGCGGCGCCGCACTCAAAGCTGCTGTTGGGGAGGAAGTTGCGGACGCCGTCGGTGGAGAGCTGCGGGTGGTACTCCACCTTCATCTCGACGGGTTCGAGGACGACGTCATCCAGCCACAGTGTGCCGGTGCTGGTGTACCAGAACTGCAACCGGCTGGCGTCGGCAGGCACGTCGTCCGTCGCTTGGAGCGTCTTCTCGACGCGCTGCCACGTGGGACTGGCCGGGAAGCTCACGGCGATCCCCGACGAGCCCCACGGCTTGGTCTTCGACAACGCCGCGTCGCAGATCGACCGCGCGATCCCCTTGCCCTTCACCCAGAAGCTCAACCGATACCACTGCCCGCGCTCGACGGCCACCGCGCCGACCTGACAGACCATCGCATGGCTGCTCGCAGTGCCGGGGACGAACGCTGTGCAGTCGAGCTTGGCGCACTTGCCGCCTTCGTGCCCGGCGTCGAGCGTGAGCGTCTGCTTGATGTCGCCCCACCCGGCGAAGGCCCAGCCCGGAGGTGCCCCGCCAGCCTCAGCTTCCTCCTCAAAGGAGCCGTTCGCCACGAGGTTGGCGGCCGGCGCCGCAACGCACCGTGCCGGATGGCAGAGCAATATCACCGCAACGCCAAGAAGAAGAGACGACCAGCAGGTACGAGCCATGGGACACTTCCCTTCGAAGCCACAGAGTCGCCTGCTCCGAACGCCCGGGGCAAGCAGCCAACATCCTACTGCCGCGGCACGCAGGCGTCAAGCGCAACCCAGCCGACGCGATCCGCGTGCTGGCATTGAGCACGGTGAACCCGACCACTTCGTCTGCCTCGTAGCGGACGATCACGCCGTCCTCGGTGAGCTCGCTGTCAGTGGCGTGACTAGGCTTCTTGAAGTTGATGTAGACGACATCCGCTTCCTGGTCGTAGGACAGCCACAGGTACTGCTGTGGGGACTGCCGAACGGCGGGGATGAGGTTCAGGTATGGCTGGATGGCTGGGAGGGCCAAAGCTGCCGCCTCCTTTCCAGGGAGCGCACGCGACGAGTGAGAAACGCCGTGATGATGAAGCCGTCGGCGGCACCCTCGCGATGGGCGACCACCAAGAACTTGCCTGGCTCGTACTCACGGACCGCCAAGTTCTCGCCGGCGTTGCCGGCCAGCACCCGGTCTGCTTCGGCGATGGTCTCCAGGACCTCCAGACGCAGACCTGCCAACTCGCAGTGCTCTTCCGTGATGTGCGACCAACGCTCGTCCGGGAGTCGAATCGGCAAGGCGTTCTTTGACGCGGCTGTTGAGGTCATGGGTGCGGAAGTGCCTGTCGGAGAGCAAGGCCAGCCGGGGGGTACGGAGGCAGAGTCTACGCTGAAGCCAATGCCCTGTCAAGCTACGCCCGGCCCGGCGGCGCCCCCGGCAGGGATGGGGACGAACTCGTAGTCGATGGGGCGGGGAACTGCGTTACTGGCTGGCTGGGAAACCGGGGGCGTGGGGCGCGCTGGGTCGGCGGGGACTTGAGAGTGTAGCCGGGCTTGGAGCAGGAGTCCAGTCAATTGCAGCAGGAGTGTTACGATGTGTCGCTGTCTCTCGACGGCCAGTAGGCTCTGCGGTCGCGCCCGCGTCTCGTGGCGTTCGCCGTCTCATTCAAGGCGCGGCCCGGGAAGGACATTCGGGGATGGCGTCCAACGTCTGCGTACTCAACACCGACAGGGAAGGAGCAGTGCTGATGACCGACCGACGGGTCTTTGCCGCCTGGCTCGCCTTGCTGTCCTTTGCAGTTCCGCAAGCCGCGACCGCGGAGGAGCAGCCGGCCGGGGCGGAGTTGACGTTGGCGGCTCCCCATGAACGGGACCTGGGCGACTACCCGGGGCACCCATCGCACACCTTCCTTGAGCGGACTGCCGGCTTCCGGTTTGGGCCGGTGGCGTACGCCATCGCGTACAAGGCGTGCATCGACAAGGCGCATGGGGGCAAAGTGGCGCCGTTGGAGGGCTACATCGGGATGCCCGTGCCGACGGCGTGCAACTGGTATCACAGCGGGTTTCTGTTCGTGTCCCTCAACGGTCAGGAGCTCGGGACGACGCCGCTGAGCAGCATGTTGGTGGCGCAGCGCGGCGAGCGGGCGATCCTGGACCTGGTGTGGCGCCACGAGGTGGCGAACGTGCGGGTGCGGTTCGTTGGCTTGCCGGGGAGCGACCACCTCGACTGCGAGATCGCTCTGGAGCCAAAGCAGGAGATCACGTCGGTGGCGGCCGGGCTGCGGTGCTACCCGAGCTTCTTCACCTCCCACTACAAGCGCGCCGGGGCGCGGCGCATCCAGACGCCGGGCGCGTTGGTGGAGGAAGGGAACAAGGCGACGCTGGAGGCTGGCGCCAACTGGTGGGGGCTGTACTATACCCGCGAAGGTTGGGAACACACCGAAGTCCCGGTGCGACTTCGGCTCCGTCTGGGAGAATACCCTCTGTCCTACGTCTGCTGCACGCCTGCCGGGGAAGTTCCGCGAACTTCCACTTCGGTGTGTTCCTAACCTTCGCGAGTATACTTCCAGCTCGCCGTGAACGCCGCCGGTAGCCTTTACGACTCACGCGGGACGGATTCCACCTGGAGCGCACAGGCGATTGCCGCAACGAGGCTGCTGAAGGACCGGTGGACACTGGAGCTGGCTGTGCCATGGAGTGACCTGGGCAGCGAGCCGATTCCGGGGGCGGTCATTGGCCTCAACGTCTGTCGCGACCGCTACGTCGGGGCGGCGAGGGGGTGGACGAACTGGGCGCAGACCAAGGCGAACTTCCACGACCCGGAGCGATTCGCTCACCTCGTGCTGTCGCCGACGGGGGAACAGCTTGGGGCGTTGGGCGAGGCGTTCCGAAAGGGCGAGCGACAAGGCGCCATTCTCGTCTACGGGCAGGAGGGGTTCTCCGACACGAGCTACCGGGCATTGGCCGGCGCGGCCCTTGCGCAACTGGAAGAGCTGCTGGCGGGGCTGGGGAAGGTCAAGGATCAAGAAGCGGACGCAACCACCAAGGCCGAGCTTGCCAAGCGGCTCGATGCCTATCGGGCAGAGGTCGCCCCGTTCCGCACTCACATTGATAGCAGAGCGTCGCTGGAGGCCGCTGAGTGGATGAAGATGGATTTGCGGGTCAGCCAGTTGCGGGGCGAACTGGGCGAGGTAATCTGGCAGGCGCGGCTGTCGGCGCTGTTGAGTGGGATCTGAGCGCTTCAGCGCGAACCGTGCGCGTCAATGGAATCGCCCGCTCAGCGGCGCCGTTCCATTGACGCGGGTGCTGTGGTTTGGTATCCTAATGGTCTCGTGCTCCGTGCGTTTCCCGGCGATTCGCGGACAATGGCGAATCGCCGTTTTTGTGTTTCCATGGCGCCGGTTCGGCGTTGGCGGCGACAGTCTACTGAGGAAGGGACCCACGCCCGTGTATGCGATCATTGAGAGCGGCGGCAAGCAGTTCCGCGTAGAAGAGAACCAGTACCTCCAGTTGGGCAAGTTGCCCCTGGACAAGGGCGCGACATTCGAGACGGACCACGTCCTCCTCGTGGGCGGCGACGAAGTGAAAGTCGGCCAGCCCTACGTCGAAGGCGCCAAAGTGACCGGCTCCGTGGTAGCCCATGAGAAAGGTCGGAAGGTACGCATCTTCAAGATGAAAGCGAAGAAGAAGTACCGCCTGACCAAGGGCCACCGCCAGGACTACACGCGCGTTCGGATCAGCAGCATTCAGGTCCAGGCGTAGCGCACCCACTGCTCCAACTTCAACTCGTTTGGTAGGTGTAATCGATGGCACACAAAAAGGGAATGGGCAGCACTCGCAACGGCCGCGACAGCAACTCGCAGCGGCTGGGAGTGAAGCGCCATGCAGGCCAGCTTGTGAACACGGGCGAGATCATCGTGCGCCAGCGCGGCGCCCACTATCGGCCCGGCAAGAATGTTCAGCGCGCCAAAGACGATACGCTGTTTGCGCTCGCCCCCGGCAAGGTCGTGTTCGACCGCATCCGCGACAACCGACCCCGCGTCAGTGTTGCACCTGTCGACGCCGCCCCTGTTGAGGTGTAGCGCAGGTTGAGGAGCAGCGTTGGTCCAACGACCGACGCCGCATTGGGTCGCCTCATGAGGGGCTGCTTCGGGGCGCCCGGGACGGCCGGGGCTGTGGGCCGCGATGCCTTTTCTCGTGGAAGCGGGCGCCCGTCGCCACTGGTGACGCAGGTGTCTTGCCAGATCGTCGCACGCGGGCCAAGGGAGTCCTCCTGTGTTCATCGATGAGGCCACCATCTACGTCAAGGGGGGCGCGGGGGGTAACGGCGCTGTCAGCTTCCGAAGGGAGTTCGGCGAACCACACGGCGGTCCTGACGGCGGCCGAGGGGGGAATGGTGGGAGCGTCATTCTGGTGGCCCGCGACGAGGCCAACACGCTGATCGACTTCCAGTTCCAGCGGCACTACCGGGGGAAGAACGGCACGCACGGCGGCGGGTCCCGCAAGAGCGGCGCTGCTGGCGACGACCTGCTCGTGTCCGTCCCACTGGGCACGCTTGTCTACGAGGGCGCGACGGGCGATCTTCTCGCCGACCTGACCGACCCCGGCACCGAGTTCGTGGCCGCCCGCGGAGGGCGCGGGGGACGGGGGAACCGGCACTTCGCGACGGCTATCCGGCGAACGCCGCGGTTTGCTGAGAAGGGCGACGACGGCGAGGAGCGCGAGGTCCGTCTCGAACTGAAGCTGTTGGCGGACGTAGGGCTGATCGGCTTCCCCAACGCGGGCAAGTCCACGCTTATCTCGCGGATCTCCGCCGCGCGTCCCAAGATCGCCGACTACCCCTTCACCACCTTGGTGCCCAACCTGGGCACTGTGCGGCTGGACCGCGGGGAGAGCCTGGTGGTGGCCGACATTCCCGGGATCATCGAGGGCGCGCATGAAGGGCGCGGGCTGGGCGACCAGTTCCTGCGCCACGTGGAGCGCACCTCGGTGCTGGTGCACCTGCTGGACATGACGATGCCGGCCGACCGCGACCCGGTTGCAGATTTCGTTCAGATGAACGAGGAGTTGGCGAAGTTCAGCCCGGTGCTGGCGGAGCGCCCACAGCTACTGGCTCCCAACAAGCTCGACGTCCCGGACGCGCGGGAGTGCTTTGAGATGCTGGCGGCCGAGTTGAAGGCATTGGGCGTCCCGGTCTACCCGATTTCCGGCGTCACGGGTGAGGGGGTGCCGGAGCTGATCCGCGCGATGGCGGAGCAGGTGCGGCAACACCCAAGACCCGCAGCCACAGAGGTTCCCGCGCTGCCGAGACGCACTGAGGACCCGTTCGAAGTTCGCGATGACGGCCCCGGCGTCTGGCGCCTCAGCGGCGGCCGCGTCGAGCGGGTCACGGCCAGGTTCAATGTCGAGAACTTCGAGGCTGCGCGACACCTATACCAGCTCTTCGAGCGAATGGGCGTCATGGATGAACTCCGCGACCGCGGCGCCAAAGACGGCGACCTGCTGCGGATCGGGGAAGTGGAGATGGCGTACCTCGAATGAGTCGGCGAAGCAGCAAGACCATCGTGGTGAAGGTCGGGAGTACAACACTCACCCGCGAGGATGGGGTGTTGGACGAGACCTTCATCGACGACCTCGTCGGCCAGCTCTGTGACCTCCGGGACTCCGGTCACCCCGTTGTGCTGGTGACCTCCGGGGCGATTCGCTCCGGAATGGCGTGGCTCGCCCTAGGGGAGACGCGGACCGTGCCGGAAAAGCAGGCGGCTGCGGCCGTCGGCCAAAGCCTACTGATGCAGACGTACGGCGACGCCTTTGCCCGGCGGAACGTGAAGGTGGCGCAGGTCCTGCTGACACGGGACGATATCTCCCAACGCCGCCGGTTCCTCAACGCCCGCAACACGCTCGCCCAGCTTTCCCGCTGGGATGTGGTGCCGATCGTTAACGAGAACGACACGGTCGTCGTCGAGGAGATTCGGTTCGGCGACAACGACACGCTGGCAGCGCGGGCAGCTATCCTCGTTGGCGCCGACCTCCTGGTGTTGCTGTCGGACGTGGAAGGGCTCTACCTGCCGGAAGCAGACGATCCAGTGCGGATTGTCAAGGCGATCACGCCCGCTGTTCGGTCGGCGGCGCGCAGGTCCGGCACGGCTGCCGGAACCGGGGGCATGATCACCAAACTGGAGGCGGCCGACATCGCGACTCAGTCCGGCGTCTCGATGGTCATCGCCAGAGGAAGGCGCCCCGGCGTGCTTCGGGACATCGCGGCGGGGAAGCTGGTGGGAACACTGTTCCCGGCGGAACACCAACTCACCAGCCGCAAGCGTTGGATCGCCTTCGGCCCACAGATCCGCGGCAAGGTCCAGGTCAACGAAGGCTGTCGGACCAGCCTGACGAAGCGAGGGCGGAGCCTCCTCCCGGTAGGGATGACCGCGGTCCATGGTAGGTTCTCCCGCGGGGACTTAGTTGCCATCGTCGACGAGCAGGGAAATGAGTTTGCGCGTGGTCTGGTCAACTACACGTCTGCGGAAGCCCAGCGCCTTGTCGGCAGACGCTCCAACGAGATAGCGGCGGAATTGGGTTCGAAGGACTTCGATGAGGTCATCCATCGCGACAACCTCGTGATCTCTGATGCCGGCCGCGAGTGACACGTCCGGAGGTCTCGGACGGCCGTGACTTCCTTCGCGGCTGCCCCCGCCGGCCGAGTGGATCGCGTAGGTGGGAATTCACTCGAGAAGGGCAGCGCGGTGTGGCGGCGAACTACGGGACTTGGCTGCTTCGGCGTCGCTGCGCTCCGGGAGTACTGTGAACGTCCGCACCGAGGGCCCGCACATCGCTGGAGGCGAATGACCATGAAGATCAGCATCAGCAACTGGAGTTTCGACCCGGGCAAGTCCCTTAGGGACTGCATGGAGCTGGCAAAGGATGCCGGCTACGATGGCTTCGAGGTGGCGTTGGGTGACGTGGGTGAGTTCTCGATGGAATCCTCGGAAGCCGATGCCAGGGCTGTGCGCGCGAGGGCGGAGGAAGTCGGCATCGAGATCAGCGGCGTCGCGTGCGGGTTGTACTGGGGCTGTTCCCTGACTGCCGACTGCGAGGCCGAACGCGCGAAGGCCAAGGCGATCCTGAAGAAGGAGATCGAGATGGCGGCGTGGGTAGGCGTCGACGGTATCTTGGTCGTGCCTGGGAACGTGCACGCCTCGTTCATCCCGGACTGCCCGGTCGTCTCGTACGACGTCGCCTGGGAGCGCGCCACGGAAGCCATCGGCGAGGCCGCACCCCTTGCCGAGTCGCTGGGCGTCACCATCGGCGTGGAGAATGTGTGGAACAAGTTCCTGCTCAGCCCGCTGGAAATGGCTCGCTTCCTCGATCAGTTCGAGAGCGACCGGGTGGGTGCCTACTTCGACGTCGGCAACGTTCTGCTGACCGGTTTCCCGGAGCAGTGGATCCGGATCCTCGGCAAGCGGATTGCCCGCGTGCACTTCAAGGACTTCCGGTGCGAGGTTGGTGGCTTGGCGGGCTTTGTTGACCTGCTCTCGGGCGAGGTCAACTGGCCGGCGGTCATGGCGGCGTTCCAGGAGATCGGCTATGACGGCTGGGTAACCGCCGAGATGATTCCCCCATACACGCACCATGGCGACCAGATCGTCTACAACACCGCCGAAGCGATGAAGCGGATCGTCGGGAGGTAGCACAATGACAAAGGTATGCGTTGCAGGTCACGGATTCATGGGCGGCGTTCACGCCGGCATCTATCACGGATTGGGGAACGCCGACTTGGCGGCGGTGGTGGACTTCCAGGACGGCGTTCGCGAACAAGCGGCCGCCAAGTATGGCTGCGCTACGCACGCCACGATCGACGCCGTCTTGGACGACGACTCTCTCGAGCTGGTGGACATCTGCCTGCCGACACCCATTCACCGCGAGTTTGTGGTGAAGTGCCTTGAGGCAGGGAAGAACGTCCTGTGCGAAAAGCCGCTCTCGCTGTCGATGGACGACGCTGAGGCGATTCTCGAAGCGGCGGAGAAGGCACCCGGCAAGTTCATGGTGGCGCACGTCATCCGGTTCTGGCCGGAGTACGTGGTGACGAAGCAACTGCTGGATAGCGGCGACCTGGGGGCGCCCCTGGCGGCAAATGCTGCCCGATTCGTGCCGGCGCCCGACTGGTCATGGGATGACTGGCTGCTGGACCCGGAACGGAGCGGCGGCGCAGTGATCGACAACCACATCCACGACTTGGACTATCTCAACTGGATTTTCGGCAAGCCGGAGACCATCTACGCCCGCGGACTGTGGTCTGAGCAGGGCGGCCTGGATCACGTGTTCACGACTCTGGAGTACCCCGACGGGAAGGTGGCCATCGCCGAGAGCGGCTTCTTCGTGCCAGCGGGCATGGGCTTGGTGATGACCCTCAAGCTGCAGTGCGAAGAGGGCTGCGTGATGCTCAGCAACATCGCCGACCCGACCTTGACGGTGTACCGACCCAACCGCGAGCCGGAGCACCCCGACGTGCCGAAGGACGACGGCTACGTTGCCGAGATCAAGTACTTCCTGGACTGCGTCGCCAACGACAAGACGCCGGCCATCCTGACGCCGGAAGACGCACGCCTGGCACTTGCGACTTCGCGAGCCGCGCTGGACTCAGCGAAGGCGAAGTCCGAAGAGCGGCTCTGAGCGTTCCTGCTGGAATGCCCGGGACTCCCTAACTCGTTGGGGGTGGTCGCTGCGCGGCCTCCCCCCAAACGGGCTCGAGCGTCCCGTGGAGGCGCGCCGCCCGCTGCCGCTCGCACCCGGTGCACTTCAGGAGAGGTGAGAACATGCCTGATGCCATCTGTCTCGGCGAGTTGTTGATCGACTTCGTCTCGACTGCACCCGATGTGGGAGTTGCCGACAGCCCGGGGTTCATCAAGGCGCCGGGCGGAGCGCCAGCGAATGTGGCAGTCGGCCTGGCCAAGCTGGGAGTGGACACCGGGTTCATCGGGAAGGTGGGCGACGAGCCGTTCGGCAGCTTCCTCCGCGACGTAGTCGCAGCGGAGGGGGTGGACGTTGGGCACTTGCTCATCGGCGAAGGTACTCGGACGACGCTGGCCTTCGTGGCTACGCGGAGCGACCAGACGAAAGACATCGCCTTCTACCGGAACCCCGGTGCCGACATGCTCCTTTCGCCGGCCGAGTTGGACCGGGCGTACCTCGGCACGGCGAAGGTGTTCCACTTTGGGTCGGTAAGCCTCAGCGAGAATCCGTGCCGAGAAGCCACGCTGGAGGCGGCGCGGCTCGCCAAGGAGGCGGGGGCGCTGATCTCGTACGACCCAAACTGGCGCCCGGCGCTTTGGCGCAACCACGAGGAAGCCAAGCGGCTGATCGGGGACGCGATGCACTTGACTGACCTTGTCAAGCTCGCCGAAGAGGAGTGGGAGTTCGGCACCGGGACGGCCGACCTGGACGCTGGCGCGCGCCGCCTTCTCGACCTCGGCGTCCAGTGGGTCGTGGTGACGCGCGGGGAGAACGGTTGCTGGTTCACAAACGGTACCTGCACGGGTTCGGAGCCTGCCTTCCGGATGGACGTGGTAGACACCCTTGGCGCCGGGGACGCATTCGTGGCGGCCCTGCTGTCGAAGCTACTGACGGCGGGCGACCTCGGCAGGCTTTCCCTGGCGCAGATGACCGACTTCGCTCGGTATGCCAACGCCGCCGGTGCTCTGACGACGCAAGCCGTGGGCGTGATCCCGGCGCTGCCGACCGACGCGCAGATTGGCGCCTTTGTCGAGACGAGCAATGGTCGCGCGGGCCGTCGTTGACAGGCACCCCGCGGGGCGGGCGACCGGAGGTCTCCGTGGCGCCACAGCTCCTCGACACGCAGGAAACTTCGCCGACGTGTCGAATGACCGTACCTCTTGGGTGAGCACCGGAACACAGCTCTGCTGTCCTGTAGCCAGCCACCGGCTGGGCGCTGACGGCTTCGGTGCGGCGGGTGCTCTGTTCACTACTCTCGGAGGTCCCAATGAACGCGAGTCTGCCATTCGTCTCTGCCGCCGCAACGCTCCTGATTGCCGGATGCATGCTGCTGAGACCCACACCGTCGGTCGCCGAAGGGGCTGCACTGCCGGTGGGGAGGGTGCAAGAGATCGCCGCTCTGCTGCTTGACCATCCGGTTGCCTACGGCTGCTCCGCCTCAGACCGGACGGCGTGGCAGGACCTCGCCAAGCGCGAGGCGTTCGGCGACGTGGTGGACAACGCGGAGAAGCTGCTTTCGCAACCAATCCCTGAGCTGCCCGACGACCTGTACCTCGACTTCTCAAAGACCGGCAACCGGACGCGGTGGCAGCGCGTCAACAGCCAGCGCGACCGGTTCCTGAACCCGCTGGTGCTGGCGGAGTGCTTGGAGAACAAGGGGAGGTTCCTCCCCAAACTGGAGGAGCTGGTGCGCGCCTTCTGCGCGGAGCGCACTTGGGTGATGCCGGCGCACGACAGCAAGCTGACCAACTTTGAGGGAGAGGTCGTGGACATCGACCTCAAGTCGTCGGCGCGTGGCTGGGAGCTGGCGACCACGCTCTACTTGCTGGGCGGCAAGCTCAGCCCGCCGACGCAGAAGCTGATCCGGGACGAGGTGACGCGGCGGATCCTCGATCCGTACCGGGACCTGGTCGAGGGCAAGCGCCCGCGCAATTGGTGGATGACCACCACCAACAACTGGAACGCAGTCTGCTTGGCCGGGGTGACCGGCTCGGCGCTGGCACTGCTGGACGGGAAGGAGGAACGCGCGTTCTTCGTCGCCGCCGCGGAGGAGTTTTCGAAGAACTTCCTGAAAGGCTTCCCGCCCGACGGTTATTGCTCCGAGGGCGTCGGCTACTGGAACTACGGGTTCGGCAACTACCTGAACTTGGCCGAGATCATCTATCAGGCAACCGAGGGCAAGCGCGACCTGATGGCGCTTCCCGAGGTCCGCGCCCCGGCGACGTTCGGCGCCCGGATCGGCATCTTGAACGGCGTCTGCCCGGCGTTTGCCGACTGCTCCGTCAACGCCCGACCGGACGCTCGCGAGATGTGGTACGTGAGTCGGAAGTACCGCCTGGGCCTGCGCGACTGGGAGTCGCAGGATCCCGGGTCGCCGGGTGGGGCGTTGTTTGAGGCGTTGAGGTACTCATTCCCCAACTCCGCCTCCAAGACGCCGCCCGCCGACGAAGCCGCCGCGGGGCCGGCGCTCCGCGACTGGTTCGAGGACGCCGGCCTCCTCATCTGCCGCCCCGCCCAAGGAAGCGAATGCCGCCTCGGCGTCGCCCTCAAGGGCGGGCATAACGCGGAGCATCACAACCACAACGATGTCGGCTCGTACGTCGTGCTGATGGGCTCGACGCCGATTCTGCTCGACCCCGGCGCGGAGACGTACTCCGCTCGGACATTCAGCGCCAAACGATACGAGAGCAAGCTGCTCAACTCCTTCGGTCATCCCGTGCCGGTGGTTGCCGGTCAGCTTCAGCGGCCCGGCGCAGACGCCAAGGGGAAGGTGGTTCGCACCGACTTCACTGAGGCCGCCGACACGCTCGTGGTCGACCTGAGGGCACCGTACGCGGTGCGAGAGCTTGAGAAGCTGGAACGCACCTTCGTCTACTCGCGGGAAGGCGCCGGCTCGCTGATGGTTCGCGATGAGGTGGCCTTCAGCTCGCCACAGGCATTCGGCACCGCGCTGCTCACCCTCGGCCAGTGGAAGCAGGCCGCGCCGGGCTCGCTGACCATCTACGACTTTGAGGAGGCGGCGCGGATTGAGATCAGTGCCACGGGAGCGGCCCTCGAGGTCAGTGCGGAGCAGATCGAGGAAGACGCGCCCGTCAAGCCGACCCGACTGGGACTGAACCTGACGAAGCCGGTGACAGAGGCGTCGATCACTGTCACGATCACGCCGCTGGACCTGGGCGGAAAGGGCGCCGGTGTGCGCAACGGTGACTTCGAGCTCGGCTCGTGGGGATGGCGGATCCCTAACGACGGGTTCAGCGCTCTGTCCACGGAGCAAGCTGCAAGTGGCACCACCTCGCTCAAGATCACCGATGCCGACACGACCCGCGGTTCCACCATCGACTCGGCGCGGATGCCGGCCAAGCCTGGCGCCAAGGACGAGCTGCGCGGCAAGTACTTCGGTGTGTCCGGCGATGGCGTCGGGATGTACGTCCGCTTCCTCGACGCCAACGGCAACGCCCTGAACGTGGACGAACGCGGCTGGCTGCAGGCGCTCGGCGGCATCGGCGGTTCAGAGAAGCACTGGAAGCCATTCGTCTTCCCGTTCGCGCCGCCGAAGGAGACGGTGAATCTGCAGATCTGGATCCACAGCGCCAACGCTGCCCTGGTGGAGGGCTACTTGGACGACCTGGAGATTGTGGAGAGCAAGTGAGCGGCGGAAAGGACATAGAGGACACCCACGACGCCAAGGACACCGGGGGGGGGACGCACAAGCGTTGGAGCGGCACCCACGTCCTTGAGGTCACTGACGTCCTTTCCGGTCCTTTCGCCCTCACACCCACCCCTCAAGGAGCACCTCAATGAAAGTCATCTACGTCATGGCCGACAGCTTCCGGCGCGACCACTTGGGCGCGTACGGCAACGACTGGATCCACACGCCTAACCTGGACAGCCTGGCGAAGGAGTCCGCACTGTTTGAGAACGCCTACATCGGCTCCTTCCCCACGGTGCCGAACCGGCGTGACACACTGCTGGGCAAGGGCGACCTGGGCCTGCCATTCAACCGATGGAAGCCCCTGGAGAACCAGGAAGTCACGCTGCCCATGCGGCTGGGCGAGAAGAAGATTCCGTCGATGCTCATCACCGACACGCAGAACAACGTGACGGGCAACATCAACCTCTACAAAGGCTACACGGCTTGGTGCCTGAACCGCGGGCAGGAAGCCGACCCCTGCTGGATGGACGCCAGCGTTCCGCTCAAGTACCCCGTGCCCAAGCACCTGATCCGCTACCCCGCGCAGTGGTGGCACCAAGTGCTGGTCAACCGGGCGCACCGGCAGGTGGAGACCGACTGGTTCGCGCCCGGCACATACAAGCTCGCGACCGAGTGGCTCGAGCGCAACTACAAGCGGAAGGACTTCTTCCTGTGGATCGACACGTTTGACCCGCACGAACCGTGGGACCCGCCGCAGTACTACACCGACCTGTACGACCCCGGCTACACCGGCCGCGTATTCGAGGCGCCGACCTACGGCGTCCGCAAGACCATGGGCATCACCGACCGGGAGCTGAACCAGATCCGTGCCCGGTACGCGGGTGAGGTGACGATGGTAGACGCCTGCGTCGGTCGCCTGCTTGCTACGCTGGAGCGGCTCGGCATCGCGGGCGAGACGCTGCTCATCTTCACCAGCGATCACGGCACTCAGTTCGACTACCCCGGTGAAGGCGGACTGATCCAGAAAGCGCATGCACTTGGCGCCGATGGCATGTGCATGCCCGCAGGTCGCCCGGGGAACGACGACCCGCTCCCGCGAATGTACTTCCCGATGTACCCGGCCGTCACGCGAGTTCCGCTATTGGTCCGCACGCCCGGTATGCAGAAGGGCAAGCGAGTCAAAGCCATCGTCCAGCCATGGGACATGACGGCGACCATTCTCGACGCGTTCGGCATGAAGAAGCCGGCTGAGCTTATTGGTGAGTCTCTGCTGCCGCTCATCGAAAGCAACGCGAAGGGCCACCGCGCCGCCGCCGTCTGTGGCACCAACGCCCTCGCCCAAGCGATGACAGACCGGTGGATCTACACCGTGTGGCAGAACGGCGCGAACGAACCCTCGTTGCTTGACCTGAAGGGCGACCCGCTGGCTGAGAGGAACGTCTACGCCGAGAACCCGGCCGTCACAAAGCGGCTGCACGGGGAGATTGCGCGGTTCATGCGCAATCAGGGCATTGGTGAGGAACTCATTGCCAGGTATGCCCTGTGACTCCAAGCGTTCTGTGTGCGTCACACGTACCAAGGAGGACGACATGAGACGAATCAGCCTCTATCTGGCCTCGGCCCTCGCACTAACAGCCTCGGGGCACAGGGCGTGGGGTGAGGACTCCCTGCAGCTCCGCGGCCGCTGCCTTGCCCTCCTCCGTGCCGGCCTTCAGGCCGAGGAGTTCTGGCCGTCGATGCACGCCGCGGAGGCGTTGACGCAGACAGGGCACGGCGACGAAGTCCTTGCTGCACTCAAGGGGCGACTCGACACAGAGACAGACGACCAGCATCGTTGCGGGTTGGCGCGCGAGCAGGTGCGAGCCGGCAAGACGGAGTGCGCCGAGGTGATGTTGTCGATTCTCGGCAACAAGGAGAGCAACGGCCGAGTCCACGCGGCGGAGAGCTTGTACAAGGTGCGCCAGACCGGTGACGGGAAGCTGCTGCGAGCAGCGCTGGAGGAGGGCGATCCTGCGCTGGAGGCGATGGCCACGGCAGCGCTCATCCGTGGCGGCGACAGCGCCCTGCTGACTCGCCTCCGCGGCTCCCTGGCCAGCAAGGACGACCGGCCGCGCCAGCTTGCGGCCTGGATTCTCGGTCGGCTCGGCGACAAGACGGACTGGCCGGCGCTGCAGAAGCTGGCGGAGACGGAGACCGACCCGCTGACGAGAAGCTACGACTGGAACGCGCTCGCCCAGCTCAAGGCGCCGGGCGCCTTGGCGCAGGTCCTCCGGAACCTGAAGAGCGAAGACGCGGGCATCCGCACCTACGCTGCGCAGACGGTAGGTGACTGCCGGGCGACAGACCACACGCAGGACCTCGTGCCGCTACTGGACGACCCCAACCTGGACACGCGGATTCGGGCGGCGCAGTCCATTCTTTTGATCGCGGCGGCGAAGTGATACAATGGAGCGAACGAGGCAGGTAGTGGCCACGCTACGCCGACACTGGAAGCCCCGCGGCTCACGAACCTGCTGCCTCGCACACGGCAACAAGGAGAACAGCATGCCCCAAACACGAACCCTCGGATGGTTCTCAATCCTGGCGACCACGTTTCTTTTCGCGGCCAGTGCTGTCGGACAGGTGGAGAAGCCCACTGACGGCGCAAGGGCGCTCTTCGACGGGACGACTCTCGACGGCTGGAAGCAACTCAACGGCACGGCAACCTACGAAGTCCAGGACGGCTGTATCGTCGGGACCACCGCGGACAACAGCCCGAACTCCTTTCTGTGCACCAACAAAGAGTACGGCGACTTCGAGCTGGAGTTTGACGTCAAGGTCGACTCGCGATTGAACTCCGGCGTCCAGATCCGCAGCGAGAGCAAGCCCGAGTACAACAACGGCCGCGGGCACGGCTACCAGGTGGAGATCGCCACCAACGCCAATGCCGGGCGCATCTACGATGAAGCGCGGCACGGCAAATTCCTGGACGAGGGCTCCAAGGACCCACAGGCAGCCACTGCGTTCAGGAAGGACGAGTGGAACCGCTACCGGGTGGTGTGTCGGGGCGACTCGATCAAGACCTGGATCAATGGGATCCAGATCGTGGACCTGAAGGACGACATGACCGCGAAGGGGTTCATCGGCCTGCAAGTCCATGCCTTCAAAGGCGACACGCCGGCCAAGGTCTGGTGGAAGAACCTCCGGCTCACGGAGTTGAGCCGACAAGAGCCCACCACCCCGATGCCAATGGGCGGTGGGTGAGGGATTTCCCGCTTCTGATGCTGGTCAGCGTCTCCCAACCCCTCACCATTCGGCGGTCTCCCGCCCGCTACCCTGCCTCGAGGCATGACGCGTGACACACGACACTTGACGCAAGACGTGCGACACATGCCACCTGACACGTGACACGGCGGCAAGAGGAGGCTCTCTGGTGACCTACCGCGAGCTGTTCCAACAGATCATGTTCTACGGCGACTTCGACCGGATGCCAGTCATCCACTGGACCGGCTGGGGCGAGACGCTAGAGCGCTGGTATGGCGAGGGGCTGCCTCGCGAGGCCAACGCGCACCAGTTCTTCGACGCCGTCCCCATGTGGGGGGGCGTGGGCGTACATCTCGACCTTCTGCCCGCGTTTGCTGAGGAGACCCTCGAAGACACGCCCGAGTACCGGCTCTTCCGCGATGGCGCCGGGGTGATTCAGCAGGACTGGAAACACAAGAGCTGCATCCCGCACTATGTCGACTTCACGCTGAAGACGGCAGCGGATTGGCCCGAATTCAAGCAGCGACTCCAGCCTGATCCGGCTCGCGTGCCGCAGAACCTCGACGAGCACGTCACCAATGCCGAGAACTCCGGGCTGCCCCTCACCATCAGCACCGCCTCCATGATGGGGTGGATCCGCAACTGGATGGGCGTCCAGAACATGTCGTACCTCATGGCGGACGCGCCGGAGGTGTATGCCGACATGGTCATGACTCTGGCCGACCTCACTTGCTGGGGGATCGACCAAGTGCTGCCGAAGATCAAGGTGGACATGGGCTTCGGCTGGGAAGACATCTGCGGCCGCGCCGGCCCGTTGGTCAGTCCAAGCCTTTTCGAGAAGTACGTCGCCCCCGGCTACCGCAAGATCCGTAACAAGCTCGAGGAGTACGGGGTCACGCTCTACGGGATCGACTCCGATGGCGACGTGAGCGCACTTCTGGGTCCGTGGCTGGACGCCGGCGTCAACGTGCAATTCCCCATCGAAGTCGGCCCGTGGAAGGGCGATGCCGCAAAGCTCCGCAAGCAGTACGGCAAAGAACTTCGCGTCATCGGCAACTTCGACAAGCTCACCCTTGAGCAAAGCCACGAAGCCGTCGAAGCCGAGATCCAGCGACTCGTCCCCCTGATGCAGGAAGGCGGCTTCATCATGATGCCCGACCACCTCATCACCCCGGGCGTGGCACTGGACGACTACCGGTGGTACCTGGAGCGGGTGAGGGAACTCCGGTTCTGAGCGCGTCAGTCGTAGGCGGCCAAGCGCACACCCGTCTCCACGAAGTCGCGATAGTGCCGGAGGTGCTGGTCACTCAGCTCGGGCCAGGTCGTGGGTGACGAGGTGGGGCAGAGGACGAACCCGCCTCCCGGCTTCAGTTGGCGGACGGCGTCCTCTACCACCGGGACCATTGCGCCGGGCGGCAGCAGGTCGAAGGCGCCATCTTGCACGCCACCGTCGAGCGCCATGCGGCCCTGCACGACCGCCTTCGCCGCTGCGAGTGTCAGCTTCCCACAGGGCGGCGGCTCGATGGGGTTCAGGCAATCGACACCCATCTCGATGAAGTCCTCCAGCACCAGGCTCATGTCGCCGTGGCAGTGGACCCACACCAGCTTGCTGGCGTCGTGGATAAGGTCGCAGATGCGCTTGTCGTAGTCGAAGACGAATTCGCGGAAGTCGCGGGGCGAGGCCAGTGGCGGGAGGCACAGCTCCGGGCCGACCCAGCCGTAGGCGTCGCCGACGCCGCAAGACAAGTAGTGCTTCACGCTGTCCTCAATGCCCTGGTAGGCGCGGTCCACCAACTCGTGAAGCAGGTCCCTCTCGTCAACCAGCCAGAAGCCGAACACCTCCGAGCCGATCATCGCCTGGATGCTGTACATCGCCTCCGCGAGTCCGACCATCAGCAGGGCGCGGTCACCCGTCCTGCGGTCCAGCTGGAGGTAAGACTCCACGCCGGCATTCGTCTTGGCGAGGGGGATCGAGAGCCACTTCCGGGCGTCGCAGACACTCTCGAGGAAGTGCTTCTTCACGTATCCCGGCCGGCCGCCTGCGGGCTGGTAGGTCACCTGGGTCAACCCGCCCGCCGGGGTTTCCAGCGTCGTGACGACTTCCCGCATGTTCGGCTTGTCTGACTCGCGGGTCTCCGACCGAGACTGGATCAGGGGGGGGTCCTGTTCTTCGGCGCTCGGGCCCCAGTTGCGGATGATGTCGAGTTCGTGTCGTTCCACCAACTGGTAGAGAACGTCCCACCCGCGCCGGTCGGAGGGGAACATGGGGTCCACGCCCCAGATCCGGACCGGCATGCGGTCGGTGGGTTGGCACAGGAAGGTGCGCTTCAGACGTTCGCGGCATGAGAGGGGATCCAACATACTCTCCTCCTGGTGGATGAAGCGTCCACACTGCGGCATGGGCACGGCAGCCATCGCACCTGGCGACTTCGGCCTTCCCTGGCGGCACCGCGGCAGGACGTCACGGGAGCAGTCTGAGCAACCGAGTCTCCTGTGGTGCCAGGTTGACGGTCCACGGCTCGCCGGTGCACGCCTCGCGGAGCCGGCTCACGGTGCCGTCCCGGAGGATAGCGTACCCGTCAACCCGTTTCGAGCCACGGAGCCGACTCCGGGGTATTCCCACCTGCGCGTGGTCGGTCGTGTCCCAGTTGGTCAGCAGGAGCAATCGCGTCCCGCCGCCCTCGAGCAGCGTTGTCTCCACATCCTGAACGGGTTGCGCGGCGAACAGGCTGTCGAGGCTGCCGGGCACGGAGTGGGCGAGGTGCTTCTCCAGCAGACTCGTGCGCAAGCTGTCGAATGCCAAGAGCGGTACGACGCCCTTCGGGTCCTTCATGGGCGGCGTGTCTGCGAATAGCCGGACAGCGAAGTCGCCGCCCAGGAAGACCACCTTGCCTCTCCCGACGGCGACCTCTGTGGCCCCCTCTGCCGAAGGGTCGAGAGGCCGACTGCCGAAGAGCCGAGCAAGTCGCGGGGCGGCAACGGGCTGGCCAAGCTGGTCAACCGGTGATAGCTCCGACATGAGAACGACGGTCTTGCCGGCTGTCGCCTGCTGCTCGACCGCCTCGACCTCCGACTCCTTCAGGGAGAACGGGAACGGCACAATCAACAGCTTTGCCGCCTTGATGCGCGCGGGGTCCGGGTTGTCGAGGAACGTCGTCTGGAACGGATAGCCTCGGCGCAGCAACCAGGTCAGCACGTTGCGGTGCGCGACGAAGCCTCGTTTGGGGTTGGGCTTCTCGCCAACCAGCTTGGGTAGAACGCCCTTGCCCGCGAGCCAGTGCCAAGCGTCCTCGGAAGCGCGCGAGTAGAGCACCAGCAGTTCGCCCGGCACCCGAGTCTTCACCAGAGCGGGCTCCATCGCCTTCATGACTTGGTAGGTCGCGGCGAGCTGCCGCGTAGGCGGCCCCGGCTCGACGAACTTGGACTGCCCCAACAGGTAGTTGAGGTGCCACCAGAAGAACTCCGTTGCGCCATGGGCGAGGCAGGAGAGTGCGGTGCCGTAGACCTCAACCGGCTCTTTGTTCCGGTACCGGTCATACAGCCGGCACGCTTCCAGTGTGACGCCGGCCGTGCCCTTCCAGTTGGCTGCGCTGAGGTGGATCGCTGTCTCCGTCGGATAGTAGTGAGTCGAGTCGCCCAGGTAATTGTGCAGGAAGATATAGGGATCAGTCTGCAGGCAATCCAGCCCGGACTCGATGCCGAGTTGGTCCCATGCCGCGCCGGTCGAACGCCGGTCATCGCTGCACACTGGCAGGACGCAGATCATGGTATCGGTGACAACCTCTGGGTTGACGCGCTTCGCCGCGTCGACGGAGCGGCGGATCCACGCCGCCGTGGAGTCGTAGCGGAACTTCAGGTACTCCGCCCACACCGGCTCGGCGGTGCTCCACAGGTGCTTCACGTCGGGATACTCGTGACCGGTCTGCTCTCGGAACCGCGTGCGACAAGGCGGGCAGTCGCATTGCTCCGGCAGCTCTGCGTAGAACTTGGCAACCTCCGGATCGGCGTGCTTCGACCACCCGCTAACCGCGCCGTTGTTGTAGTTCCACTCGTCGGGCACCATGCCGACACCGTCGAAGCCGTACTGAGCAAAGTAGCCAATGGCGCGCGTGTAGGCCGTACCCCAGCGGTTGTTGACGCACGGGTAGAACGGGAACTCCGGCGACTTCACGTTCTCGAGCTGCGGGAGCCCCAGCCCGACCGTCAGCCACACCTTGAAGCGGCGGCGGTGGGCGTCCTGGACGAAGTCCAGCAGCGGATCCTTCGGGTCGAGGGTGGGCAATCCCTCCGGTACCTTGGTCGCGTCGTCCCCCATCACCGTCTCCCAGCTCACGCCTTTGTAGAAGTGAAAGGCGTTGCAGCCGAGTTCAGCCAGCTCGGCGTAGAACTGGTCGCGGTAACTTGCCTCCCCCGACAGTGCTCCTTCGAGCCCGGGGTCCTTCAGCAGGTTCCTCGACCGCGTCCCCTGGTCGTCCAGGATTTCGCCGACATAGAGGTCGTCAAACCACGCAGTGCCCTTCCGCTCCCGCAGAAAGGCGTAGACGCGGGCCGACTCCAGCGCAGCCGGCGGCGTGTAGACCTCCTCCGCGTACTGCCACCCCGTCTTCGCCGGGTCGAACGCTGCGATCTTCATCGGCCAGCTCTCGCCGTTCTCCAAGCGCAGGTCGAGGTAGACGGAGTTGCGGTAGTCCGCCGGCCCCGTCACCCCGTCCAGCTTCGCCCAGCCTGCCACCACGATCTGCCGCGGCTTGTCCTGATCGAACTGAATGGTCTGCCAAGCCCCGTGGGCGTCCGCGTCCGTGGTGTTCACGCACTTCAGGCTGGTTCGGCCGCCGTGCTTCTCGGCCGTGTCTTCGTCATAGCCGGCGCCGTACGTAGCCCAAATCCGGTTGTCAATGGCCGGCCCGGGATTGCAGTAGAGGCCGCGAACGACCTCGGGAACGGCCGAGTGCCCTGCCGACGAGGAAAGGACAGCGACGATGGCGAAGCTGCAGGCCCGTCTTGCTTCCATGGCGAAACTGCCTCCGTGTTGGTTGCGAACTGTGCCCGGCGGGTGTGGAGCACAACCCGAGAGTTCTCCGGCGGTGCCTTCGGCCCTTTGTCAGTCCGAGGTAGGCAGAGAAGGCGGGAGGGCGAATAGGGCATGGCCGGTTGCCACGCCAAAGCCAAAGGCTCGGAAAATGGGAGGCTGCGCGATCTTAGAACACACCCTCTGCCACATACCGGGAATCGGGCCAAAGACTGAGCGCAATCTGTGGGCGCAAGGCTTCACGTCGTGGACCTCGATCCTCGACGGCGGCGCTCTACCTATGTCGCCACAGCAGGGGGCGGCGACTACATCATCACCATTGCACTGTACGACGGCGAATCCGTCTTCACGTACATTCGCGGCGACAATCTGAACGACTTCCGGGACGATGTCCACAAGTACAAGCTGTTGGTGACCTACAACGGGAAGAGCTTCGATCTCCCGTTCATCCGCAGCTACCTCGGTATCCCCGCGGACCACGCGCACATCGACCTGCGCTTCGTCCTGGCAAGCCTCGGCTACCGCGGCGGGCTGAAGGGCTGCGAGAAGCAGTTCGGTCTCGACCGCGAGGAGTTGGACGGCGTGGACGGATTCTTCGCCGTTCTCCTGTGGTGGGACTATCAGCGCCATGGCAACGACAAGGCGCTCCAGACGCTGCTGGCATACAACGTGCTGGACGTCCTCAACCTCGAGACGCTGATGGTGCGAGCCTACAACCTGAAGCTGGCGGACACGCCCTTCGAGAAGGCGCGCAGGCTGTCGGAGTCGCAGCCCGCGGAGAGCCCGTTCGTGGCGGACATGCGGACGGTGGAGCGGCTCAAGCTGGGGCGTCCGGTGTGCCGCGACCTCGATGACCGGGGCATCTGAATGCCGGCCGCGACCTCCCTCGACCGCGTCTGAGCCATCGCCCGCTCCACTCAGGTCGGCAGTCCCCTTCTCCCTCGCCCTCGAGGTGGCCACGGTCCGCCTTCCAGATGTGACACTTGGTGGAAGACCTCGTATAATGGGGCCATGGCCAACGTAGCCGAGATCCTGCGCGCAGACATGCCTGGTGGCACCTCTCAGGTCGTGTGCTTCCTCCCGGCATCGGATCGACGCGGGAAGGGGATCGACCAGGAGTACTGGGTGAACGAAGCCCTGACCGTTCTCGGCACGCTCTTTCGCGGCGCAACAGCATTCCCGCCGGGGCGGGGCGTCTGGCGTGATGACAGTCGTGGGGGGCGAGCTGCTCTTCGAGCCAACCGTGATGGTGCTGTGCTACGCCAGTCCCAGTGACCTGACGGACTTCGCCTTGTTAGGCTTGCGGTCTTTCCTGCTGCGGCTGGGACGAGAGTCCCATCAAGGCGAGGTTGGCGCCGTGATCGACGGAACGTACTTCGGCTTCACCCGATTCGGAGAAGTGGAGGACTGATCTCATGCTCGATGCTGCCCAACTCACGTCGCCACGCCGCATTGCCGAACTGCTGCAACCCGACGTTGTCGTCTCGCTGGGGCAGGCGGTCTGCGGTCCGCTGGACCTCCTGCGACTCCGGGAGACCCTTGCGGCGAGGCGCACCCCGAGCACGGGGTCGGCACAGGCAGACCAGCCAACAATCTCACGGCCGGTTCGCCTCACTCGAGAGACGTGGGATGCCTTGCGGGACATGGGCCAGCAGCTCGGAGAAGCAGGCTCGAGTTCCACGCCTACTCACGTTGCCGAGCTGCTGGTTGAGGTGAGCGTGGCACGGTGGAGGGAGAGGGGACGGACGGGCGAGCGGGTCGGTGCCGAGACGTGAGCTCCGAAGCGAAGCACGTGACGACTGGCGGCCTCGCTACCGCCCTCAATCCACCCTCTTCTTGAACAGCAATACCCCTGCCGAGAACAGGCACGCTCCCAGCACGAGCAACGCCAAGCCCTGCGGCCAGAGCACCTCCAGCCCGTTGCCCTTCAGGTAGATGCCGCGGGCGATCACTACGAAGTAGCGAACCGGTGTCAGGTAGGAGAGTTGCTGCGCCCACCAGGGCATATTCGCAATGGGGAAGATGAAGCCGGAGATGAGGATCGCGGGCATAGTGAGGAAGAAGTTGGTCATCTGGGCCTGCTGCTGGGTGCGGGAGATGGTCGAGATGAGCAAGCCTTGACCGAGGGTGCACAGCAGGTAGCCGCCTGACAGCGCGAACAGCAGCAGGACGCTGCCTCGCAGCGGGACGTTGAAGATCAGCACGCTGGCGACGACGATGATGACGGCATCGAGGAGGCCGATGACGGCGACGGGGATCATCTTGCCGAGGAGAAGCTCGAGCGGCTGCAGGGGCGTGACGACGAGCTGCTCGAGGGTGCCGGACTCGCGTTCGCGGACGACGGAGAGGGCGGTGAAATTCGTCGTGATGACCAGCAGTATCAGCGCGACGATGCCCGGCACCATGAAGTTGCGACTCCTCAGATCGGGGTTGTACCAGACGCGCGGCTGCACGTTGAGCCCGGGCACACTTCTGCCGGCATGGCGCTTGGCCGCCTCGACGGCGAGGGTGTCGCTGTGGCGTCGAATCGCGCCGATCAAGTACGCCATGGCCGTCTGCGCCGTGTTGGAGTCGCTGCCGTCAACAAGGACCTGAACAGGAGGGGTGCGACCGCGGGCGAGGTCGCGCCCGAATCCGGGCGGAATGTCCAGTGTAAGCTGGGCGCGGCCGCTGTCAAGCTCGTCAAGCAGCCGCCGCGGACTGCTGCCGACCCGGTAGACATGGAAGTACTGCTGATGGGATAGAGTCGTGACCAGTTGGCGAGCCGCGACGCCGCCGTCCCGGTCGCACACGGCCAAGCGGGCATCCTTGAGGTCAGTGGTGGCGGCCAAGGCGAAGAACGTGAGCTGGACGAACGGTGCCGCCACCGCCATGCGAATCGAGCGAGGGTCGCGCAGGAACTGGCGCGTCTCTTTTCGGACGACGTAGCGGAGGCGGTTTGGGTTCATGATAAAGAGGTCCGTAGCGTAGGTCTTCGACCGGCAGCCCTGGCGGTCTCCTCGGCCCAAGGGCCGCAGGTCGGAGACCTACGCTACGGGGGGCGTCAGTCTAAGTATTCGCGGAAGCGTTTGACACAGACGAACATGATGAAGACGGAGAACGCCAGCAGGATCAGCGCCTGTGGCCAGAGCACCGAGAGCCCGATTCCTTTCAGATAGATCCCGCGCAGGATCTTGAGCAGATGGGTGGCCGGGAAGAGGTTGCTGAGGAGCTGCAGCGGCTGGGGCATGTTCTGGATGGGGAAGACGAACCCCGACAGAATAATGGAGGGCAGTACCGTGGCCAGGAAAGCGCCGACCAAGGCCATCTGCTGCGTCTTGAACACGGTCGAGAAGAACATGCCGATCCCAAGCATGGTTGGAAGTGCCAGCAGCACCAGCCCCAGCAGAAGCCAGACGCTTCCCGTCGGCCACAGACCGAACAGCAGCCGCCCGGCGAAGAGGACCAGCACGGTGTTGAACAGCGAGATCGTCACGTACGGCGCGAGCTTGCCGAGCATCAGCTCGGGCGGGCGAAGTGGGGAAGCAAGCAACTGCTCGATGGTGCCGTTCTCGCGTTCGCGCACGATAGTACCCGCGGTGAGCAGAGCGGACAGCATGGCGAGTACGATGGCGATCAGCCCTGGCACGATGAAGTTCTGGCTTTCCAGCGATTCGTTGTAGAAGACGCGGACTTCGGGGGCGATGCCGGGCACGGAGGCGCGCCCTCCCTGGCGGCGGGCAAAGTCGCGCAGCAGTCGCCGCGCGTGCAGGCTCAACAGCCCGTCGGTGTAGGCGAGGGCGATGGTGGCCGTGGTCGAATCGGCACCGTCAACGACTGTCTGCAGGTCGGCAGGTGGCCCGCTGGCGAGGTCCCTCCCGAAGCCGGGCGGGATGACCAGGACCAATCGCACCGCGCCACGGTCCAGCAGCGGGGCGATCTTCGAATGACTGTCGAGGTGGTGCGTGAGGTCGAAGTAGGTGCTGCTCTCGATGTCTCGGACCAGTGCGCGGCTGGCGACTGTGTGGTCCTGGTCGTAGACGGCGAGGGCGAGGTTCTTCAGGTCGAAGTTGAGGGCATAGCCGTAGATGAGGAGCAGCACCATTGGCTGGAGGATGATGACGCCAAGGGAGCGCGAGTCGCGGAGCAGGTGGATCCACTCGATCCGGTGGATGGCCGACATGCGGCGGAGGCTGAGCGTGCTCACTCGCTGCCTCCTTCGTCCGCCGCCTCACGATCCACCTCAGCCACCAGCGACACGAACACGTCCTCCATTGAGGGCGGCACCAATTGAAGGCGCTGCACGGCGACGCCGGCCGCGGTGAGAGCGGCACGCCATCGCTCCGGATCGGCGTCGGCTCGGGGCACCGACACATGGAGCGCCGTTCCGAACACGGCTGCCTCCTCGACCGCCGGGTGCGACTGCAGCCAGGCCAGCGCCGTCATCAGCGGCGAGGCCGCGACCTCGAGAACGGTGTTGGGGTAGGCGCTGCGCAACTCCGCCGGCCGGCCCATGGCAACTCGTCGCCCGCGGTAGATCATGACCAGCCGATGGCAGAACTCGGCCTCGTCCATGACGTGTGTTGTCACCAGCACCGTGACGCCGGTCGCAGACATCTGGTCGATGAGGTCCCAGAAACGCCGTCGCGACACCGGATCGACGCCGCTGGTCGGTTCATCGAGAAACAGCACCGGCGGCTCATGGATCACCGCGCAGGCGAGCCCGAGCCGCTGCCGGTAGCCTACTGACAGGTGCGCCGCCAACCGTCCCTTCATTCCTGTGAGCCCAACCTGGTCAAGCACCTCCGCACGACGTTGGTCCAGCCGAGCCGCGGGGAGACCGTAGATGCCGCCGTAGAACTCCAGGTTTTCGTTGACCGTAAGATCGTCGTACAGCGAGAACCGCTGCGACATGTAGCCCAGACGACGCTTGATCTCCTCCGCCTGCGTCACGATGTCGAACCCCGCCACCTGCCCGCTCCCCGAAGTCGGCGTCAGCAGCCCGCAAGCCATCCGCATTGTAGTCGTCTTCCCGGCGCCGTTGGGGCCAAGAAAGCCGAAGATCTCGCCACGCTTCACCGAGAACGAGACGTAGTTGACCGCAGTGAAGTCGCCGAAGCGCTTCACCAGGTCGCGAACGTCAATGACGGCGTCGTTGGATTCAGTCATTCGAATGAGCCACCGTCAGCGCCTTCCGAGCCGTGACTGTGAAGGAGCGGCCGCGGCACTGAGCGCTCGCGGGGGAGGGGCGCGTGGGCTGCTGCTTCACAGTCGCGGCTCCGCTTGGGTGAGGTCGATGAACACGTCCTCCAGAGTTGGTGCCGCCAAGTCCACGGTACGGACCTCAATCCCGGCGTGCTGCAGGGCGGACCGGAGCGCTGGTAGATCGCGCGCTGCACTCCCGACCACCGCGTGGAGTCGATCGCCAAAGAGCGCCACCTGTCTCACGGTGGGCTCCTGTCGCAGCAGGTCGCGAGCCGGCCGGAGTGGGGCGACGTCCAGGGAGAGCACCTCGCCCTGCACCTTCGCCTTCAGTTCCTGTGGCGTGGCGCAGTCCAGCACCCGCCCCTCGCGCAGGAAGGCCAGCCGCGTGCAGCGCTCGGCTTCGTCCATGTAGGGAGTGCTGACCACGACGGTGACGCCCTCCGCTGGTAGTCGGTAGAGGATCGCCCAGAACTCGCGCCGCGAGACTGGATCGACGCCGGTGGTCGGCTCGTCGAGGAACAGCACCTCGGGCGAGTGAATGAGCGCGCAGGTGAGCGCGAGCTTCTGCTTCATGCCGCCCGAAAGATTCTGCGCGAGGCGCGCCCTAAACTCGCGCATTCGGCTGGCGCGAAGCAGCTCGTCGGCACGTTCGTGCCACTGCGCACGCGGGACGCCGTAGAGGTCGGCGGCAAGAGCAATGTTCTCCCACACGGTCAGGTCGGGATACTGGCTGAACTGCTGAGACAGGTATCCGGTACGGCGCTTCACCTCGGCCGGCTCGGCAACCACATCCACGCCAGCAACCTCCGCGCTGCCCGACGTGGGCAGCATCACCGCGCAGAGCATTCGCATGGTGGTGGTCTTCCCGGCTCCATCGGGACCAACCATGCCGAAGATCTCGCCGCGGCGCGCTTCCAGCGTGAGATCGTCGACCGCTTTGACTTCGCCGAAATGCTTGGAAAGGCCGGTGGTGTGGAGGGCGAAAGGAGTGTCCATGGGGAGGGTGCAGCAAAGGCGGTGACCCGGGTGGGCAGAGCGGAGGCCCGCGGCGCTATCGCTCCGCTCCTACGTCGATGAGCCCTTCGGCGGGCATTCCTGGTTTCAGTTCGCCGTTCGGGTTCTCGATTGCCAGCTTCACCCAGAAGACTTCCTGGACGCGTTGCTCTCGGGTCTGGACGTTCTTCGGAGTGAACTCGGCTTCTTCGGAGACCTCGGTGACGCGGGCGGCGTACTCCTTGTCGGGGAATGTGTCTGCAACGAGGGTGGCGCGCTGTCCGAGCTTCACGCGCCCGAGGTGGGTCAGCGGGAAGTAGACCTTCAGCCACGCGTTCGCGAGGTCGAGCAGGCGCACGATGCAAGCGCCAGGCGGCACCACTTCCCCGGCCCTGGCGGCGACCTCGGCGATGGTGCCGGCGCGTGGGGCGACGATGGTGGCGTCTTCCAACCCGGCGTTGAGCTGCTGAAGCACCCCTCCCATGCGTGCAACCTCAGCCTCGGCCGCGGCAATGACCTCCGGCCGTTCACCGGCGACCAGCAAATCCAGTTGCGCCTGGGCCGCCCGAGTCTGGGCCTTGGCCTGTTCCCACAGCGCTTCGGCCGCGCGGATCTCCTCGGCGCGTGGTCCTTCGACGACCAACGCGGCGCTCTCGGCCGCTTGCTTGCGCTGCTGTTCGGCAATGCGCGATTGGGTCTCGGCCGTCTCAACCTTGGCGCGGGTCTCCAGCCGGTCGGCGTAGAGCTTGCGGGCGTTGGCTAGTGCCTTGGCAGAGCCAGCGACGTTTGCCTTGGCCTGCGCCAGGGCAGCTTGCGCTTGCCGTACCTCCTCGGATCGGGCACCCGCTTGCAGTTCTGCCAGTTGCGCGTTCGCTGCGGCGACGGCGGCGTCGGCAGTCTCAATGGCGGCTTCGGCGTCGTCAAGCGACTGCTTCGGCGCGGCGCCGTCGGCAAAGAGTTGCGTGGCCCGATCGTGCCGGCGCTTGGCGTTTGTGCGCTTGGCGGTCGCTTGTTCCAGAGCGGCCCGCGCTCGGTCGATTTGTTCCTTGCGCGGCCCTTCGTTGACTAAGTCGAGCTGCGCCTGCGCCAGCTTCTGCTGCTCTGCTGCGGCCGCCTGTGCAGTCTCCGCGGCGTCTACTTGCTGCTTGAGGTTGGTGGCGTCGGCATGGCTCTCGTGGGCCGTGGCGAGGGCGAGTCTCGCTCCGGCGACAGCCTCGTCTGCCTGCGCGACGGCCGCCGCCGCTTGGCGCTTCTCGGCCGGGCGGGCGCCATTGCGCAGCGCCCTGAGCTTTGCCGCAGCCGCCTGCCCCGCCTTCGTTGCTGAGTCGACGGCGGCCCGCGCGGCGCGGAGCTGCTCCGCTCGGGTGCCGTTGCGGAGACGGTTGAGATTGGCGTTGGCTTCGGCCAGCGCCGCTTCGGTCTGAACCTGTCTCGCCTTCAGGTCTCGGGTGTCGAGTCGGGCGACGAGGTCGCCAGCCGAGACAGTGTCACCCTCCTCTACGGCCACCGCGGTCAGCCGACCGGTCATCGTCGCCGCGACCTCGACCTCCGTTGCCTCGACAGTGCCACTGCCGTGGAGCTTGCCATTCTGCAGCGTCTCGTCGTCGCTTCGTCGTTTCCGTGTAACGGCGACCGTCACCGCTGTGACGACGAGCAGTGCGATCGGGATGAGTTTCTTCCGGTGCTTCATTGCTTGCTCCGCTACTGAGTGCGCATTCCATAGAGGCGATCCGTGAGGCCGCGGCCGCATCGAGGGGAGCCGGGACTCTCGTGGCTGCGATCTCGGCGTTGGTGGGAGAGGTGGACACCGTGGACGAAGTCGATGGTGTGGACGTGGCGTCCGGACCTTGTCCTGCCCGTCCACCAAGTCCACCTTGTCAACTTGGCACGCGCCCCCCGTGGACCGCTCCAGTCGACAGCCGATTGTAGCAGCTTCGCGCTGGCAACTGAGCGATCCTGTTGGAGGGGCCGCCGTAACCAACCGCTCGCAGGAGGCTGAGTGACCGTAGTGGACGCCGCGAGCCACGCAATGCCCGCGTGCGGGCCACAGTATAATCAGGCGTTGCGCTCCTCAACCTTGGCGCACCCGAACCGAATCTGGAGGAATCACGATGAACCGAAATCGTCTCGCAATTGCAGCCGTCCTGACCTGGGCGCTGTCCGCCGCGCCGTTGTTTGCCGCCAAACTGGGGGATCCGGCGCCCGAGTTGAAGGTGGCGTCGTGGGCGAAGGGCAAGCCCGTCAAGCTGTCTGAGGGCAAGGGCAAGAAGGTCTACGTGATTGAGTTCTGGGCCACTTGGTGCCCGCCCTGCCGCGCCAGCATTCCGCACCTGACGGAGCTGCAGAAGAAGTTCAATAGCAAGAACGTGGTGTTCGTGGGTGTCAGCGATGAGTTGCTGGACGAGGTCAAGCCCTTCGTGAAGGAGCAGGGCGAGAAGATGGACTACAACGTGGCAGTCGACAAGGATCAGGCAACCTCGCGCGCTTACTTGGGCGCCTTCGGCGTGGACTCCATCCCCCATGCGTTCATCGTCGACAAGAAAGGCAAGATCGTGTGGCACGGTCACCCGATGGACAAAGAGTTCGAGCCCACGATCGCGAAGCTGGCGAAGAAGTAGTTAGCTTCGCGAGCGCGTCCAACAAGTTGCGCCCTCCTCTTTATAGCACGGCACCGATCCGGCCTGCGGAGCTGACTGCCCGTCTGCCCTTTGTGCCGCGTCTATCATTGCTGCAGGCTGGCAGTCGCGTCGTGCGCGGCACGCACGTCGTCGAGCGACAGCGCCCGACCGTAGACCCGAACTCCCGCCATCCGGCCGAGCACTTGGTACTGCGGGCCTGGACCACCGCTGTACTGGCCCACGTGGAGTGGGCCGTTCCAGAGAGCGGTGATAGCGGTCCCTGGCTTCTCTGCGACCAACTCGCCGTCCTGGTAGAGGCGGGCCGCTTGCCCGTCATAGGTGCCGACGAGGTGGGTCCACTTCCCTGGGGCGGGCTTGCCTCCGTCGCAGTCAATTCCGCCGACGTGCCAGCGCCAGCCGGCGCCGATGCGTTGGAGGAACCAGCCGGCCTGGCGCCAGACGCCGCAACTGAGGACGACGGGCATGTCGGTTCCCTTCTCGATGTTCACCCAGCACTCGATGGAGAGGCGTTGCGTGAGGTCGAACGCGGGGCGGTGGGCGAAGGTGACGAACCCGCCTTCGCTGAGGTCGAGGGTGCCGTCAACTACGCGGGCTGTGCCCTGCGGGGTGCCTGGTGCGGCGCCGGTCGGGTAGGCCGCTGCGTCGAGGTTTTCTGCGAACGAGGCCACGAACATCGGGTCCTTGATCTCCGGGAGCGGTGCGGCAACCACTGGCGGGCTGGGCGCGCTTTCGGTGCCGCGCCGGTTGGCGGCCCGGACGGTATACGTGTAGTCGGTGCCTTCTGCGGCGCCAACGTCGGAGTAGTGCAACTCAGCAACAGGTTCGGCCGTGAGACGTTCCGGCTCACCGGCACCGGCGGCGGAGCGGTAGACATGGTACCGGGTGAAGAGACCGCCGACTTCGTTCCACGCCAACTCGACGCGCCCCGGTGCTGACTTGGCCTGGAGACCTGTCGGTGTGTCGGGAGGCTGCGGGGGCGGGACGGAGAGGTCCGCTCGCATCGGGTGAGAGCGTTGACCGTTCGACACCAGGAGGACAGCGTAGTGCTGGTTCCCCGGTTGGGCTTGGGCGTCGGCGTAGGCGAAGAGCGGAGTTGCCGCAAGGCGTGTCTCCTCGCTTGGTTCGAAGCCGGCTTCCGCCCCGCGATAGACCTCCGCCTCGAGACCGATGGTGCGTGCCGAGCGCTCCCACGACAGGTGGACGAGGCTGTCGGCATCGACCTGTGCCTGGAGCGTCGGCAGCGGGTCGGGCAGGGGAGGGGGCAGGAACTCCCGGTGCTTACCGGGGATGATCTCCGCGCCCGGCATGTCGGCTCGCGGCTCGGACAACGCTCGCCGGCGACCGTCGCGGATGAGCTGCAGCAGGGTCTGGTAGTGGGGATCGCTGGTGTCGGTGAAGGTGACGTTCGGTTCGGCCGGCTCGCCGGCCGCGGGCGCCACTTGCGCTTTGAACTGGTCGACGGGGAGGTCGCCATGTAGGTACTGGCCGCCGACGAGAATGCGCACGCGCTCGTAGTTGACGGCAGGCCGCTGTTTGCGGCAGAGGGCAAGGCCCAGCCCGGACCCGCCTGTCGCTAACGGCGCTCGCAGCAGGCGACTCAACTCCGGGTGCTGGAGGTTGAACCAGTCGTCCTCGAACTGCACTTTGTCGCCGCTCTGGTGGCAGCTCAGGCAACCTGCCGATTGCATCTCGCCGATGAGTGCCTGCTTGGTCGCCTGCCACGACTTCACGCTACAGCCGTTGGCGGTGTAGTCCCAGGTGCCGTGGTACAGGCCGTTGGTGTCGATCCAGGCCATGAGCAGATCGCGTTCTGTTCGGCTGAGACCATGGAGGCGGCCCTTGTGCCCGCTGACAAGCACCTCCGCCAACGGCGCCGCCCCCGAGCCGTGTTTGCGCGGTGGGAAGATCTGCGCCGACCAGCGCGACGTGCCGTTCATGGTGTCGACCCCGGCGATAAGCGAAGCCGTGAGCTGCCTCTCGCGGCGGCTGATGAGGTTCTCGTAGCCGATGCTGAAGAACTCCGTCCAGCCGCCGGTGAGGTCGAGCTTGCCGCCGAAGCCCTGCTGGCCCCCGTGGCACTGGACGCAGTGCTTGTCGAGTACGGGCTGCACCATGCTGGGGTAGTCGATGAACCCGCTGCCCCAGGACTCGGGCTTCAAGCGGTCGGCCTGGCGGTTGACGGGAGGGTAGCTCCGGCCGCCGGGCGGCGCGGAGAACTTGTTCTCGTGGCAGCCGATGCACGACCGAGTGGTGCCCGGCGCCGCTTGCACAAAGGTCCGCATGCTCTGCACAAGGCGGCCGTCGGCGTCCAGCGCTTGCAGGTAGACTGCCCGCTCCGACGGGACCTCGAAGTAGGCGGACCCGTCGTCGGCCACCGGCACGACGCCGAGGTAGTTCTTGGCGCTCCACGCCAACACGCCGCTCATCAGGAAGACCTGGTTCATGGCGCCGCCGGGAGTGGCGCTGATGCGCGAGGTCTCTTCGATGACACGGAGTTGCTTGACTTCGCCCGGGTTGACGCCGGTGAGTCCGTCGTAGATGTTCTGGACGAAGAACCGCCCGGTTGTCTCCCCCGGTCGCGTGGTGGGGAAGGTCACCTCCGGCCGCGGCCGAGGCTTCACCAGCATCGGCTCGTGGCAGCAGATGCCCGCCTCCGTGTGCAGCACCTCGCGTCGCCCGTCCCTGCCGATCATCTCCAGCACGTTGTATTGCGAGCCCTGTGGGCGGCCGCTGAAGACAAGCACGTCTCTCGAAAGCGGCCACGGGTCGCACGACTCCCCGCGGTCGAATGTTGGGTTGTCAGGATGCTCGAAGTTGGTAATGGCTGCGGGGTCGTTCTTGCCGAGCCGCGTGTCGATGATCGCGAGGCTACCACGTGGCGGCGAGTTGTGGGGCGTAAGCGTCGCGGCGATCAGGTGTTCGTCGCCGGGCACCGGCCGCGCATCGAGCAGCGCCTCGGGATGGACCATGTTGTTGGCGTAGAGCGCGGTCTCGTTGGTGCCCTCGGGGAAGACCGTCCACAGGCTCTGCTGCGTGAGCGCGGTCTTATCGATGTACTCCCAGCGGCCGAAGAGGAGCCGCCCGTCGGGCAGCACGCAGGGGTCGAACTCGTTGACGTTGTTGACCGAGATCGGGTGGAGGTCGCACCCGTCGGCATTCATGACGTGCAGGATGTTGACGCCTTCGTTTGCGCACGGCACCAGCCCCTGCGGGCGTGTTGAGGTGAACGCTATGCGGCCATCGGGCAAGTACGCGGGGGTTACGTCGTGCACGCCGCCGTACGAACCCCGGTAAGTGGCGCAGGATGGCCTCGGGTCGCTGACCCGGCGGAGCCCCTTGCCGTCAATCCCGATCTCGTAGATGCTGGTCGAGCCGAGTTGCTCCCCCTTGAAGCAGAACAGCAGGCGCTTGGCGTCCCATGAGAGGTCGACGTCGCTGTAGATGCCCTCACCCAAGGTCTCGGGGGTTGTTGGGTCGATGATGGCACGCACGCGGTGCAGCTCTGGCGGGTCCGCCGGGTTCTCGAGCACGTAGATTCCACCGCCCGGGATCCACTTGAAGAACGTGTCATAGATGTGGATGCCCTGGTAGCTGTGCCGCTTGGTGAACAGCAGCGGGGCATCCAGCAGCGCGCGCAGCGGGCGCTCCTTGGCAGACCCATTCTCCTCGGCCGCCGCCAACGGCGGCAGTGCTTGGGGAGCGTTCAGCAGCAAGAGGCATCCCAATAGGAGCGACATCCGGTAGCAGGCTCTCATTCGCGCAGTCCTTGTGGTTGGTGTTCCCCGATGGTCCCGCCTGTATGGGCGGTCTACGGACATGATAGCACGAGTGCCGCCGCTTCGCTGGCGGCGCCCGTCAGTTCCGCTTGGCGTTCCTCTTGCTGCGCATCCGCAGCTTCCTGATCCGCCGGGCGCGCGCGATGGCCGAAGGTGAAGCGGGCAGGCTGCGCACCTTGGGCAGCGACAGCCGATACCGCATCCCGACGAGGCGCAGCCCGCTCGTCACCACGATTGCCAGGACAAGTTGGGGCGTCTGCGGCAGCCCGGCGCTTCGGGCAATGAGCAGCGCCACCCCGCCAAGCAACGCTGCGGTCGCGTAGAAGTCCGCTCGAATCACAGCGGGGATCTCTCGGACCATCACGTCCCGCACCACGCCGCCGCCCGTCGCC
>PEVN01000383.1 GCA_002779825.1 Armatimonadetes bacterium CG06_land_8_20_14_3_00_66_21 | reverse complement strand
TGGGCTATTCTCAATCGTCCCGTTGGGACTGAGCGATGCCGTAGCGAGAGTCAACTGCATACCCCCATTCCACTATACCCTCAGTTGCCTGAGGGTCCGAACGACCCGAATCCCTGAAGAGGGGTTGCTACATCACTGCAATCAGTGCTTACCAGCTCGTGTTGATGTCCGAACGACCCGAATCCCTGAAGAGGGGTTGCTACAGGGACGCCTGTGATCTTTGGCTCGGCGGAGATATTCAGTCCGAACGACCCGAATCCCTGAAGAGGGGTTGCTACGCAATCCATTGTTCCTCTTCCGCCTGCCTTATCTAGGTCCGAACGACCCGAATCCCTGAAGAGGGGTTGCTACGAAGCACACGAACTGCTTCGGTTTCAGCACCCGCGTCCGAACGACCCGAATCCCTGAAGAGGGGTTGCTACGCGACCGCTTCAATGATCTGGGTCAGCGTTAAGGACAGTCCGAACGACCCGAATCCCTGAAGAGGGGTTGCTACACGTAGATCCCGTCATCCTGTGCGGCCGCCTGGTCCTTGTCCGAACGACCCGAATCCCTGAAGAGGGGTTGCTACGACACTACTTGCCCAATCAGGGCTACGAATCGGGCGAGTCCGAACGACCCGAATCCCTGAAGAGGGGCAGGCGGATTTGCGATTTTGGATTGCAGATTGAAGGACGTGCCGACCGAGTGCGTTAGCCCGGGTAGCTCCCGGCGAGCCGAATCCCTGAAGAGGGGCGGGCGGATTTGCGATTTTGGATTGCAGATTGCAGATTGAAGGACGTGCCGACTGAGTGCGTTAGCCCGGGTAGCTCCCGGCGACGCGGATCCCTGAAGAGGGGCGGGCTGATTTTCGATTTTAGATTGCAGATTGCAGATTGAAGGGCCGGGCGCACGCCTGCGTTTCTGGAGCAGGGAAGGAGCTGAGCCTGATGGGAATGCACGTGATCCAAAGCGCTTCCCCGGAGCCGGGGTACCGGCTGCGTCTGGTCTATCGGGACGGCGGGGAGGTCGTTGTGGACTTGATGGAAGAGACTCGCGCAGGGGGCGTTTTCGAGCCGTTGCGTGACCCCGCCTCCTTCGCGCAAGTTCGGCTGGGTGAGCAGGGGCGGTTCGTGGAGTGGCCGTGCGGAGTAGACCTCTGCGCGGAGGCGCTGTGGCTTGAAGGGCAAGCCCAAGGGCGGAGATGGTAGGCTGCTTCGTCCTTGAGCTGAAACGCGCTGAGACCACCAGCGGCGAGCGGCCGTGGCGGCCGCGGGTGGGCAGCCGGGGGGGAGAGTTGCCGCCGGCGTTCTATGGGCTGGTGAACGCTGTCGACTCGGAGTTGGGCGACCGGCTGCATGCGGCGAGCGGGCGGGCGCCGTATACGGCGGGGTGCTTCAAGCTGCGGAGCGGCGGCGACGGGCTGCGGCTGCGGTTCACGGCGCTGACCCGGGAGGTGTTCGCCGCCCTCAGCGCCGGCCTGTTCGCGCGGTTGACCGGCGGGGAGCGGCTCCGGCTGGGAGGGGAGCCCTTCGAGCTGGTCCGCTTCACCTTCGACGGCGCCGACGAGCCGTTGGCCGGGTTGTCGGACTACCCGCGGCTGCTCCCGCCCACGCCGCCGCGCCACCTGTCGTTCCGCTTCCTGACCCCGGCCACGTTCCGCGCGGGCGACGCGAACCTGCCGTTGCCGCTGCCCCAGAGCGTGTTCCGCGGGCTGTGGGAGAAGTGGAACGCCTTCGCGCCGCCGGACTTGCGGATGGATCGCGAGGTGCTCACCGTCGCCGAGAAGCACGTGGTGCCCTGCGCGTTCCGGGTGCGCTCGGCGGAACGCCAGGTGAAGCAAGGCAAGGTCGTCGGCTTCTTCGGCAACTGCCGCTACGAGATCCTGGGCGACCAGTCGCCTGAGGTGGCGCAGGCGTTGGGCGCGCTGACGAACTACGCTTTCTACGCCGGCGTCGGCGCGAAGACGACGATGGGGCTGGGGCAGGCGTTGACGGAGTGCGCCCCGTCGGTGTAACCCCTTCAGGGTAAGGGTGGTGTCGCTGCGCGACCTGTCCCAGGGCGGCGCCCGAGTTCTGCGAACTCGTGCTTGCCCTGGGCTGCTATGTAAGACGCCTTCGGCGTGAGGGCAAGGCGCGGACGGCGACGGGTCGGCCGATGCCCTTCACCCCGAAGGGGGTGCAACACCAAAGCCCAGGGCAAGGGCGAACGCCGTTGAGTTCGGCCGCCGCCCTGGGGACGAGAGACGAGCACCTCCCCAACCCTGTAGGGGTTGCACAATGTGCGCCCGCCGAACCGGCGCGAGGCGCCGCACCGACGTGCGGGCAGAGCTGAGTAATCCAGCCCAAAGGGCTTCTCCTCTTCGGCCACAGCCAGGGCGCTTCAGCCCCTGGCCCACCGCGACGCGACCACGCGGCCCAGCCCCTTCAGAGGGCTTCCCTATCTTCGGCGTTTGACGCCATTGTGGTGTGCGGTGTGCATTCGGTGGCTGAAGCCGAAAGAAACCTTCGCAGACCGGGAACCTATCCGGGTCTCGCAGTGATAGAATGGGTAGAGCCGGCCGGAGTTGCCTCCACGCTCATGGCGCGCCGTAACGGAGCACCCTCCCGTTGCAAGGCGCCACCCGAGAGGCCAGCAGACAACCGCTGGAGCAAATCTTGGCGTGTGGAGGGCGAGATGGCACGCCCATTCTCAACCGTTGGCAGCGCCGACTGCCGGCACTCACCCGAGGTCCTGCTGGAACGCCGCGAGAGGCGGAGGGCCTTTCGCAAGGCCGCGTCGCTCACCAGGGAGGCGATTGCGGAGCTGCCCGAACTGTACCGGATTGTGGTCGAGGACCACCTCCTGAACAGCCGGGCGCTACCGGCGATTGCCGCCGACTGGGGCTTGTTCCCCGGACAGGTCGAGGTCATGCTCCGTCTGGCTCTGGAGAGGCTGCGGGAGCAGATGCCCGCAGAGATGATCGAGACGCTGGTCGCCAGTTAGGACTTTCGCGAGGAGAGGCTGCGGCGTCGGTCTCTCCTCGCGGGTGAGACTCTCGGAACCGTTTTGCGCGGCTGGAGGAGTAGAGGAAGCCTGCACGGACGCCCCTTCGTGACCTGGATGTTGCCGGTCGCTATCACGGCACTCCGCTGGTGGTACCGGCGAGACCCAGCACGGAGGTGCGAAATGGTGGACTACCCTTTCTCCGAAGTCGAGCGAGTCGTCAGGAGCGTGGTGCGAGAGCACTTGCCTGGTTTGGCGCAGGCCGACCGGGAGGTGCTTGAGACGCGCATTCTGGAGGCGGTGGAGGACTGGTATTGTCGCCAGAGCCCCCCTCCGTCGTTGGAGTACACGCTCGGAACCGCTCGCAACCGGGCCGCATGGGATTGCCTCAACTTCTTCAACCGAAGGCTCACAAGGCTGGAGTTGACGTCGTGGGAGGCGCCCGTGAGACCAGGGGACGCGAAAGGCGAGACCATCGGCGACTCGGTCGCCGACGCGAACGCCGACCCGGCTGACGCGTATCTGACGACGGAACTCAGAGTGTCGGTGTGGCGAGACCTGGAGCGCATCGACCAGAGATACGCAGCGGTCATCCGTCTGCGGCATCTGGAACGTCGCTCCGTGGCCGAGACTGCCGAGGCCCTGAGTCTCCGCAGCGTCGGGACCGTCAAGTCGAGGGAGCACCGCGGTTTGGCGCTCCTTCGGCGACTGCGAGACCAGTAGTTCGACTCCGCGCGCCGCCCCGCTCTGGGTTTCCAGGGCGGGGCGTGCTTTTTCTGGAGGTGTACCAACCGTGAACCACCGAAGCGCAGTCTCATCCGAAAGCCTGACCGCTTGGCTGCATCTGTGTGCGGAAGCTTCACGCCGGGCTGTCGCACGCGGGGAGACGCCGCACCTGACCGCCGAGGAAACGGTCGGGTACGTTGAGCGGACGCTCCCGCTGGATCGGCGAGCGGAACTGCTGGACCACCTTGCAGGCTGCCCCGAGTGCAACAAGGCGGCCAACGCCGCGACCCGCGCCCGAACGTGGTCGGTGACGCTGGTCTGCGACGGGCAGGGCCTGGCAGCGGCTCGAACGGTCGGGTTGTCGTGGGACCGCCTGCCGTTGGGCGCCAACTCCGAGGAAGGCTGCGAGGCAGGGCCCGGCGGCCCCTTCCTCGCCCATCGAACGCAAGGCGACTGGACCGTCGATCTGACGGCTTCCTCCGCAGACCCCAACCATGCCGATCTCTGCCTGCGGGTGACCGCTGCCGGAACGGGGACTCCTGTCCCCAACGTGCCGGTGTCCGTCGACCGGTTGGAGAACTGGAACTACGTGCGTCTCGCCGATCTCGTCACCGACGCGGACGGCTGCGTGACGTTCTCCGTCTCGAGGGGCGAGTTCGCGGTGCGCGTGCCGACGAACCCGGCTTTGCAGGTATTGGTGTCCGTCCTGGAAGCCGAGGAGTTGCAGGAAGAAGGCGAATCCGGGAACCTTTCCCTCGTTGCGGGTGAATAGGAGAGTATCCCGCCGCTGAAGAGCGGAGCAGTTCGGGGCGCGGAAGTGGGCGCATCAAGCGAGTGGCTTGTGCTGAAGCCCCCGCGTTCCCGGGGAGTTCCTCCGACAGGAGGCACTCCGAAGGAGTGCGGGGGCTTTCCTTTTGTCCCCCAGGAGGTGACAGGATGGTGTCGGTCAGCCGGACGACGAGCTTGACAGGACGGAGGGAAGGGCAAGTGCGGATTCTCGACAGCCTTCGAGCGTGGGCACGGGAGTTGCCTCGCCGCTGTCTTGGCCGCCGGCGTGCCTGCCTGGGAATGCGCGCGCCGCAGGCGGCAGGCGCCGAGAGCGACTCGGTGTCTTCCGCAACCCTCGCCGCCCAGTTGGCTGCCATGCAACAGTGCGAGCAGACGTGGCGGGCAGAGGTCGTCACCTGGCAGCAGTTGGCCGAAGCGGCGGAGGCGGAGCAACAGGCGCTCTCGACCACAGTGACGGCGCTCCAAACGGAGGTCGAGCAGCTCCACCGCAAGCTGGACTTCTCCGCCCTGCAACAGGACGCGCAGCCCAAGAGCGCCGCGCGGCTGCCCCGAGTCCTGGTAGTGGGCGGCCCCAATCGGCGCGGGGAGACGTTGGCGGAGGCGCGCAAACAGTTGAATGTCGAGTTCGACTTCGTGCCTTCGGAGCGCGAGAAAGGCCGCACACAAGGCGCCATGAAGAGCCTCCGCACCCGGGCGGCCAACGCCAGCGCCGTGTTGGTAGTCACCGACTGCTGCGGGCACGACAAGCGGAACGCCGCCGTGGAAACGTGTCGCGCGCGTGGGGTGCCCTTTCGCGAGATCAGGACGCTGTCGGCCAGCCAGCTCGCGGCTGCCGTAACGCAACTGCTTGCCACCTGAGAGGAATCATTCATGCAGCTTCGGCTGCACCCCGACGAGGGGAAACGTAGCCCGATCAAACGCCGGGCGTTTGCGCGCCAAGCGGGCGCGCCCAACGGGGCGCGAGGAGTCCCTCCGCTGGCGCGTCGGGCTACATTTTCGAAGGAGAACACGCGATGAAACTCGTCTGGAAGAACCGCAATGCACTTGTCGTCGCGGCCGTCTTGGCCGCCGCGGCCGCCGGTCTGTTCGTGGCCGCCGTGCCTCGCCCGCCCGAGGTCGTGGACCTCGGTCTCGACGCCTCCGACAGCGTGGGCGCCGATTACACAAATGTCTACCTTCCCGCCATCTCGAAGGTGCTCCCCGCGTTGGTCGGCAAGCAGGTTCGGGTTCGCAGGTTCGGCGCGGCGGCCGAGTCGCTCTTCGAGGGCAAGCTGACCCCGAAGGACGCCACCGACCTGCGCGAGTTCTTGCTGACCACCCGGCGGTATCCGCCGACAGTGACCGGGAGCGCGATCAGCGACCAGGCGCACGAACAGGTCCGGTGGCTTCGAGAGCAGCGGG
>PEVN01000317.1 GCA_002779825.1 Armatimonadetes bacterium CG06_land_8_20_14_3_00_66_21 | reverse complement strand
CGACTGCCTGGTGAAGCTCGGGTTCGACCATCCCGATGATCCCGCGCTGCAGACGCTGCTGACCGTGCGGATGCTGGAGCGAGGGTTCCTCGCCTGCGCCGGCTTCTACCCAAGCCTGGCTCACGAAGAGCGGCACGTGGAGGCGTACCTTGCGGCCGCCGATCCGGTGTTCGCGGAACTGGGCGAAGCTGCCCGAGCCGGCGACGCCGCCCGCCGTGTGGGAGGGGCCGTCAAGCAGAGCGGATTCGCACGGCTGGCGTAGCAGGCCCGCCGGGGGACCCTTGTCCGGCTTGTCCGGCAGGTGAACCAGTCTGGGCGGCGGAGGAGCTGCACGGTCCTTCTGCCCTCCCCAAACCGGTTCACCTGCCGGACAGGGGCGTCTGCGTCCAGGAAGGGACTGCCTCTGCCCCGGCCAACTCAGTGCGCCGACATGCTTCTGTACCCGGCCATCATCGTCGTCCTGTCTGTGCTGCTCCAGGGCTCAGCCTGCGCGGCTGGCACTGTCCCGGCGCGGGGACTCGTCGGCCACTGGACCTTCGACGCTGAGGCGGGCGGCATCGCCACCGACTCCTCGCCCGCGGCGCGCGCTGCCCAAGTCTGCGGCAACGCGCAATCGGTGCGGGGCGTGACCGGGAAAGCGTTCCTCGGCAATGGTCTCGACGACTACCTGAGTGTGGCAGCGGCTGATGAGCTTAGCTTCCCCGCCGCCACCTTCTCAGTCGCAGCGTGGGTCAATGCCTACCAACTCGGGGCCCAGCAGATGATCGTGGCCAAGAACGTGTGCGCGCTGAACCAGCGTGAGTGGGGGCTGATGCTGGATCGGGACAACCTCTTCCGACTCTACGTGCGGCGCGGCGACTGGCAGACTGTGGTCAGAACGACGGTGCCGGTGCCGGGGACTTGGCACCACATCGCGGCCGTCGTTGACGCCGGGCGCGCTCGGCTCTACGTGAACGGTGCGCTCGAAGGTAAGGCCGAGGTCGGCGCCCCACTTCCCGTCACCCCGGCGCCCCTGACCATCGGCGGCGTCAACGATAGCGGCAGCCTGAGGCAGCTCTTCTTTGGTGCGCTGGACGAGGTGTGCCTCTGGAGCCGGGCGCTGACAGAAGATGAAGTGAAGGGCAGGGTGTTCGAGGTGACGGACAAGCACGAGGTGAGACAGCCGACAGTCGAGCGCTTCCCGCTGTGGGAAGGGGACGTGCCGACAGAGGACCAAGTGCCGCTGCTTGGAGGCATTCGCTTCAGCGTCGTCAAGAAGCGAGAGCCCCAGGTAGACGGTTGCGACTGGCTCCACGGCGCGGCGCTCATTCGGCACAAGGGCACGCTCTTCACCTGCTGGGGCGCCAACAAGGGGAAGGAAAACACGGTCACCGAAGTCAACCTGGGCCGGCGCAGTGCGGACGACGGCCGGACGTGGGGCCCCCTCGAGACGATCGGTCCTGGCATTCGGGATGCCGAAAGGCAGCCGGTGGAAGCCCACAGCCACGGCGTCTTCCTTGAGCACGGCGGGAAGCTCTGGGTGTTCCTGGCGCGGTTCGGCATAGGCGAGGGGCGATTCGCCGGGCTCGGCATGGAGGCGTTCTCGCTGGATGAAGCAACAAACGCCTGGGAATCGCGCGGGGTCGTGGCGAAGGGCATCTGGCCGTTGCGCGAGCCGGAGAGGATGACCGAGGGCAACTGGTTCGTGCCCGGCTGCGATGAAAACTGGCTTGCGTCGGTCGCGATCAGTCACGGCGACGACTTGACCAAGTGGGACGTGGTGAAGATCCCCGTGCAGGGCCGCATCCACACAGAGGCCACCTGCTGGATCGACGACAACGAGATCACCCTCGTCATGCGCAACCACTCGCCGAGGGCGCCGGGCGACGGGTATGCGGCGGTCTCCGTGAGCGACGACTACGGCCGCACCTGGACGCCCTCGATCGAGAGCAACCTGCCCCTAACCGGCTCGAAACCCTACTGCGGCAAGCTCAGCACCGGCCAGCGCTACCTGATCGCCAACACGGTCCGCCACCCCCAGCGGTCGCGCGCGCCCTTGACCATCGCCGTCAGTCGGCCCGGCGAGAAGCTGCTCTGTCGCGTGTTCCGCATCCGCGACGCGCGCCGTCCCGGCGCCGGCGACGAAGTCGATAAGAACCTCTGCTACCCACACGCCGTCGAGTATGACGGCAAGCTCTACGTCATCTATTCGGCTGGTGTCGGCAGCAACCTGAACGACTGCGAACTGGCGCTCATCCCGATAGAGGCGTTGGCGGTCGAATGAGCGGGAACCACCCAGACACGGGGTGCACGGAGAAGGGCAGGGGATCGACAACTGGGGGACCTGCTCCTACCCTCGCCATTCCTGGCGTTCTACACATACCCGAGCTGGCACTACTGGGCGGCCTCCCCGTGCGAAGCGGGGAACTGCCCACTTACCCACCCGTTGGCGCTGAGGAAGTCGCCGCCCTCAAGCGCGTCCTCGACTCGGGCGACGCAGAGGCGTGGACCTCTGGGCCGGCAGGCACGGTTCACCGCGAGCTGGAGGACGCCTTCGCCGACTACTGCGGCGCGAAGCACGCTGTGGCTGTCAACAGCGGTGGGATGGCGCTGTGCATTGCGCTGCGGGCGGCCGGGCTGTCACCGGGGGACGAGGTGCTGTTCCAGGTCGATACCTGCCACGCCGAATCGGTGGAGGTGATCCACGCCGGTGGGGTGCCGGTTTGGGCGGACGCGCGGCTCGAGACGGGCGGACTTTGTGAGACGTCGGCTCGGGAGACGCTGGCACGACAGGAGCGCGTTCGGTTCCTTGTCCCCATCCACACGTGGGGGCGGCCGGAGAACCTCGACTTCGTGCTCGCCCTAACGCAGCAGCACAAGCTGACGGTGATCGAGGATTGCTGCCTCGCTCTCGGCGCCGAGTGGCGGGGCAGGAAGGTGGGCACACACGGCGTCGCCGGCGTGTTCAGCTTCGGCCTCTCCAAGCCGCTGCGCGCCGGCGAAGGCGGGATGATCGTGACCAACGACGACGGGTTCGCGCGCGAGTGCGCATTGCTCCGCGCCCGCGGACTGCTGCCGGAGCTGACGGGCGACGACGACGTGCATGCGCTGGGGTGGAACGGTCGGTTGTCGGCCTTTGCGGCCGCCGTTGCATTGGCCCAGTTGCGTCGCTACCCCGAGCTGCTGGCGCAGTTGCAGGCCAACGCTCGCTTGCTCGAAACGGCTGTGCACGGCTGCGACGGATTGGCGCTCTTCGCGGAACATGAGCGCCAATCCGCGCACGGCTGCACCGAGTTCGGCTTCCGCGTGCTCCCGGAGCGACTCGGCATTCCGCGGCCGCTGTTCTGCGAAGCCGTTCGTGCAGAAAACGTCTCGTGTGACGAAGGCTCCTTCGCGCCCACCTGCCGCTACGACTTCTTCCGGAGCGGAGAGTGGAAGCGCTGGGTCCTGCGGCGCGACGGACTGGCGGCGGTCGAGGCGAACTACGCGCGCGGCTACCCGGGCGCCGACCGGTTGTTCGACGAGGAAGCGGTGTACCTCCCGCGCACGGCCTTCCTCCACGAAGCCGACGCGCGGGCTACGGCCACGGCTATCGAGAAGGTGTGTGCGAACGCGCAACAGTTGGTCGCGCTGGCGCCACGCTCCGCGCGTCCAGACTGAGTCCTGTCAGACCGATCGGGCGGATCCGTCTGATCGGTCCGAGGGCGCTCACGCTTCCCCGACCGTTACAACCGTGCCCGTCTCCCACGACTTCACCGCAGCCTCGATCACCATCTGCGCCTTCAGGGCTTCTTCGCCGGAGCCCTCGATCTCTTCTGGTGCGGCGCCGGCCAGGTTCTGCTCCACCCAACGGCCGATGCGGCTGCCGAAGGTCTGGCCGAACTCCATCATGCCGCCGAAATAGTCGTACTTGACCGCCTCGAAGCTCAGGCGCGGGCAGAAGGTCAGGTGCTCGCAGGCTTCTTCGAGGATGAACCGGGCGTCGATGCCGACGACTTCGAGCGTCTCCAGCCCGTAGGCGCCGCCGGGTCCGGTGGAGTCGTAGCTGCCGCGCAAGTTGCCGACGATGCCGTTCTTGAACTGCATGTTGAGCTGCATGTTGGACCAGCAAATGCGGCGGCCGTCGGGGTTCTTCGCGTTCGGACCGCGCTTGAAGAAGGCGCACACCTTCTCCACGTCGCCGCAGAAGTAGCGCATCACGTCGATAGAGTGCGGGTGCAGGGCGCGGATGTGGAACCACGGCGAGGTCTCGCTGGGGTTGTTGATCCACAGGGTCATGTTGATCATCTGGATCTCGCCGAGTCTACCTTCGTTCACCCACTGCTTCGCCAGCGCCGCGGCGGGGGTGAAGCGGTGGTTCAGGTTGATCCCGTATCGCAGCCCTTTCTCCTTTGCCAGAGCCACCATCTCGCGGGCTTCGGGAATCGAGTTGGAGATGGGCTTCTCGCCGAGCACCGGGAGGCCGCCGTTCAGCAGCTCCATCGTCGCCTGGTAGTGATCGCCGCCGTTCTCCTCGCCCTTGGTGCACATGCTGACAGCGTCGATCTCGATGCCGCTGTTCAGCATGTCCTGGATCGAGTAGAACGCCTTGGCGTCGTAGTCCTTCCCGGCCTGGTCGGCCTTCTCGGGGAGGAGGTCGCACACCGCGACGATCTTGCAGTCGTCTCGCTTCAGGTACTCGCGGCCGTGGGTGTTGCCGATGTTCCCCACGCCGACGATGGCTACGTTGAGCATTTCTGTTTCCTCCGAAAGAACTGGCAGAAGAGTGGATGGCAGGAAGACGGCGCTCCAGAGCTCCGCACCCCTCGTGTTTCTGCCCGGTTTCTTCCTGCCAAATGTCGTTACTTCCTCGCCTCCGCCTGCAGCTTCGCCGCCTGGCCTGGGTCGCCGATGTGCAGCGTGTCGTAGGCTTGCTGAGAGGTCTTGAACGGGCCCACGCCCTGGTGGCCGTGCCAGTCGCCCTGGTGGTGGATTGGGTTGGGCAGGCCGGTCTCCTGCTCGCGCTTCGCGAGCCAGGCATTCATGCGCGTCTGCAGCACTTCGACAACTTCGGGGCACTGGTCGGCGAGGTTGTTGTTCTCGCCCGGGTCCTCGACGAGGTTGTACAACTCCACCGGCGGCTTGAAGTGGAAGTCGGGTTCGAGCGCCTCGATGAGCTTCCACTCAGGGGTCCGCCAGCCCTGCTTGCGCTGCCAGGTGCACTCGGTGATGTAGAACCCGCTGTCGAAGGAAGCCGCTTCGCCACGGGCCAGCTTCATCAAGCTCTGGCCGTCGAACTGGATGCCGGTCTCAATCCCCGCCAGCTCCAGCAGCGTCGGCACCAAGTCCTGTTGGCGGTTGAAGCCCTTCAGCCGCTGCCCGGCCGGCACCTTCGCGGGATACCGGACAATGAGCGGGATGTGCAACACGTTGTCGTACGTGCCGTGGTGGTCGAACCAGCACTCATGGTCGTAGAGCGTCTCGCCGTGGTCGGCATTGAGGACCACGATGGTGTCGTCGAGGATCCCGCGGGTCTCGAGCGCAGTGAAGATCGTCTGGATCGCCGCCTCCATGTAGGCAACTGCGCCGTCGTACTGGGCGATGACGTAGTCCTTGTCGCTGATGCCCGGTGGCATCCAGCAGGCGAAGAAGTCGCAGAACGGCTTGAAGGTCCTCACCGGGTCCATGGATTTGTTCGCTGGATCGCACTCGTTGCCGTGGTAGAATGCGCGCTCATAGGGCGCCGGCGGCAGATAGGGCGCATGGGGGTCCATGTGGCGGAGGAACAGAAAGAACGGCTTGTCGTCACCGGCAAGCCGGTCCAGCTCGGGAATGGCGACGTCGTTCAGGTTCTGCGCCTTCGGACTGCGGCCTTCGCTCCAGCTCCCCCACCCGGCGAAGTTGAGGTAGTTGTCGAACCCGCGGGCAGCCGGATTGCCTTGGAAGCCCACGGAGGTCGTGTTGTACCCCTCCTCGCCCAGAATCTCGGCGAGGGTCTTCACCTCCGCGCGCATCTCTCCCTGGTGTCGGAGTGCGACCACCTGCGTGCTGAACAAGTCCATGCCCGTCAACATCGAGGCGTAGCCCGGCGTGGTGGGGACGTAAGCGCTGAAGGTGTTCTCGAACAGCGTGCCGCCCTCAGCGAACCGGTCAATGTGCGGCGTGGTCTGCCGAGGGTACCCGTAGCAGCTCATGTGGTCGGCACGTAGCGAGTCGATGCCGATGAGTAGGAGGTTTGGTTTGTTTGCCATGTTGGTGTCTCCGTGGGTCTTAATCGATACCGGAAGCGGGGAGTATAGCATACGCGAGCGATGAGCGCCTGCTGGAGGCTGCGGAGCACGTCCTGCGCGGCCGGTACGAAGCTGGTCAAGGCGAAAGAGTGCGTCGCCGACGCAGGTCCTCGTCATGCCTGCGCTGTCGCGATCTGTCCACCCCAGCAGCCAACTCGGTAGTCGAGTCAGCTTCCTCCATCTCAGCCTGTTCCAACGCTCGCCAGTTCTCGATGATGCGCACCTTGCCGCTCAGGGCCTTCAGACCTTCGCGGCGAGACCGGGGCGAGGCGGCTTCTTCGCGCGGAGCGTGAGGTTAGGGCGTGCTCAGAACGGTCCGAGAGTTGCCAGCGGCCAACGCCTCCGTGAGACGTACACTGCTCATGGGATCCCCCTCCTACTGCCGCCATTGCCGGAGCCGTGGTTCGTCTCCGGCATCGAGAACCTCAAGGCGACCGCGTTAGTCGAGTCGCCGACGCACTTCCGCAAGCGCAGGATCTTCGTGTTGGGCAACTTCCTCGAGAGGGCTTGACCATGCTCAGTGCCGATCGAATCAGAGAGCTGTTCCTCGCCCTCGACGCGGAGTTGTGCGCGCGTGACGTGGTCGGTGAGGTGGGCCTCTGTGGCGGCGCCGTCATGTGGCTGGTATTCGAGGCCCGGAAGGCGACCAAGGACGTAGACGCCATCTTCCAGCCAACGGCGGCTGTCCGGGAGGCCGCCAGGAGAGTAGCTGGCACGCTTGGCGCTCCCGAGGATTGGCTGAACGATGCCGCAAAGGGCTTCTTCCACGCGAATCTCCCTCGGCAGGCAGTGCTTGATCTCCCCAACCTCCGCGTCTGGGCACCCACAGCCGACTACATGCTGGCGATGAAGTGTGTCGCCGCGCGGTTCGACTCACACGATCTCGAGGATGTGCAGTTCCTCATCGAGCACCTCGGGTTGGGTTCACCCGAGCAGGTGTTCACCACCATCAAGACCTACTACCCACGGCGTCTCGTCCCGGCGAAGGCACAGTTCCTGGTGGAGGAGTTGATGGCGGAGAAGTAGTTCCCGTGCCACTGTGGGCCGCCGAGAACACGCCGAGGCGCGGTCACCTCATCTCCTTCCCTCCGCCTTCGCCACCTGCTGCGCCGGTCCCGGGCGCAGCTCGCGGTTCATGTAATCCGGCCACAGCGGGCAGTTGAGGTCGACCCAGGTCTTCAACCGCAGCAGGTCGTCGGGGGTCAGTGTCACCTCGTGGTGGCCGGCTTCGAGTACCTTGAAGAGCTTACTGCGTACTGTGCCGAAGGTGCGTGGGGCAAGTTTCTCCGGGCTAGATTTGTAGCCCCAGTCCACGTAGTGCGCCAGGCCGCGGGAGACGAGAGTGCGGTAGGAGGCGGGCACTTTGTCGGCGTCGAGGGTGCCGGCTAAGTTGATGCCGGACGGGTGTTTGGCGTCGTGGCAGCGGACGCAGTTCCTGTCCAGCACGGGCTGGACGTCCTGCTCGTAGGAGAAGGACTTGCCTTCCCACGAGGCAACTCGGCGCTGGACCAAGCTCTGCGACTTGGGGAAGGCAGTCGTGGGGGGCGCGTCATTGCGGGACTCGTGGCAGCCGATGCAGCTTCGCCGTTCCCCCGGCTGGAGTTGGACGACGCTGCGCATCCGTTGCAGCTCGTTGAAGTGCTCGTCCAGCACCTCGAAGTAGAGCACTTTGCCGGCGGGGGCGGTGAAGCGGGCAGAGCCGTCTTCCGCGACAGGCACGAGACCCCACGATGCTTTGGCGACGTAGGACGTCCAGCCGAACGGGCCGCTTACCTTGTGCACCGGGGTGGCGTACCAGTCCATGAACTCCGGGTGGTCGTTGCGGTATTCGCCGGTGGGCAGTCGGTCCAGGTTGGCGCGGACCTCCTGGCAGACGCGGAGCCACTTGACCTGACCACGCTTGACGTACGGTTCCAGCCCGCGGTAGACGTCGGTGAGGAAGAACTCGCCCTGCCCGTCTGCGGCGTCCGCTCTGTCCACTGCGTCGGACAGAACCGGCGGCAGTGTCCGCTTCTGGAACGGTGTGGGGCACAGCACAGAGATTGCTGGGTCGCCGTAGAGCAGTTCGCGGTTGCCGAACCGATCCACCACATAGAGCTGGAACCGCCGATCCAGCGGCGCGTGGGCACACAGGAGGTAGTCGCGCGCGAGGGGAACTGGTTCCCGGAAGCACTCCTGCACCGGCGGTGCGCCCGGCCACGGGACTTCCGGGGTGAGCGTCGTGATCGCGGCCGGGTCGAACGGGCCTTTGTCGCGGTCGATCAGGACCACGGGGCCGTTGAGGTCGCCGAAGTGGGAGATGGGGATGGCGCACAGCTCGTCGGTGCCCGGCACTTCGCGGCCGTTGGCGAAGCCGTTGGGCTGAACCAGCGTATTGCCGTACATCAACTCCGGGCAGGTTCCATCCGGCCGGATCGCCCAGAGCATGTGGCCGTGGTCGGCGCCTTTGTCCTGGTACTCCGAGCGGGTCCAGAGGAGGCGGCCGTCGTCCATCACCGAGGGTGCCCATTCAGTCAGGTTGGCGAATGAGAGCGCGCGCATGTTGTTGCCGGCGGCATCCATGCGAAACAGCACCGCAGCCTGCGGCCGCCAGCAGAGGTAGCGGGACTTGCAGCGGGTGGTGATGAACGCCAAGCCGCCGTCAGGCAGTGGGCACGGCCAGTAGTCATGGAACGGGCCGTCGGTGAGCCGCTTCAGGGCGCTGCCGTCGGGCTTCATGCTGTAGAGGTGGTAGTAGTCGCCCTTGGTCTTACAGTAGCCGAAGTAGACGCGGCTGAGGTCGAAGCTGGCCATCGGGTTGCGCGCGATGCCGGTGCCGGCGTCGAACAGCTTCCGCGCAATTGCCTCGCCCGGTTCCAGGCGGCCGGCTCGCCGGGGGATCTCCAGCAGGTTCACGCTGCCGCCCGGGCCGCCGGCGGAGTCCAGCAGCACGCTGTAGTTGTGGCTGGGCTCGAAGTTGTGGCGCTTCTCGCAGAGGATTCTCTCCAGCGGCGCCAGGTCGGGGTCGCGCAGCAACAGGCGGCGTTTGGCGAGGCGTGCTTGGAAGGACGCTTCGCGCTCGGCGGCCCGGTCGGGTGGCGCCGCGCTGAGCGATTGCGTCTGCGTCGCGAGCAGTTGGGCGAGCTGCTTGCGCTCCGTGCCGACATCCAGCCCCTTTGCTTCGAGCCGGTCCGCCAGCTCCGCCATCAGCGTCAGCGGGCGCTCCAGTGGGTCGTACCGGAGCAGATGCAGCGAGTAACACTCGCCGCTGTCGTCGTTGAGGGTCAGGTTGCGCTGCGGTCCGAGGGGACCTCGCTCGGTCGGGACTTCGACTACCTTTGACTGGCCCGGTGCAAGCGTGAAGTCGCCGTCAAGCCCAGCGACATTCCCGCGCAACGTGACCGGCTGTCCTTTCGGCGCCGCAGACAGCCGCACCCGAAACGCCCGGCCTGAGCTGCCTGCCTCCTCGGCGACCGCCAGCGACGAGAACATGAACCCGACCGGCCGCCCAAACTCACTGGTGTATCGCCCGCCCAGGCCCAGCCCGAGGCGCAGCCCCTTCTCCCGGCAGTGCGGGAACAGACTGAGCGGCAACCGCACTTCGCACACGGTGAAGCTGTCGCTAAGCGCGCCCTTCAGTGGGGTCGTCTCGCGCACCTTCAGACGCGCGCCGCCGCCGTCGTCTTCCGTTGTGTACGTGTTGAAGACCAGCCCGTCCTTCGTCCACGCGATCACGCCGCAGCCCTGCCAGTCGTCGGTCGACACAACGGCCAGGTGGCCGCTCAACAGCCGGTCGAACTGGAAGCCGAGCAGCAAGTCGTCGCCCAGCCAGCCGGCATGGACGACCTGGTCCACCAGCGGGCTGCGCTCGAAGTCCGCCGGCAGTGCCACGCGCACGACACCACAACTCGCGGCTTGCCAGCAAGCGTCGTCCAACTGCCCGTCGAGCTTGGGCGCGGAAGGCAGCGGCGGCAGCGGCAACTGATCGTCACCGACGTGCCGCGGGTACTCCCACACGCGCACGTACTCCGTCAGCCGCGGGTCCATGTCGGCGCGGCCGTACGTCTTCAGCCAGGCGTACTCCTCGCCGAGAAATGCCACTCGAAGCTGCCGCTCGTAATCGCGCAGTGGCACACCCGACGGGTGGTCGGGAAGCGGACCGAGCTTGTCCAGCGGCAGCCGGTCCTTCTGCCCGTACACCTCGATCTCGTCCAGGCGGCATTGCGACTGGTTGGCGGCGTCGAGGGCGACACGCACCCACCGCGCTTGCACGGGCTTGAACCGGAATTCCGTCCGCGTGTGAAGCGGCGCGGAGCCGCCCTGCCGCGCGACGGTGGTCCAGGTCTTTGCCTCGGAATCCGGCGCATCCTGTGTCGCCGTCAGCACGCGGAAGTCAGTCGCCGCTCGGTCGGTGTACTGCCCGGAGCTGTCGCTCCCAGTTGCCACCTTGTAGATCCAGTACGTTCCACCCAGGTCGATCTCCGCCCACGAGGGTTCACCATTGCTGATCCAGCTCTTGCCGTTCCCCAGATGCCCGTCGTTGAGGTGGGCGATCTCGTGGCGGCCCGGGAAGCCTGGCAGGAGCGACGAAGCGGCGGCCTTCGCGTCGGGGCCCAGCGCGAGGTTGGCGAACCCGAGCTCGTCCGCCCTGGGCGCATCCAGGCTTCCGGCGGCTGCGACCTCTGGGCCGCCCGCAGTGGGAGCCGGGGGCGGCGACGGAACCACGGGGCGGCCGCGCTCGGCTACCGTCTTCCAGTAGTTCCCGTCCATCGAGAGCTGCGCCTCAACGACGCTGGGCACGCCGCCGGCCTGCAAGCCGCCTCGGTCGCGCGAGAAGACAAGCGACGAGACCTCGGTCGGTTTAGGGAAGTCGATCTGCACCCACTGCCGGTTCCGCCGGGCCGCCGTCCAGCACTGTGCATCGCCGAACTCACCGTCGTTCAGCAGACTCGCTTTGCCGCGAGCGGCCGACGACACGCGCACCTGCGCGCCCTGCTCGGCCGCGGCGACGTTCAGCCCGGGTTCCAGCCCGTACAGCTCGACCTCATCGACTGAGGGCGGCGCGCCGTCGTTGGTGCCGAGAATGTACAACCGCACTGATTTCGCGTGCTGACGCATGAACCCCAGCGACTGCGAGCCGCTGCCGCGCACGCGACCCGACGCCCGCCCCGCCTCGCCACTGAGCTTCGCCACCGACTTCCACTGGTTTCCGTCTGCGGAGAGAAGCACCTCGCAATGGACCGGGAGGCGATCTCCATACTGCCCCATTCGGTCGCGTGAGAACACGACCCTGGCGACTTCGGTCGCCTCCGGCAGTTGAACCTGCGCCCACTCTTCGCCGTCACTCGCGGCGATCCAACTGAAGTCGTTGCCGTACCGGCCGTCGTTCAGGTGCGCCACCTGGTGGGCCGCATACCCGACCAGGCAGGAGGACGCCATCGCTTTGGCGCCAGCGCTGGCCAGTGCCAGGTTCTTCTTCCCGCTGGGGCCGTAGACCTCCAACTCGTCAATGCACGCTTGGTTGCCCGAGGACCGGTGGATTGCGAGTCGCACGAACTGCGCTTGCTGCGGAGTGAAGGCGACCGTGTTTGGCTGGTCCGGGCTGATCTGTCGATCGGCGGCGAAGACGGAGAGCAGCACGAATGGCACTGCGATGGAGGCAGCGAGCAGGCTGAGGCACTTGCCGGCCCGGCGAATTCGGGCCGGCCGTTGGGGGTGACGCTCCTTGCGCGGTGCTGTCTGCTCGGGGCTCTGCCTTCTCACGGTTGCAGGACCTCCCTTGGCGTTTTCACGTGTCAGTCCGTTCAGGTGAAGCGAGGACATGAGTCCCTATGATAGCCCGGTTGCCTCACCCGAAACACAACAGCGTACCGTCCTGCAGCGAGACGTAGACGTGCCCGTTGGCAACCGCCACTCCATCGTACGTCGGGATTGCCCGGAGGTTGTACACAGCCAGCTTCGTGCCGTCAGCGAGGGAAGCCACCCAGAGGAAGCCGGTTTGCGCCGGGTCGCTGGCTTGTGTATCGCGCCCGGCGTAGAGGACGGCGTTGCCGGTCAACGCCACGGCTTCCACCTGGTAGTTCTTGGGGAGAGGCGCCTTCCACACGTAGTCTTCGGGCTTCAGCTCGGGGGCGGTCAGGGCTTTGTCGAGACCGATTGCGAACGCCGGTCCGACCACGAGCTTGTTGTCCCACGCCAGCAGGTCCGCAGTCACGCGGCCCAGGTGAAACGCGTTCCCGGCGCGCCGCTTGCCGACGGCAGTCCACGTACCGTCCAGCATTCCCCCTTGCGAGTCATCGCGTGACGGTCCGACCGACAAGTTGCCCTCGCCGCTGTTCGGGTCGAGCGCCAGATGATTCCAGAGCAGTGCACCAGCGTCGTAGCGCAGGAGGTCGTTCTGGTGGAGCGGCCCCGGAGCGCTGGCTCTGCCCCAGAGCTGCCGGCCGGTTGCCGGGTCCAGCGCAACGACCGCGATACCGCCGTCCGACTCCGACGTGCGGCCGGCGTGCGCATACAGGACGTTGTTGTGAATGACGACTGTGCCCACGACGGGCCAGACGGACTCGACCATGCCGAAGGCTACCATCCGGCGTTCCCAAGGCGCGATGCGTACGCGCCAAGCCAGTTGCCCATCGGAGGCGCGCAGGGCATACAGGTACCCCTCGTGGCAGCCGACGAAGCAGAGCCCACGGTAGAGTGTCGGCGGCGAGTCAATGCGGCTGCCCAGGGAAACGCACCACGCCTGTTTGCCGGTCGTTGCGTCCAGGGCCACCACCTGGCCGGCGTCGGTTCTCGCCGCGCACACAAGCCCTTCGGTTACGACGGGAGCGCTCAGGCACGAGGCGCCCTGGCACTTCCAGGCTTCGGCGACCTTGTCGTCGCCAGGCGGAGACGCCACCTGCTCGCGCCAACTCTCCTTCAACTCCGGCGGGATCAGCGCTGGAGTAGCGCCACTGCGCGCGGCGTCGTGCCGGAAGAGCGGCCAGTCGTTCGCAGCGCGGCTCGCTTCTTCGAACGTCCCGAACGCCGGGCCCTTCTCGACGGGGCGCAGCTTTGCGAAGTCCTCCGCAGTGGGCCACTCGCCCGACGGACCCACTGCCACAAACCCATACACCTGCCTCGGCTCGCCCGTGCGCTGATAGATCTCCCAGCCAATCGCCAGACCCTGTGCCGACTTGCCGATCTGGACGAGTTGAGACCCGAGAATGAAACGGCAGAAGGCCGGCTCGCGGAAGGCGGCGTAGGGGCTCTGAGGCGGTGCAGCCGGTGAAGGTGAGCCACCGGTCACCAACTGCAGCCCTCCTGCGCGGCTGCGGGCGTCCGCGCCTCCAGGGCAGCGCCGAACGGGCTCTCCTGCATACGGTTCTCCTCTGTACTCCGATCACTTGGCCGGTTGCTTCACCGGCGGCTCGCCTTGGAACCAACGCGCAACAGCTTCGCCCCTGCGCCGCTGGCCGTCGGGGCTGGAGGCATGGCTCACCCACGGGTCACAGATCAGCTTCAGCAGGCCGGACTTGACGTGAGCCAGGGCACACATCTGGTTGCCGCTGGCTGTGACGGTGTCCAGCAGGCTGACCTCTGCTGCCACCGAGCAGGCGATGTCCGGGGTCAAGTTGGCGACGTCGAAGTACGAGAGCGTCTTCAGGAACTCCTCCGTGGTCTAGCCGGCGGGTGGGGTCTCCATGCCAAACGGCCAGAAGCCCGGTTTGTGCAGAACCGTCCAGTCGAGCCGGCACAGGCCGCTGTGCGCCGGCGCAGCGAAGGCGACGCGCTTGTCCAGGCCGGCCAGCACCATGAGTAGCCCGCCGCCCTGACTGCCGCCGGCAACCATGATCCGCGCCGGAGCCAGTTCCGGTAGAGGGCGCACGTCGAGCAGAGGCCGCGCGGAGCGACAGCCTGCGGCGAAGCTGCCATTGTAGTTCATGCACTGGCGAAGGACTGCCCCTGCACGGCGCGACTGGATCGGCTGCCCTCGACTCGCCGCCGACTGGGGCCGGCGCAGCCGAATGCTCCGGGAGTCCGGACCCTACTCGGTGGCTCGTGCTGGTGTGCTATCATTGCTGCAATCCCCTTCTTGTAGCGACTCAGGACGCCCCAACTTGTTGGGGTACGGCCTGCACTGAGCCCCGAACAAGTTCGGGCGTCCAGTTGTAGTGTTCGCATCCGCCGTGGTGCTCAAGCGAAGCGCCAACATGTGCGATTCCTTCGAGGATGCGGCCCCACGGCGTAGGGGCGGTGCCTGCGTGCCCGCCCAGCCGGGGCAGACGCGCAGGTCTGCCCCTACGGTGCTGGGCGTCTTCCGGGGTAGGGGTGTAGCCGGAGCTGTTCAGAGATCTCCGTGATTCCGTCGAGACTGGAGACGTGAGGCATGAGAATCGAGCGCCGCAAACCCCTAACCGCCAACGTCGGTGTCGTCGCCGTCGGGCATCATACGTACTGGGGGCAGTTCGACGGACTGCTTGGTGGATTGCTGGGCAAGCTCGACGTGTTCGTCGGCAAGGTCGAACGGCACGGCGTCAGCGTGACCAGCTTCGGCATGCTCGACCGGGCCGAACCGGCGTACGCGGTGCTGCCGGAGATCAAGGCAGCGAATCTCGACTTGCTGTTCATCGACATGGTGACCTACGCCACGTCGTCGACCTTTGGCGTGTTGGCGCGGGAGTTGGATGTGCCCATTGTGTTGGTGGCGCTGCAGCCGTTGGCAGCGATGGACTACGAGCGCGCCAACACGTACATGCAGCTCTGCAACGACGACTTCTGTTCGGTGCCGGAGTTCACAGGTGTGGCGGTGCGCCTGGGCCGGCCGGCGCCGCCGGTGATTCTGGGCATGTTGCACGACGATCCCGTGGCGGACACCGAGATCGCGGAGTGGTGCCAGATTGCGAAGGTGCTGCACGATCTCAAGCGGGCGCGGCTCGGCCTGATGGGGCACGTGCTGGAAGCGATGCTCGACATGCACGTTGATCCGACTGCGGTGACAGCGGCGGTCGGTAGTCATGTGGTGCTGTGCGAGCCGGATGACATCTTGCAGCAGTACCGGCAGACCGCCCCGGCGGCCGTCGCCGCAAAGAAGGAGCAACTACTGGGCTTCTTCGACGCGCCCGACCCGGTGTCGGACCCGTTGACCAGCAAGCTCAGTGACGAAGACCTGGAGACCGCGGCCCGGGTGTCGGTGGCGCTGGATGCCTTCATCGCCGAGAAGAACCTCGATGGGCTGGCGTACTACTACGAAGCCGAAGCCGGCTCCGAGATGCGGAAAGTCGTCACGAACCTGATCGTCGGCAACTCGCTGCTCTGCGCCGCCGGCTTCCCCATGTGCGGCGAGTACGACCTGAAGACATGCGTCGCCATGCTCATCATGGACCGCCTGGACATCGGCGGCAGCTTCGCGGAGTTCCACCCCATCGACTTCGGCCGCGACTCCGTGTTAGTCGGCCACGACGGCCCCCACCACCTCAACATCGCCGACGGCAAGCCCGTCCTGCGCAGCCTGAGCAAGTACCACGGCAAGCCCGGCTCCGGCGCCAGTGTCGAGTTCCGGATCAAGGAAGGTCCCATCACCATGCTCAGCATCGGTGTCAAAGCCGAGGGCACGCTGAAGTTCGTCGTCGCCGAAGGCGAATCCATCCGCTGGCCCATTCCGCCCACCGGCAACACCAACACCCACGGCCGCTTCAAGCCGGATGTCCGCACGTTTCTCAAGCGCTGGGTGGCGGCGGGCCCGACGCATCACTTTGCGCTGGGCATCGGCCACCGCGCGCAGACGATCCGGAAGATTGGGGACTGCCTGGGGATCGATACCGCTCTGGTGATAGACCTGGGGTGCTGACGGCAATCCTGCTCAACCTCCGCCAGCTTGAGTGGGGCGCCATTGCGGATATTATGCAGCAGGAACATAATGTAGTGGCTGCATAATATCTGCACGCCGTGGGCGCTTGCGGCCTGGCAGCGCCGAACCGAGGAGTCGCTCCATGAAGCTCGCCTTCCTGGGCAGGGAGAAAGAGAAGAGCCGTCTGGATCGCCTGTTCAGCGACCCGGCCAGCACGTTCTGCTGCCTCTACGGCCGCCGTCGATGCGGCAAGTCCCGCCTGATCCAGGAGACGCTTCCCAGCCAAGGGAGCGTGTACTTCGTGAGCGACGAACGTGAACCACCGTTGCAGCGGGTAGCGTTGGCGGCGTGCATGGGGCAGCTCGCGCCCGGGATGGACCAAGTCGTGTACCCCGACTGGGCGAGCCTGTTCGAGCGTTGGTGGCAGGACGCGCCTCCGGGCGCGTTGCTGGTGCTTGACGAGTTCCCGTACCTCGTCAACAGCAGCCCGGAGATCCCCAGCCTGCTCCAGCGCCTGATTGACCAGGCACGCCCACGCAAACTGGACCTCCTCGTGTGTGGGTCGTCACAACGGATGATGCAGGGACTGCTCCTGGACGGTTCGGCTCCTCTGTACGGCAGGGCACAGGAGATCATCGTGGTGAAGCCCTTGGGGGCCGCCTGGCTTGGCGAGGCCCTCGGTCTGGCGAGTCCGAGAGAGACGCTTGAGGCGTACGCGGTATGGGGGGGCGTACCCCGGTACTGGGAGCTTGCAGCGGAGAAGGGCACAGTCACGTGGGAGAGCGTGGCGGATCTCGTGCTCGACCCGCTGGGCGTTCTTCACGACGAGCCTCGTCGCCTGCTGATGGACGACATGCGCGACACGGCCCAGGCCGCCTCGATCCTCGCCTTGATCGGGTCGGGGTGCAATCGCGTGTCTGAGATCGCCGCTCGGCTCGCCAAGCCTGCAACCTCCCTGAACCGTCCCCTCCAGCGGCTGATCGAGCTTGGCTTCGTCCGCCGGGAGCGGCCGTTCGGCGCGTCGGAGCGGTCCGGCAAACGCACGCTGTACCGGCTCGATGATCCGTTCCTTGCCTTCTGGTTCCGGTTCGTCGAGCCAAACCGTTCGCGGCTCGACGCCGGCTTCGTGGAGCAGGTGTCCAAAGACATCTGCTGCGACTTCGCCGGGCACGTTGCCGAGACTTGGGAGGAGCTGGCGCGGCAGTCGTTCCCGCACCTCCACCTCGGCGGAGACGAATGGCTCCCAGCCAGTCGCTGGTGGGGGCCGGGAACGGACCGGCAACCGCTGGAGGTGGACGTGGTCGCTGAGTCAGTCGACCGGACGTGCCTCTTTGTCGGTGAGGCGACGCTGCGGCTCACCGACAAAGAGGCCAATCACCTCCGGCGCGAACTGTCAGCTAAGATCGAGCGTCTTCCCTTTGCGCGATCCTACGCCCACGTGGTGACCGGCCTGTTTGTGGCGGAAGGGCTGCAGCCAGACCTCGCCGAAGGCGTGGTGACCGCCGGGGAGGTTGTTGGCGCGTGCAGGTAACGCGCCGGTGCGACTGTTCTTGCTCGATCGCGATGCGTTCCGTAGCACCGCACTCACTCGAAGTCGTTTGCCGTCTCACGAGTCTCGGAGGTCCTCCCATGTACATGCCCATCCTTCCCCTCGCCGCCCTCCTCACCAACAGCTCGCCCGCTGCCGCCCAGCAATGGCAGCAGCAAGGCAAGGGCTTCGTGCTGACCCACGGACCGCAGCAGCTCGTCTACACGGCGCCGGGCACGCTGTCGGTCAGCACGGCGGACAAGCCGGGCGTCAGTGTGGCGATCTTTCTCTGGCACGACAATTGGATCTACGAGCGACTGGACGGAGGTCAGGTGGCGACGGGCCCCGTGCTCGACGACCGCGGTTGGCTTCGGCAGACGGGGACGTGGGTGACGCGCGAGAGGGCGGCGCCGATGAAGTACGAGCTCGCCCTCGAACCGACAACCGAGGGCGTCACCGTCCATCTGGAGACGGAGAAGACGGCTGCGCTGAAGCTGACCTCGGGGGTCTGGTGCACCTTGATCGTGGATCGGCAGGCGTTCGCCGGTGAGCAGGTCTACGCTCGGCCGACTGCCCACGGGCCGGTGGGTACGGCGGTGGACGGGATGTGCGACTCGCTCCTGATTGGGTTGGGCGCCGGCGCCGCGGCGACCTTCGCAGGCAACGGGTTCCGCAGCATGAGGAGCCGGATCAGCGAGAAGAGCCACGGGGTCGAGATGAACCTGATCCCGGCAGACTTCGCGGTCGGAGAGAAGGGGAAGGCGACGCTGAAGATCGGCTTCGAGAAAATGCCAACGGAGTTCCCCGGCGACGTGAAGCCACGCCGCGAGAAGCTGGAGATCGCCGGCGTCACGCCGGCCAACGACACGGTCGTCCAGTACGGAAAGCTGGAGCTGAACGTCGACCTGAAGGCGACCTGGGACAACCCGTACGACCCGGACGAGGTTACGCTCGATGCCCTCATCAGCACTGCCTCGGGCAGGGAGCTGAAGCAGCCTGGGTTCTTCCTCGTGGATCAGAAACGCGAAGTGCGTGACGGCGCGGAGATCATGGTACCTGTTGGCAACGGCCGATGGGTGGTGCGTCTTGCCGCGACGGAGGTGGGCCCGCTCCGTTGCCGGCTGGTCGCCAAGGATCGCTCGGGCACGGTCACCAAGGACGTCGGCCCGTTCACCGTGCAGGCCGGCCCCAGCAAGGGCTTCCTGCGCCAGAGCAGGCAGGACCCGCACTACCTGCAGTTCGACAGCGGCGCCGGCTTCGTGCCCATCGGTCACAACCTGCCGATCTACCACTCGTCCGGCCAGTTGGCGGAGGACGCGATTCGCAAGATGGCGGCGAAGGGCGAGAACTACAACCGGTGGTGGATGTCGCGCAGCGGGTTGGGGATCGAGTGGGAGAGCAAACTGGGCTGGTACCGGCAGGCGGAGGCGGCACGCTTGGACGCCATGCTCGACCTGGGCGCCGAGTTGGACTTCTACTACATGCTCTGCATGGACACCCATCAGGACTTCCGCGAAGACGGGTGGAAGGCGAACCCATTCAACCAGGCCAATGGCGGTCCGTGCGCCACGGTCAGCGACTGGTTCACCAACGATCAAGCGCGGGCGCTCTACAAGAAGCGGTTGCGCTACACCATCGCCCGGTGGAGCTACTCGCCCAACGTGCTGTGCTGGGAGTTCGGCAACGAGTTCGAGGGCTGGGCCGACACGACCGAAGAGAGGAAGATCGCCTGGCACCGCGAGATGGCGACCTACCTGGCCCCGTTGGACCCGTACCGCCACCTGATCACCACAAGCTGGTGGAGCAAGACAGGACCCGAAGCGTGTTGGCAGATCCCGGAGATGGACATTGTCCAGACCCACTGCTACACCAACAACGACGCCAACGTCGCCGAGCAGGTCCGCGACTACGGCCTGCACCAGTGGAGCCGGTTCGAGAAGCCCCATGTCTTCGGCGAGTTCGGCATCCGCAGCCACTCGACCACGGCCGACAAGGACCCCAAAGGCTGGGCGCTGCACAACGCTAACTGGGCATCGGTGTGCAGCGGCTGCTGCGGCATCCCGATGCCATGGTGGCACGAGAAGTACATCGAGCCGCAGGACCTGTACTTCCACTTCACCGCCATCGCCAACTTCGTAAGGGACGTGCCCTTTGGCACGACGAAGTGGGAGCAGGTGACGACCGCCCCGGCCGAGTACGTCGCGCCGCCCGCCGTGCCGATCGTGCGAGACATTGTGCTGACTCCCGTCGGCCAATGGGGCAAGCCCGAGGTGAATGAGTTCAGCGTCAGACCGGACGGCAGCGGCAACGACGCCGGCTCGATCCACGAGTTGCTCCAGGGGCAGGGGCACAAGGACTTGGTCAACCCGCCGACGTTTGCCGTCAACTACCCGCAGCCGGGCAAGTTCCTCATCGGCGTCGGCCGCGTGTCCAACTCGGGGCACCTGAAGATCTGGGTGGATGATCAACTGAAGCTGGACCGCGAGTTCCCCTGCGGCGAGAACCTCGGCAAGGAGTGGAAGTTCCAGCGGCAGTGGAACCTGTGGGAATCGGTCTACGACGAAGACGTGACTGTGGACATTCCTGCCGGCAACCACCGGATGAAGGTCGAGAACCTCGGCAAAGACTGGATGCGGATCAACCGGTACGCCTTCACCGGCTGCCTGGTCATCGACCGCCCCGACCTGTTGGTGGCGGCGATCCGTTCGCCGGAGATGGCGCTGGTCTGGGTGCAGAACCGCGAGAGCACGTGGTTCAACCACCACCGCCAGGAAACCGGCGAAGCGGCGCCGGTCGCTCCCGTTCCCCCGGCCCGCGTTACCCTTGAAGGCTTCGCCGACGGCGCCTACCAGGTGGAATGGTGGGACACGTGGCAAGGCACACCGGCGAAGACGGAACAGGCCGTCGCGAAGGGCGGCAAGCTGGTGCTGACGACCGATGAGGTGGCAACGGACCGGGCGGCGAAGATTCGACGGGGGAGGTAGCAGCCGGGGATGCCGGTCGATGGCAAGCGACGGTGCCAGATCCTCATGGCAGTTGGGAAATCAGCCGGGAGGGAGACCGCGCGCCGGCTCGTCTGCGGGGCGCGGTCTCGTCACGTTCCAACGGTGTGTCGGGCGGCAGCCCTGAGGTTTGCCAAGATGGTCGTTTCGGACAGAAGAACACGACCGTGTTCGCAATGTGCCACCACACAAATCGCGGCGCCATCAGGGATCTATGAACTGGACCCGCCCAACCACTCGATTCGCCGCGGTGGCTCGACCGCGTCTCGGCCAGTCTATGCGTGCGTTCGAGGTGTCCAGTCAGGCAGTTGAGCTGCGGGGACGCATGCGCCGACGGAATCCCGTCACTCTCCGGCCGCGCCATCATCGACCCGGCCGATGTCCACCTCGTACGCCTCACGGGCGATGTGACGTGCGTAGTCTCGGAGCAGGCCGCCAGTGAATGGCTGCTGATACCGAGCGATTCTCTCGATCCCGAAGGAAACGCTCTTCGCTTCCCTGTCTGCCGTTCCGTAGAACTTTGCATCGTTCGAGCTTGTGATCGCCGCGGGGCGGAGTGCCGAATCGTTGGCGGGCATGTTGGCCTTGGCGTGACGCTCATCCGCATCGAGTGCCTTGCGGACCTCTTTCTGAACTAACGAGAACCGCTCTTGCCATGCCGGTATCAGTCCGTCGGGAAGAGCGTCGTCGAGGCCCATGGCACCCTTGCCGTCTTCCCGGAACACGCAGAGATCCAGCACCCAGAGCTTCACCGTATGCACGGCCCTCAGGTTGACACACCATGAATGCCCATCGGCATCGTCCCAGTAGCGCAGTTCATGCGTGCCAGTACCCGGCTTGGCGAGGATCTCGACGAGAACTGCCCCCTCGACCTCGCGCTTGCCGGTTTGGTCCTGGGCGTCTTGGACCTCCAGCAGGTTGGCTTCGTAGACGCGGTACCTGCGCTTCCCATCGGTGCGGACCATCAGGTCACACGGCTGACCGACCAGAATGTAGAGCCGGTCTCTTCCGCCGTTCGTGCCCTTGCGGCAGAAAATGTCGCCGAGGTCAAGCGGCAGGTGCAGTCTGTTCAGCGCCACGCCTTCGAGGTACATCTCCCGTCGCTGGATTCGCCAAGACTCGTGCCGCGTGGCGCCCCCGGACACGGTACCGATCAGGCTCACATCCCGGATCTTGGAGGCGAGATCACAGACCTCGGCGTTGACCAGAGCCTCGGTGCGCACGTGTTCAGTCAGGAACAGCCTGAGGATCCGTACCAAGGTGTCTGGTTCCCACACGCCTTCTCGGCGTGACGCTTCGAACACGAGGTGCTCGAAGTCGTAAACGTTAACCTGTTTGCGGCACTCCGCCAGGGCGCTCTTGACCCCAGTCTCGATGATGCCAGCGACGCGGTTCAGCAGTTGGTCGCACTGCGGCGCCAGCGCCAGCAACTTCAGCATACGAGCGAAGCCCATGGGATCGCCCTTCAGGCGGCGCTTTGAGATCACCATGAGCTGGTTCCCATCCAGTCCCTCCGCCTCGATGGTCGCCTCCCACTGAGGCACCTCCCCATCCGGCTCGTACTTGTGTGTAAGCAGCCCGCAGTAGACCGGCGTGGTTCTCTGCTTGTCCGCGAGCAACTTGACTACCTCGATGACGCCGTCCCTTTCACCGAGTCCCTCGCGCTCGAAGTTCTCGTCAAACAGCAGAAGCAGACCCCCGTCGGCGTCCGACCCGGCGAACTCCTCCTTCCTGCTTCGCCATTCACCCATGGACAACTGATGGAATGGGATACCCGTCAGCAACTCGGTCAGCGCGGAGGCTGCGACCCCATCGACGGCACCCGCCTCGCCACCACGCCGCAGTTCGGAAATGACCCTGGTCCGGGCAGCGGAATCGAGACCGGTCCAGCCATCGCGGACCTCCTGTTGCCAGACCTCCTCGGGGGTCTCTTCGGCGATGCCCCTCGCCTGCAGGGCCCGCTGCTTGGCGGCTGGATCCGCGGTACAGGCTTCGACCACGCCATCGGCGCCCATGGCGTAGAAGTCATCGACACAGACTGTCGCGACCTCCATCCCGATGGACTTGTGCTGGAATCTGGCAGCGTAGTAGTCCGACAGATCCAGCAGGAACGCCCGGAGACCTATGTCTTCCCGTTGCTCGCGCACGTACCTCAGGGACGGCGCCAGATGGCTGAGCTGTTTCCGCATGGCCGCAACCGTGCTCTTGACGTGTTCGACGAATGCGAGCAGCCTGCGGTCCGGTTCGCCCTGCCTGCGGAGGTGTGCGGCGACATCGTGAGCGCGCGCCGCCAGCCCGGCGGCAATGTTCTGCAGTTCGTGGGACAGAGCTTCGGCCGTTAGCCCGAGGCTAACCGTCTCGTACATGTCCGCCAGGCGCTCCTGAAGCGACTCGATCTCGGACACAAGTACCTGGCTGTCCACCTTTAGCTTCGCCAGTTCAGCGGAGTACTCGTCGATGACTCCCAGCATGTTGGCAACGTCTGCCACACAGCCGGTCACCCTCTCGCGCACCTCAGTCAGTTGCCGTAGACTTCGGTCCGACTCAGGCAGCGTTCCCGCGATGTTCGCGATCAACTTGTCCGTGTCCGAAGCCGCGTCCTCCAGTGACCGCCGGATGCCAACGAAGGACTCCGTGTAGCCTCCCGCCCTCTTGAGCGTCTCGCCGACGTACCACGCGATGCGGTCGGCTGTCGCCTCCGGTTCGAAGCCGGCTGCGGCTTTGGCGTGCTGCTTCCTGTAGTCAACCCAAGCCCGACGAAGAATGCCTTGAGCGTTGTTCGCGGTTCTCACGAAGTGCTGCAGGAGCCCAAGGAAGTTGTCATAGTGCGGGGTCTTCTTGAAGCCCTCACGGTTGGTCGTCTCGCTGAGCACCTCGTTGGCTTTCGCGGAGATGGCGACGTATCCCATGGTGTTGGCCGGTTTGAGACCGTACCACGACTTGCCTGTCGTCCACGCCTTGCCGAGTCCCAGCCAGTCGTCGTCGACCCGCACTGCAAACCCATCCCGGTAGACCCTTATCCCCTGGAGGTTTCTGACTGCCCTCCTGAATGCCGAGGTCGCGCTGAAGACATCCTGTGTCACCGCATCGTCGCTCCCCAGGTCGAAGGAATCCACTTCGCCGAAGAATGGCCCCGGGTTGGCAGGGATCTGTTTGGTGCCGTCTTCACTGGGTACCAGTTCTACTTTGTCGAGTGCGGCAATATCGAGTTCGTTGCGGTACTCAACAAACCACTGTTCGCTGTCTGCAACTCGCAGCGCCAAGTCCCTCGCAGAAGGCTGCTCCCGCAGGAACTCAAGGAACCCCGTTCCCTGGTCGGCTGCCAGGAGATCCGTGTATGCCGCATTGTCCTGCCTGGTGTTGAAGAGCGAGAGCTTGGCGCGGCCGACAGTCTGGAGGGTCTGACCGTCGAACTTCAATTGGTAATGTGCTGTTGCTGCCCGCCGGATGTTGGGAACGAGCCTCTCAAGCTCCAGCCGCTTGCCGTTGACGGTCACCACGATTTTGAAGCGGTCAGGGCGCTTGTAGGGCGATATCATCCGCGACAGATCCGCCTGCAGAGAATCGAGCGAGCGCGGCTCCTCCCAGGTTCCGGTGTCGTACAGCCCAGACAGCGTGAGGCGCGTGCCGTGGGGAAACGACGCGGCGATCTCGGTTATCCGCACGGGCACCGTTGAGAGGGCTCCTTGGGCGCGGAAATCTGACCACGAGAATGCCACGTGTAGTGCCTTGGCCATGTCCTGCTTCCTGGTAATGATCTCAACGTGGTCTCCGAGACGCTGCGCACCCAGCCGCCCCAGACCCTTATCGCCAAGTGGCGTCCGGCCCTTCCCGGTCACCTCCCCCCTTTCCTTCATCTCGCGCTTCGGCGAGTCCGAGAGCATGAGCCAGCCTCGCCTGACGGTCTCCAGATCCATTCCGGTACCGTTGTCCTCGATGACGATGACCCCGGTGGCACCCCGGTAGACCGAATGCTCAGCCTCGTTTGCGTGCAGCGAGTCGATCTTGACGTTGGCGTAGTCCGCATCTGCGTCGTAGGAATTCTTGACCAACTCGACGAGCGCTTGGACAACATCCGTGATGAGGTCGGCTCCAAGCTGGAACACGACCGACGGATGAATGTCGAAGTGGAACTCCTGCGGCATCAGTGCCCCCCGTTCCGCAAGACGACGATGGTCTCGCTTCGCATGGTGTCGGCGATGCTGTTCCGGACCGCCATGCGCTTGTTTGGAATGTGCCTGGGGACCGACGCGACGTGAGTGGCGCCTCTGGCCTCCAGCATGTCGATCAGTATCCGCTCCAGCGGCACCTGTCGGTTAGCGATTCTGCGACTTCCCACAGTCCACAGCATCAGTGCTCCGGGCTTGAGCTGCCCAACGATCGGGTCCAGGCAGGCGTGAAGGTCCCGGCAGAACGCGGACAACCGTTTCGTGGCGTTCGGCGAGGCAGAAGCGAGATCGACTGCCATCCTGCGAAAAGCCGGGGACATCTCCGCGAGAGTCGTAGCGGCGTCCGAAGCTCCCCTCAACGAGCCCCCAAGGCTGTGGCTGTCGAGAGCATGCGTGTTCGCTATGAGTGCCGCGTCCGCGTGGGCATCAATGTCTCCGAGGTCGACCCACTGCAACGGCAGGAACGAATACTGACCGTACGGCACCGTTGTCTGATTGTCGCCGTAGGGCGGGGACGTGATGAGTAGATCGAGTTGCTTCGGCGATCCCTCGAGGTTTTGCGAGCTGTCCCCGAGCTGAATGTCAACTGCACCGGTGTAGTGGCCGCGCCTCAACAGACCGCGGTCTCGTAGGTAGTGCGCCTGTCCCTCCATGTGTCGGATATTGCGCAACAGGGTCTCGCAGAAGACCGCCTGCGGACAGCACCGTCTCCCAGTCAGCTCTTCTTGCGGACGCATGTGCAGCTTGAACGTCGAGGTGCGCGAGTTACTGGTCAGACGCACCGATTCGACCATCGCGACCCAGAAGAAACGACGGGCCCATCGAGCTGACTCTCCGCATACCGCACGCCGAATGCGCGACAGTCCGACCGCCACGGAGTCATCGAACCACTTCTCGCGTCCAGGGAATGAGACGTCGATGGTGCGTCGCGAGTCCGTAGCCATGCGGTCCAGCAGCAGTTCGGTCTTTCGTCGGATGGCTGCCGGAAAGTAGGGCCCTGCTTTTACCCGGCACGCCAAGACGGCCAGCGGGTTTATGTCCTTGCCGGCAAAGTCCAGACCCCGGATCATTGCCTCCGCGAGTGTTGTGCCGCAGCCGACGAAGGGATCGTAGACGTGCCGCACGCTGGTATCCGCGGCCCGTGCCGCGTCGAGGAGTTCGCCCTGCAACTCAGGTACCATCATGGCCGGATACTGCATGTAGGCATGGGCGAATCGCCGTGCGGCCCGGTGACGGAATGTCCAGTACTCGACGCCTCCGCCAAGTGAGCCGAGAAGGATGCGGTCTGCCTTATGTGGCGGTGCTGGTGCGAGACCGTTCATAGGGGAAATGAGGAGTACGCTTCTGCCACCGCTGGTCGCCGCGCGCATCCGATTGCAGCGGCGGCACCTCTCCGGGGGGGGCTTCCTTCTGAGGGCGCCAAACAGGCGCACTTCCACGGAGGTCCTGAGAGTTCGTGCGTGCGATAGTGGTGGCACAATTGTACCCACTCAGCCGAGGCTTTGATAGTGCGGTTCCCCAGCCACACTGGGCAGTTATCCAGCCTCGCCTTCGCCCTCCCGCCGTTGCGAGTCACCCTTTGCACAGGGGCAATCAGGAGGTAGAACATGTCCGAACGGACTCGACGTGACTTCATTCGTACGGGTGCAGCGGGCGCAGCGGCGCTGGCGCTGTTCCGTTCGCGGCCCTGGCTCAGTGCGGGCTATCCGAAGAGCCTGGACTTCCGCCACCTCTGGCCCAACAGCGTCGGGTTTCTGGAACACAACACGGCGTTCCTGGTGGACTTCACCGGCGACAAGATCCCCGCAGCGCAGGAGCTGAAGCGCCGCTACCCGGACCGGCTCGTGCTCATGCAGGTCAACGATGAACTCAACGGAATCTGGGGGAGTTGGCACGTGGTGCCGCGGGAGTTCGCGGCGAAGGAAGGGCTCCACTGCGATCCGGCCGTCTTCCCCATGCCGGAGTTCCGTGGCTACTGGCTGCTCGGCCAGCGCACGACGCTCTCGGCCGACTTCCCCGCGGAGAGTGAGCAGTGCGAGCTGTCGGTGCCCGACGCCAGCGCATTCGCAACGCAGGTGTACGGCCACAACTTGCTGCGGGACGTGCTGGTTTACCGAGTCGTCAACGGCCAGCCCGACTGGCTGCACAGCGAGTATGCCAGCGTCGCCCGGGCGGACGCGCGGAGCAACGCCCTCGTCGTGAAGCGGTGGCCGAAGGACGCTGTCGGCGAGTGGCACGCGTACCGGGCGGGTGAAGCGTGTGTCGCCCCAAGCGTCGGCTCAATCTACGCGATGAACGGCAAGTGGATCAAGACGTGGATCCCCAACCTGACTCGCTTCTGTCCACGCGATCCAGCGACGGGTAGGGACGCGGTTACGTGGTGGGCCCGGCACTTCGCGCGGCTGTGGCACACGCGAATCGCCGCGGCCGAGCCTCATCCCGACGGGGATGAGTTCGACGGGCTGGCGGAGAGTCCGTGGAGCGATTGCGACAACGACGGCACAATCGACGGCTGCGAGGTCGGTGGTGTGAACTACTGGCGGCTGGGGCGGGACGACTTCTTCCGCAAGCTCCGGGCCGGCGACGGGTTTGCCGGGCTTGGCGAGGCGCTGGTGCTGGCGGATGCCAGCAACGTGTGGGGCGCTCGGCGTCCCGAGGTGCTCAACGGCGCGGAGAATGAGGAGTTCCCGAGTTTCCTTGGGCCTGACTACTTCCCGTCCGGGACGGACCTGTACCAGGTCTGGTGCGCCCACGCCGCGAAGCCGTCGTGCTCCTATCTGCAAGGGCGCTTCAACTGGCTGGGGAAACCGCTGGGCCCGCCGGTGCGGCTAACTGAGCACCTCGGCCCCGACCTCCTGGCCGGCGCTGATTGGCGCAACGGGTGGGAGTCGCTCGAAGGCGGGAACCGTCTCCCCCACGCAAAATCGAGAACTACCGGGCTTGCCGACCCCACCGCTTTCCAACTCACAGTGACCGACGTGTCCGCGAACGGGCAGCCACCCCTCCGCGGGCTCAAGGCTGCCGCCCGAGTCGTGCTCCAGGGACCCGAGTGTGGCGAGTTGCTCCGTCCGGATCGCGAGTACGCCGTGACGTTCGAGGTGCAAGGCCAGCCCCCAACCGGGGCTGACGGCGAACGGCGTCCCGCAGAGCCGTGGAGCTGGATCGGCGTGTGTCTCCGGACCGGCGATCAGAACGGACTTGTGCAGTCGATCGTGGTGGGGCAGCAGCCCCGACGCGTGGCGCTGACGCTTCGGCCGCAGGCGGCGGGAAAGGGACGAGTGGCCTTCCACGTCGGCGCACAACCGGGTCAGATCCTGGTCCGCGACCTCAGCGTGCGCGAGGGCTGTGCGGAGGTCTTCGCCCGACGGTTCGAAGGGGGGCTGGTTCTCGCCAACGGCTCCGCCGTGTCAGCCGTCACGTTCGACCTCGCGGCCCTGGACCCGGGGCGGAAGCATCGCCGCTTTCGCGGCGCTCAGGCTCCCGACGTGAACAGCGGGCAACCGGTCGGACAGAGCTTCACGCTGCCGCCGCAGGACGGGATTCTGCTGAAGGCTGAGGGTCCCTGAAGAGCGGCAGACAGCCTCGTGGCGCGCACCCGTGCCCTACGGCAGTTCCGCAATCTCCAGATCCCGGCACCAAACTTCGCTGGCGGGCCCGCCGTGGATCTGCAGACCGATCAGACCGGTTTGCGGGATCTCTTCGTCCGGCTCCGTGTAATCAACGGTTTGGTGGCCGTTGAGCCAGAGCTGAATCCGCTTGCCCTCGCAGCGGATGACGTACTCGTTCCAGTCGGTTGGCTTGAGGACTTCGGCCAGGACTTTGGGGTCGGGGTCTGCCAGCGACTTCCGGCGGCGGGACTCGTCGTAGAGGCTTCCCCACATGCCTTCGGCCACGTCGGCCTGGTAGCCGACCACCTCGTGGTGGTTGGGGATCCGTTGGCTGCGAATCTGGATTCCCGCGTTGCCCTTGTTGGCGACGAGCTTGACTTCCAGCCGCAGCTCGAAGTTGGCGTACTCCCTCGTCGTGCACAGGAACTCGTTACGCGGGATCTCCCGGGTAAGGCTGCCACCCACAATCGCCCCGTCCTCGATCCGGAACCACTCGAGGTTGCCTTCCCATCCGGCGAACGTCTTGCCGTCAAAGAGCTTGGTGAGTCGACTCGCAGGGGCCGGGCTTTCGAGGGGGCCGCCCAGTTGTTCGAGGATCTTCCGCGCCTCGGCCGCGACCGGCTGGTCGGGTGAGGTCTCCAGCACCTCCCCCAAGGCTGCTCGAGCGCCCAGGGGGTCGGTCGTCGCGGTTGCGCGTGCGATCTTCACGACGGCGACGGCCGCTTCCGCCCGCACTGCCGCGTCGTCGAGTTGTTCGCACGCGAGCTTCAGCGCCTGCGGATGAGCCACGTCTGCCAGCCCGCCGAGGACCAACTTCTTGGCTTCGAGGTTGCGGGCCAGGGCGAGCACGTCGGCATACGCTCGGACGGTCGCCGTCGCGTCGTCGTCTTCGGTCAGACGCACCAGCCGAACGTAGCCTCGCAACGCCAGCGTGCGGTGCGTTTCGTCCGTCGCGCTCTTGACAACGCTTAGCAGTGGCTGCGCCGCCCGGGCGTCCGGCCAGTCGGCCATGGCGCGGAGGGCGGCGTCTTTCACCTCGGTGTCGGCAGCGCCCAACGCGGCGCCAATCGCGGCGAACGCGCCCTGCCCGCCGATTCCGCCCAGTACGCGGATCAGCGCGGCTCGTGCCGCAGGCTTGTCGGTCGAGGGAAGTGCAGCCAGGACGGAGTCGGCTCGCCTCTCCGGGTCGGCGAGACGGGCAGCGACCGCGGCGACGGCGGCCTCTGCCTGAACGGCAACGGCGTCGCTGTTGGTGGCGAGGAGGAGCTTCACCAGGGCCGGGAGGTGCGTTGGGGCCGCCAGGTCGCCCAGCGCCCTGAAGGCTGCTGCGGCGACATTCTCGTCAGGGCTGCCGGCTTCGGTCAGCAGGGCGTCTGTTGCGGCGGCGTAGCGACGGTCGGCGAGCACGCCGATCAACTCGACGCGGACCTCTCCGTCGGCCGCCTTCATGCCTGCAAGGAGGGCAGCCTCGGCGCCCCGGGCGTGGAGGCTCCGCAAGCTGGCGCGTGCTGCGGCCCGCAGGTCCTCGTTGTCGGGCGCGAGTGCTTGGATCAGCGGTCTCACCGCGGCCACCGAATCGACGTGTCCTAACGCGCCGATTGCCGCCCTCTGCACGTCGGGGTCCTGCGCGGCAACTGCACCGATGAACACCGGCACCGCCGCCGAGGGCGCAACGTCGCTCATGGCAGCGATGAGCAGTGCCTGACGCGGCGCCGAGCGGTCAGCGAACCTGGCAGTCAGCGTGCCGCACGCCTCAGCGCCCAGCTCCCGGGCGACCTGCAACCCGAGTCTGAAGCGGTCTTCGTCGACGGAGTCGAGCAGCGCGGCAAGCAGAGGCAGCCCCTCCCTCCCTCGCGCGAGGATCGCTCGATGCGTCGCTGCCAACGCGATCGGCTTCGGCACGGGCGTCTGGCGGACCGCCTCGCACAGCGCCAGCGCCAATCTGCGGTCGCCCTGCTGCTCAAGCTTCTCGGCGCAGATCAGGCAGGCTGTGCCCACTGCAGGGCGCAGGTTTGCCGGGCCCTCATTCAGCGCGTCTCTCAGCACTCCCGCAGCCTCGGCGGTCCCAACGTACCCGAGGGTCCTGGCGGCTGTCTCGGCCACTCGCCCCTCCTCACTGCGCAGTAACTGCGCCACCGCTTCGACGGCCCTCGGGTCGCGTCGCTTGCCGATCGAGTCCAGCACGCCCAGCAGCAACTCGCCGTGGAGACGCCCGACCGCCTCCCTCAGTGCGTCGTCGGCAGCGGGACCAGGAATCGCTTCCAGGCCGGAGCGGGCGTAGGTCGCGAGCTTCTCGTCCGTCAACAGGGAGGCGAGTGCGGGCACTGCGCTCTTGTCCCCAATGACAGCCAGCCGCCTGCACGCCATCGCCTTGTCGTAGACGGGAGCGTTCGACTCCAGCAGGGCTACCAGCTTCGCGGCCTCGTCGGGCAGGGACGGCGCGGCATTCTGGCCGAGCAACGCGACTGCGGTCGCCGCCAGCAAGAGCGCGGCAACCAGCGCGGCGTTGGCATGCTTCGAGTACGGCATAGCGTTCGGTTCCTCCGGGATCCAGGCAGGCCCAGTGACAGGGCCGCCGGTCACACGCTCCACGGCTCGCGCCTCGCCCGGCTTCTCATGCGATTGGCTTCATCGTCGCCGACGAACTCCTCCTTCACCGGGTCGAACCTCAGCTTCCGGCCGAGCTTCCAGGCGAGGGCTGCTGCGTGACAAGCGAGGTGTGACTGCCGCATGACAGCCGCGTTGGCTCTGGGCGTGCCGCGTGACTTGACGCAGTCGAAGAAGTCGCGTGCATGAGACTCGGGCGCGGTGCCGACCAACGTGGGCGCCGGGAGCTCAGCGCGGAGCGTCTCCGCCGAGACGACGGTCTGCCCGGAGTCGCCCGTCTCGATCCACCCGTCGTCTCCCTCGAATCGAACCGGGCACGTCCCCAAGTCGAGCCACCCAGTCCGGCGGAGAACCAGCTTCACCCCGTTGGCGTACCGGCAGGTAATGGCGTTGTCGCCCGGAAGGTCCAGGGGCTCGTACTCGACCGGCGTCGTCGCGTCAGCTTGATTGGCCCATTGGCAGAGGTCCAGCGTATGGGCGCCCCAGTCGAGGAGTCGCGCGCCGGAGTCAAAGTCGTAGAACCCGCGCCAGCCACCGTCGACATAGGCTTGGTTGAAGGGCCGCCAGGGCGCCGGCCCTAACCACATGTCCCAGTCGATCACCTCGCGCGGAGGCTCGGGCTGGGCGGGCAGCCAGTCGTGGCGGTCGGTCAATTCGTAGATGGAGGCATGCAGCGTGTGCAGCCGACCCAGCTTCCCGGTCTGAGCCAGCTCGACGGCGTGGACGAAGTTCGAGATGTTGCGCCGTTGCGTCCCCGCCTGAAACACGCAGCCGGTGCGACCAATCGTGTCGGCCAGGCGCTGCGTCTGGGTGATCGACATCGCGCACGGCTTCTCCGAATACACGTCCTTGCCGGCCTCGGCGGCCAGCATGGAGGCCGTCGCGTGCCAACGGTCGCCGGTGGCGATCAACACTGCGTCGATGTCGTCTCGCGCCAACAACTCGCGGAAGTCGCGGTAGGTGGCGCAGGAGCCGTCGCCGTTCTTTGCGTCGGCCATAGCCTTGACCGCCTCGCGCCGATCCGCCCGAACGTCGGCGATGGCCGCGAAGTGCACGCCCGGCTCGTTGAGCATGTGACTCAGAACAAGCCCGCCGCGGTTGCGGATGCCAATGCCGCCCAGCACAATCCGCTCGCTGGGCGCGACGGCGCCGTCTTTCCCCAGAGCACGCCCCGGCGTAATCGCCGGGAACGCCAGCGCACCCGCTGCGGTACCAGCCCGTTTCAGCAACTGCCGGCGTGTGATCGTATGGGTTCCCTTGCCGATTTCCATAGTGGCTCCGGTTCTCTCGTGTCAGTGACGCCCTGTTGCGGGTTCGTCCGCCCGCTGATTGTACCGAAATGAGCGCCTCAAGGATGGGGCGCGGTCTGCGGCTTGACGAGCAGCAACAGCACCGGTATAGTATCGCATATGGACCTGAAGCGCACGGTGAAGCAGTTGGCCCGGAAGCAGGAGGTCTCGCCCAACCAACTGCTGGTCTCCTCGACCTCAAACGAACTGGTGAGGCAGGAGACGCTGGCCTTCTTCGCTCCCGTGGTGGAGCAGTTTGACGAAGGCGCGTTCCGAGCAGCGTTGGCCCGCGTGCCGGACGTGCCGCCGGCCGGAGAAGATCAGCGATAGCGACAGTGGCGGGGAAGGCCCTCGGCTACCACCGGACCTCATACGCAAACGCCTTCCCGTCGTACACAAGGGCGAGTGCGTCGCCCTTCTCACCGAGGTTCACCGGCCTCGGCGCGGCACTCGGGGGACGCGCTCCGGTGGCGCGCACTGCCACGTCGTCAAGGCTCCGCAACTACCGTGACTGCGAAGTCCCGTTGCGCGGCGCTCGCCGAGTCGCCCAGGTCGTAGTACGCCGGACTCGAGCGGATTGCCCCAGCGGGTGAGACAACCCGAAGTCGGTACTGCTCTGGATGCCAGAGGCGCCGGATCGGGCGGCTTCCGTGCATGAGACCACCGACCACGTCAGTCACGCTGGGGCGCGGCTTCGGGTCCCAGCGAATGAGCCTCAAGTGTCCTTCATAGCGAAATCGTGTGCCCACTGTTGCCTCGCCCGCCCGCACGGTAGCTACCTCCTCCCCGCGACGCAGCGGGACCTGAACGACAGGCTCCTCTTTGCCGGTCCTCCCCACCTGCGAGAGGATCACCGAGAGCTCTGGCACTTCAGTCGGCGACACTCCGATCCTAACGGTGCCAATCATCCAGATCTCTTTGCCCGTTGGGTGACCATGCCCTTGGAACCGTGCAAAACACGGGTAGAGCACGCCCCACAGTAGCGCGACCACAAGGCACACGCATACTCGCGCGAACACCGTCTCCCAGAGACGACGCGTTCCCTTGGGCGGGCGGGGGGTTGGAGCCTCGCTCATCGCCGTCGCCTCACCTCGAAGTCCACCGCGTGGTTCGAACTGGTGACGATGCGGTACGCCGGATCCACTGTCCATCCCGCCGGTACCGGGATGCTGATTCGCATCGGGGTGTGACTGCGTGCAGGTTCGGGCGCGGGCCACTTCCCATCAGAGGTACCAGACGAGCCCGTCGCCGCCGGCACCCCGAGCCCGTACCGGATGGCGCCGGCCGCTGAGGCGTCCAGAAGTCCGAGCGCCGTGCACAGCCCCGAGTACCCGCCCTCAGCCTCGCTCTCAAAGCGCACGGTGTCCACCGCGCCACCGAGTGACGGCGGCATCTTCACGACGCCTTCGATGCGCATTACTTCTCGCAGCTCGGCGCGAAGCGCATACCGCCGGGCTCCCACTTGATAGCAGGCGGCGAGCCACACGACGGTCCACACGGCAATGCCGAAGATGAGGTCGGACTTGCGGAAGGGGGTTCTCGTGTGCCACATTGCTCTCTGCCCAACACGCGGCGGCTACCACCTCACCTCATACGCAAACGCCTTCCCGTCATGTGCGAAGTCCAGCGCGTCGCCCTTCAGTCCGAACTTCACCGGCTTGGGCACGGCTGACACGTCGAAGCCGAGCACCACCACAGACTTCACTGTGGGCGTCCGGCCAACGAGCTGCCCGAGGCGGAGCGTCAGTTCGAACGGCGGGC
>PEVN01000104.1 GCA_002779825.1 Armatimonadetes bacterium CG06_land_8_20_14_3_00_66_21 | reverse complement strand
GTTCCTGCAGGAACGCGGCGTGCGCGAAGCCCGCCTGACAGTGACCGCCAGCAACTCGGCGGCGGTGGATCTGTATCAGGAGACCGGGTACGAGATCGCCCGGCACGAGATGACGAAGCGTGTTCTGAGGTGAGAGCGCGGACGGGGTGGATGCAGACGCGCGCCAATCCGAGCCGCGGCGGTGACGGAGCGCGTGAGCCGTCGGCGTCGTCGGCGCAGCCAGCGGGGCACACGCGCTCCGGCACGGTGCATTTCCGAAGGAGGACCCACTACCGTGTCACACAAAGTGCTGATTACTGCCCACATTTTCGACGAAGGCGGTCCAGAGGCCGGGGAGGTGCTCACCGACGCCGGCCTGGAGATCGTCTACCCGGAGGTGCCGCGCCCGTGGGGTGAGGACGAACTCGTTGAGTGCCTGGTTGGCGTCTCCGGCGTCGTCGCGGCGCCGAACACCTTTACGGACGCTGTGTTCGCTCGGTCGCCAGAGGTGAAGGTGGTCTCCCGTTGGGGCGTCGGGTACGACACCATCGACGTCGAGGCTGCCACCCATCATGGAGTTGTCGTAGCCACGACGCCGGGGACGCTCCACGACTCAGTGGCGGACTTGGTGTTTGGGCTCATGCTGTCGGTTGCGCGCAACCTCTCGCTGTCCGACCGCCAAGTGCGACAGGGCACTTGGAACTACCGAACCGGCCAACTGGTCTGGGGGAAGCGGCTGGGCATCGTCGGTCTGGGGACCATCGGCAAGGCGGTGGCCCGGCGCGCTCGGGGGTTCAACATGGACGTCGTCGCCTGCGATGTGGTCCACGCCGAGCAGGTCGCCGGTGAGCTTGGCGTGCGGTACGTCTCGCTGGACGAACTGCTGAGTACGGCCGACTTTGTGACGCTCCACGCGAACCTGACCGAGGATTCCGTTGGGATGATCGACGAAGCGGCGCTCCGGCGGATGAAGTCGACCGCGTGCCTGATCAATGCCGGTCGCGGTGCGCTGGTGGATCAGCCCGCGCTGGTGAAGGCGCTCCAAGACGGAGCGATTGCGGGCGCCGGCCTGGATGTGTTCGAGGAGGAACCCCTCCCCAAGGGGCATCCGCTTACGCAGCTCGACAACTGTGTGCTGACCCCGCACTGTGGCTCATTCTCGATTGAGACCATCCGCGTGGTGAGCCGACTGGCGGCCCTCAATGTCGCCCAGGTTCTTTCCGGCGAACGCTGCCCGTGCGCGCTGAATCCGGAAGTCTATGACTCGCCGGCGCTGCGGGCGCCGCTCCGAGAGTAGTCAGCCGGCGAGTAGGTGCTTTCCCGGTCCTTCGACGCGCATGCCGCTGCTCACGGCGGGGCCGGGGAGGTCCAACCTGCCGTCGAGCCAGATCCGCGCCAGCCAGTGAAAGCCCGTGGTCGGCTCGGAGGCGGCGAGTTTGGTCAGCAGCCGCCTCGCCCGTCGTTGTTGCCCGGCCTTGCGGGCCAGGACGGTCTCGAGGTACCTGACCTCAGTTCGGAGGGCGGTGAACTCGTTGCGTTGGCGGCGGGGGAGACCGCGGAACCCATCGTTGACATACTTGAGCATGGCGACCGCCCCGTCGAGATCGCCTTCCTCGTAGAGCTTCTGCTCAACGTCGTCCAGCGAGTGGCGCAGCATTCGTTTCACCGCGTCGCCAGTAGGTTTGGCCGACGCGCTTCGCTTGGCGTCGGCGCCTGTGGAGGTCTCCGCCACGAGCACGCCTCCGGCGGTCTGCTCCTGCTGCGGAGCCAGCTCGAAAGAGCGAGCGCCTGGGGACCAGCGGAACCCCACGGCGCCGCCTCGCTTGCCGGCGGCACGGCACGTAACCACGACGTGCGGCCGGCTGTCGCCCAGGCAGTCTGACGCGTCGCGGAGCGAGACCGAGGTCCCCCGCGCCAGGCGCGTCGGGTCAAGCGGCGGGGAGCCGTCCTCGAAGGGTTCCGGCCCGGTCTGCGGTCGCGAGAGTGCCAGCCCATGCGGGAACCAGCCGTTCTGCTCCCGGGTGAAGGCCACCACGCCGCGGCGCCCGGCCCACCGGAGTTCGCAGACGCAGTCCTCGACACCATCGCCGGTGAGGTCCACGCGGCGGAGCTTCTCGTACTTCAGCTCCAGTGCACCAAGCATCGCTTCGGGATTGGTGGGCACGCCCTGGAGGGTCTGGTAGGCGGCGCATGCCGACAGCGGGAAGCCGGCTTGGGCAAGGGCTTTGGGGAAGTCCTCGGTGGCTCGGACAGCTCGTGCCATCGCGCGGGCTGCCTCCGCCGCCTCGAAGTCCTCTCGGGAAGCGACGGCCCGGTCGTAGGCGTCGAGGCTCTCCGTCGTCCGGCCGAGCCACCCGAGGCAGGTCGCCAGTCGGTACCACGCGCCCCCGGCCAGGAACTGGTAGTGCTCGTCGTTGCGGAACGCCGGCTGCTCAAGGGCCTGGCGGTACAGGGCCTCGGCGTGCTGCCAGTCCTGCGCCGAGAAGGCGGCGTCGGCGTCGGCGAGGGCTTGTCGAAGCGAGGCGGGGGGCGCTTTGCCGGCGTCGCGGCACCGCATTGTCTCGCCGTTCCACTCGAAGGTCAGGAAGCACTGACGGACCTGCTGCGAACCCGGCTCCCTCGTGGCGGTGACGAAGACGAGGCTGGGGTCGCCGGTCTTTGGGTTCCGGGTTTGCTTCCAGGTGAGGCTGCCTTCGCTCGCCGTTGCCGCGAGCTGACGGAGCGCACCCTCGTGCCAGCCGAACACCTGCGCGCGGCGGCGGCGGATGGGGCCGGCCAGGTCGCCCTCTATGAGGAGCTCCGGCCGGCCGTCGCCGGTTACGTCCAGCAGCTCGAGCTTCCTGCAACGGGGTTCGGTGGTCACGTAGTGCAACTCGGGCGCCGCCGTGCGTCCGCAAACCAGCCAGACGCGGTCCGGAGAACCGACGCCCGGACGGCAAAGGAACACCACGTCCTGGGCGCCATCCCCATCCAGATCGCCGAAGGCCGCTTTGCCTGCGTCGAGGTCGATCCCGGTGTCGTGCATCTGCGCCAGCAGCGCCTCGCCGACCGAATCGCAGCCGTTGAGGGCGTCTTGCACGGCTGGCCGGAACTCGCGCGCGGCCGCTTCGTGGTAGTCGGGGGACAACGCATCCAGTGCGCGGGCCAGATGCCGGTGGAACTTGGGCGCGTGAAGGGAATCGGGGAAATCCGCCAGGAACTCCCGCAGTGCGACAGCGGTCGCCCGAACCACGCTTGGCTCCGAAGGGGCGAGGGAGCCGGTGGTCCCGTTACTCAGCAGCGTCCGCTCCACCAAGGTGTCCAACGCGCTGGCGCGTTGGTTCTCATTGGGCCAGGGCGGGGGATCGGGGATGAACCCAATGCCGATCCGGACGGTCCCGGCGAGAAAGAGGGCGCAAACGGCGAGGCGCTTGAGCCGTTTCCCGCGCTCAATCCGCTTGTTGCGGCGACGCTCGTAGTTCCGGAAGACTGCGGACTCAACAGTCGGTGCGTGCCCGCGCTGGGTCGGGTCATGGTGAGGTGCATCGGTGGACCACATCGGAGTGCCTCGCTTGGTGTAGTGATGGAGTGCGGCCGCTGGTTCTTAGGCTACCGGAGTGAGCGCGTTGTGCAAGGCGTGGACGCCTGTTTGCGCCGGTAGTGCGCATACAGAGAGCGGCAAGCGCGCGCCATCGGGCGGCGGGGTCTGCTTGAGGGGCCGGTAGCAGGGCGGTTATGATCTGATATCCGTCTCTGCTCACACTGGAGGGCACGAAGATGCGCGCCGTGAGATACGTCCTGCTTTCTGCGTTGGTGGTTGCTGCGACTCGGACCCAGCCGGTTGCGGCCCAGGGGCAGTTTCGCCGGCTGCCCGTTGCCGAATACCGCGACAAGATGAAGGCCGGCTGGCTCGGCCAGATCGCCGGAGTGTCGTGGGGGGCTCCAACGGAGTTCAAGTTCGGGGACCGGCTCATGCCCGAAGAGGCGCTGCCCAAGTGGACGCCCGGCATGATCAACAACGCCTTCGGGCAAGACGATCTCTACGTGGAGATGACGTTCCTGCGCTCCCTGGAGCAGTATGGGCTGGAGGTGTCGATCCGCCAAGCGGGGATTGACTTCGCCAACAGCAAGTACCCGCTATGGTGCGCCAACAACGCCGGCCGCACGAACCTCCGCCGGGGGATCGCTCCGCCCGACTCGGGGCACCCACAGTTCAACCGCTGCCCTAACGACATCGACTACCAGATCGAGGCCGACTACTCCGGCTTGATCGCGCCGGGAATGCCCAACGTCGCCGTTGCGCTGGGCGAGAAGTTCGGCCGGCTGATGAACTACGGAGACGGCGTGTATGCCGGTCAGTTCATCGGCGCCATGTACGCTGAGGCGTTCTTCGAGAGCGATGTCGCCAAGGTCGTGGAGACGGGCTTGCGGGCCATTCCCGCGGGCAGTCAGTACGCAGAGATGGGGCGAGACATGCTCCGGTGGTACCACGAGAACCCCGACGATTGGCAGAAGACGTGGCAGTGGGCGCAGGAGAAGTACCGCAACGATCCCGAGTACCAGAAGGGGTCCAACGGGGGCATCGACTGCAAGATCAACGGTGCGTACGTCTTGATGGGTCTGCTCTACGGCAAGGGCGACCTCGACAACACCATTGCGATCTCCTGTCGGTGCGGGCAGGACTCCGACTGCAACCCGTCCAGCTCGGGGGGCGTGCTGTTCACCACCCTCGGCTTCGCGGCGCTGCCGGAGCGGTTCACCAAAGAACTGGACGAGACCCAGGTCTTCAGCCACACGGCCTACAACTTCCCGCAATTGCTGGACGTGTGCGAGGGCCTCGCCCGGCAAGGTCTGAAGACGGCCGGCGGCCGGGTGGAGCAGGACGCCGCCGGCAACGACGTGTTCGTGATTCCCGTCCGGCCGGCTGTGCCCAGCAAGCTGGA
>PEVN01000103.1:724-4760 GCA_002779825.1 Armatimonadetes bacterium CG06_land_8_20_14_3_00_66_21 | reverse complement strand
TCTCGTAGTGCGTCGAAGAACGACCGCGGCGACTCCTCTTCGCCGCCGACGTTGCGGTTGATCGTGTTCAGCTCGGGGGCGTCGGTGCCGCAGTAGTGGTGGCAGTTGACCACGTCGATCTGGTCGAAGGCGCCGCTCTTCACCAGCCCTCCAACCTGTTCGGGGAAGATGCCCGCAGTGCCCTGCTCGACGGCGAGCAGCTTGTCGTCGAGGAAGTTGACCGCTCGGCCGAAGGTCTCGTGATACGCTTTGTAGGCGGCCCAGTCGCGCGCGGCTTCGGCCGTTCCGTAGGTGTAGTCGTACTCGTTGTCCAGTTCCCACGCGGTGTAGTCGGGAAACGACACCAGGACGTGCATCAGGTCGCTCTTCCACTTGCGGTCCGGAGCGAACCTGCCGGCCTTGATCGCTTCGCGATCGAGGGCGCCCGACAGGCACGGGAGCCCCCTCAGCCCGGCAGCTTTGAGCTTGGCGTCCATCTTCGGGTACCACGGCCAGCCGGCGTACCTGCCGTCGTCGCCGCGCGCGCGCAGCAGCCACTCGAACGTGTAGGCGTAGTCGCGGACCCAGTTGAACCCCGTCCGGGCCAGCGCGTCGTACGCCACGCCGGGGTTGCCGCCATGGATGTTGATGCCCCACGGCGAGGCCTGCTTCTCCTCGGCCGTGTACGTGTGCGGCGCGGGGATGAAGGAGAACCGAAGCGCCTTCCGCAGCTTGTCCCCGGTGGACACCTCGCAGGTGACTGTCAGCTCGTGCACGCCGAAGCGGGTCGGTTCGAGGGCGATGGTCTCGCTGTGCAGGTCGGTGAACTCGAAGTCCTTCCTCTTCTCCGCCCACGGCTGCCCGCCCAACTGACAGGCGCTCCACGAGACGTTGCCCGTCAACGCCTTGCCAAGCCACGAGTCGAACAACAGCGAGAAGCGAACCGGTTCGCTCTTGAGGAACACGTTTCGCTCGTGGGGCGCCTGCAACTGAATATCGAGCAGCTTGGTCTTCGCGGGGTCGATCCCCGAGAGGTCGGTGGCAACGCGGAGGTCGTCCACGCGGAGGTGGGCGTCGGCTTTGTCCGCTTGCTTCCCCCAGTTGTGCCCGACGATGCTGGCGAGGGCCAGGGGCTGCGGCCAGTCCAGCGGAATGGTGAACTCCACCTTGTGCCATTCGCCGGCCTTGCCGCCCAGGTCTGCCTCCATGTTGCGCCCGTTGAACTGGTCCTTGCCGTCAGGCCCTTTGAACTTGAGCAGCCAGAAGAACCCCTCTTCCAGCGGCTTCGTCCAGAGGTTGACTGTGCGGCAGGCTCCGGGGATGGCGCCGCCCGGCGGCAGCACGCCGAAGGCGGCGAAACCCTTGCCCGAGTAGCGGGCCTCCACCTCCATCGACTTCGTGGAGCGGCCGTTCAGGTCCGCCGGGACGTCGTCGACAAGGCGCGAGTCGCCCGGCGCCATGCTGCCCCCGTCGGGCGTCCAAGCGCCCGTCTCGAAGTCGGCCACGAGGCGTTCGAGGAGTTGCCCCTTGGCCGGCGGCTGTGCCGAGCCCGGGGCGCAGGACAAGAGCAGGGACGCAATGCAGGTGAGACTGAGGGACATTGGGCGGTTCCTTCCTCGTTGGCGGCGTGCGGAGAGCCCTTGCGGACCGCTGAGAGGTCTTCCACGTCGTCGCCCGGCCTCCTTCCGCGGCCGGCCCGCGAGGGTGCCAGCTCGCGCTTTCGCGCTGTGCCCGCGTTCAGGACGCCCCAACTCGTTGGGAGCTTCCGCGCCCCAGTTCCCGAACAAGTTCGGGCGTCCTCCGGGAGCGCGAACACTCCCTTCGTCCGCGCTCCCCACAAGGAAATCGGCCGCCGCCGGGGAACCACTTGCCTTCACCCCGGAATGCGAGGACACCGGATGCGCCCTACAAGACTTATCGCCGCAATCGCGATCATGGTGTCGGGTGCCGTCCCGGCGCCAGCCCAAGAGCAGACAAAGACGCTGTTCACCGAAGGCTTTGAGAAGCCCGACGGAACTGGAACCCTCCCCCTCGGCTGGACGCACTTCACCGCGCTGCGCACGGTCAGCCTTTCCACGGAACAGGTCTACGAAGGCAAGCACAGCCTCCAGCTCGTCGATGAGGATGCAAAGCTGGCGGTCGGGCTTCGCAGCCCGCACTTTGCGGTCACGCCGGGCCAGCACTGCTGGGTGAGCTGGTGGTACTACGGTTCGAAGGGCAACAACCAGTCGCTCTACCTCGAGTTCTGGACTGCTGACGGCAAGCGCCCTGCCGAGACCCTCCGCTCGTGGCCGTGCCGCGGCGCGGAACAGTGGACGCGAGGCGTGGCACGGGCGAAGGTTCCGCCCGCCGCGGCGACGGTGACCGTCCATCTCAACAGCTACTCGACGAATGTCGCCGCGGGTTACTTCGACGACTTGGAGTTGGGGACGGGAGCGAAGTCCATGTATGACCGCACCCCCAAACCGCCGGCGGAGGTGAGCCACCCGTGCGGGCTGTACAAGCCGGCCGATGTCGACCGGGCCAAGCGCAATGCCGAGAAGCACGAGTGGGCGAAGCAGGTGGTGGCGGGGTTCGAGTCGGCCGCCCGGTTTTGGGTGGAGTGTCCTGAAGACAAGCTCTCCTACTGGATCCCGGCCCTCACGCCGTTCCGTGTCGTCGACTGCCCGAAGTGCGGCGCCGGCTGGCGATTCGCCTGGGAGGGCGGCGGCTACGACCAGCTCAAGTGCCGGGGTTGCGGGTTCACGTGGCCCGACCCGGCGTGCACCGAAGAGAAGACGCAGACGTTCCTCGACCCGGTCGGCGAGGAGCAGGCCGTCCCCCACTACGAGGGCAAGCCGTCGACGGTTTACGGTGCCGCGCAGACCCCGGGCTATCGACTCAGCGGCCGGCTGCGGTACCACCGAATCAACACGCTGGGCAGCCTCGGCGCCGTCGGCAAAGCATACGCCTTCAACGGTGACAAGCGATACGCCGACACCGTCCGGCGAGTGCTGCTGCGGCTGGCAGAGGTGTACCCGCACTACCTCGCGCACGACTGGAACCGGATCTACGACGACTACAGCAACCTGCAGTCGGGCAAGTTCTCGGGCTGGAAGCTGCACGATGCCGGCGTCTTCATTCAGTTGGCGACAGCATACGACCTGACCTACAACAGCGGCGTCTACAGCGACGCCGACAAGGTGAGAATCGAGGAAGGCTGCTTCCGCGAGTTTGCCCGACTGATGACTGCCACCAGCCCCCGCGGCTGCTGCGTCAACGACGGGCCGACGGCCATGGCCGCCGGTGCCCTGACCGGCCTGATGCTCGGCGACCACAACGCCCTCGCCTGGGCCGTGGAGCCGCCCGACGGTTTCCTCGGGTTCCTCGAAGACTACTTCCTGCGCGACGGGCACTGGTACGAAGCGTCGCCGTCCTACGAAGGCATGACCCTCGGCTCGCTCTACGTCACGCCCGAGGCGCTGCGCGGGTACAGCGACCCGCCTGCCTACCAGAAGCCGGATCGGTACGACAACCTGGATCTGTTCACACACCCGCTCCTGAAGAAGATCCTGGTCGCCAGCGCCTACGAACGCATGCCCGACGGCTGCCTCCCAGCGACGAACGACTCCACCTTCGGCGCGACGTACCCGCGCACTCGGGCGGAGCAGAACTACTTCTGGTACCCAACAGAACGCAACCTGCAGCTCATGGCGTGGGCGTTCGGTGGCGAAGTCGGCGACGAGGGCGGCGAGTATACGCTGTTCCGGCGCGACCCGGAGCTGGACTTCAGCAACGTCCGGCCCCTGAACCCGTCCGGCGCGAGCGTCGTCCGGCCCGACGTGGGCTGGGCAATCTTGCGCTCCGGCGACTCCGCCAACGACGCGGACGGGCGGCGTCCGAGCGCTGCACTGATGCTCGACTACGGTCCCTTCGGCAGCGGTCACGGCCACCCCGACCGGCTGAACCTGAGCTACTACGACTTCGGCAAGGAACTCGTCACCGACCTGGGCTACCTCTCGTGGGGACACCCCTTCCATCCCTGGCTGCGCAGCACCGCTTCGCACAACCAGGTGAT
>PEVN01000103.1:0-669 GCA_002779825.1 Armatimonadetes bacterium CG06_land_8_20_14_3_00_66_21 | reverse complement strand
CGCCGCAGCCTGGCGTTCGTCGACCACGGTCCCGGCAAGCGCTACGTGGTGGACCTGTTCGAGGTCAGTGGCGGCAAAGACCACCAGTATGCCTTCCACGCCGACGGCGAGACATTCCGGCCGCCGCCCCTCAGCTACGGCGACGCCCAACCGAGCACCCTCGGCGACGAATCCACGGGCTACACCTGCCTGAAGGGACTGAAGCAAGCGCCGGCGCCGACCGCCTTCGTCTGCGACTGGATCTCCGACGACAAGCAGAGCCTGGGTACGCGGCTGCACGTTCTCGGCGACCCGAACACGCAGCTCTTCCACGGCACCGCCCCCGGCTTGCGCAATGACTCCGACCCCTTCGGCAAGCGCGACCTGCACTGTGTCTACCTCCGTCGTCCCGGTCCGGAGAACGCGTTTCTTGCGGTGATCGAGGCCTTCAAAGGCGAGCCCGCCATCACCCGAGTCAAGCAGCTTGCTGCGGAGTCCGCCGCCGGCCACGTGTGCGCGGTTGAGGTCCGCCTTGCCGACCGCGTCGACCTCGTGCTGTTGGCCGGCGAGCAGGTTGCCGACGGCGCCCTCACGCTGCCCGAGTACCCCGCGCTGCGCTTCACCGGCCGGATGGCGTTCGTCAGCCTCAAGCAGGGCGCTCCCGTTGCGCTGTGGATGCTGCGCGGGCAG
>PEVN01000004.1 GCA_002779825.1 Armatimonadetes bacterium CG06_land_8_20_14_3_00_66_21 | reverse complement strand
GCCTGCAATGCCTGGATCTCTTCTTCACTCACAGTGACTTTACCGCGGTTCGCCTCGGCCAGGTGCTTGGCTTCCTCCTGCTTGCGGACCAGCGCTTGGGCTTCGGCCAGCTCCTCGCGCTTCACGGCGAGCTGGGTGCGCTGAGCCTTTGCCTCGCGCAGCGCCGCTTCGCTCTGGGCAATGTGCGTCTTGGCGAGGGCGACCTCCTCAGTGCGGGCGCCTTCGTTGACGAGACTGAGCCGTTCCTGTGCCTGCGTCCGCGCAGTCTTGCTGCTGGCGAGACGGGCCTTGGCGGTGGTCACGGTTGTCTGCGCTGCCGACACCCGCTCTGCGTCTGCGCCGAGGTGAGTTGGGTGGTCGTGCGGGCCTGAGTCAAACGCGCTCTCGCCTGCGCCAACACCGCGCGGGCGCGCGTCACCCGAGACCGCGCGTCCGTGTCGTCCAGCCGCACCAGCACTTGCCCGGCGCTCACCCGGGAGCCCTCCGTGGCACCGACGGACACGACCTTGCCACCGGTCTCGGCAGCGACTGCCACCTCGCGCCGCGCCGTGATACTGCCGGTAGCCTCCACGACGCGGTCCACCACCGCCTCTTCCGCTGCAGCCACGCGGACGGGCACGGGGCCGCCCTTCCCGCCTTTGCCGGCCTTCCCGCCCTTCGACTCCGCCTGCGGCGCGGCGACGCCGCTGGGCTCTCTGCCGGCCAACCTGAGTCACCCGCAAACGGCCGCCACTACGAAGAGAGCGGTCACCCACTGGATTCGTTTCAGCGGGAACTCCTCGAACAGTGCTCGGAATGATGACGGCGTCTCTGGGACGCGGCAACTCCGCAGGCACTCCTTCCTCTCTCGGCGCAGCGCCCACCCGCGCAAGTGGGCAAGGAACGCCGCGATCCGCCTGGCGCGCCGGAGGGCTTTGGCAGACCGCCGTGCACAGGCTTCCCCCAATTCCCGTCAGGCGGGTGCGGAACCTCCTGCCTCGGCACGATTCTCGCGCCGCTCGGGGAGAGTTGGACGCCCCACGGAGGCGGCCCTGAAAACCACAAACGCCCCCCCGCGAAGCTCGTGAGGGGGCGCTCAATGGTTGGCGTCTATACACCGGTCAGGCGGCAAAATCGCTTACAGCGACTGTGAGCCGGACTGAACGACGACGTTGGCGGCGCGCTTGCCCTTGCCGCGCGGATCGTCTTCCATGTCGAAGCTGACCTTGTTGCCTTCGTACAACGTCTTGAAGCCGCTGCCCTGCACAGCGCTGAAGTGCACGAAGAGATCGTCTCCGCCGTCGTCCGGCTGAATGAAGCCGTAGCCTTTGGAGTCGTTGAACCACTTGACGGTTCCGGTAGCCATGGTAGATGCCTCCTCTCTTAGATGGGTTGTTCGTCGGACCTAATGCTCTCAATGATCCTTGTCGGACGAACAACCCGAGAGGAAGCATTGTGCCAGGGCCTTGAACCGATTTCCGCCGATGAATCCGGAAGGCGCCCTAAACCCAACCGTACGCCCACAGCGGGGAACATGCAGAGCCACAAACGAAAATCAGACCGCAGTATAGCCCAGGACGCCGGCAAGCGCAACCGCACCGGCACAATAGCCGAGCAAGAGCACGCGGGCCGCCGCCGCCCGGCGGGAAGGCTGGAAGGCAGGAAAAGCCGCCGACCCCTCATCCCGGCGTCCCCTTGTCCCCCTCCCCCTGCCCACCAAGCAGGGACCACCCGCCCGCTCGCGAACCAGTCCGGCCCATGAAAGAGCACAGCGCCCTTCGCCGGACTGGGTTCGCAGCTTGCCTGCCCGCGGCCGTGGGCTTTGCGCTGTTCGGTTCGTCGCCCGGCTCCCCGGCCGAGGGCGAATGGCAGCGCGACCCGACACCGCTGCTGACCAACTTCGACAACATGTACCAACCGTGCGTCGTCGAGACGGGCGGCGACTACCGCTTCCGGATGTGGTTCTTCGGCTGGGCGACCGCGGCGGGCAATCCGGGCGTGCCGGGCTGCGATACCGTCTTCCACGCGCGATCCAACGACCTCAGGAAGTGGGAGGTCTACGCAGGCGACGGGCAGTGGGACGACACGATGGCACTCGCCAAGTGGGTGTCGGTGCTCCATGCCAGCGACCGCTGGTACGAAGCCTGGCACGTGGGCGACCCGTCGGTCGTGCTGCACGACGGCACGTTCTACCTGGCCTACAGCGCCACCTCGAAACCCCTCGGCCAAGTGCCCGGCTATCCGTCTGAGATGGTGCAGTGCGTGATGGGCGCCACCTCGACCGACGGCCTCCACTGGGCCAAGACCGACCAGCCGCTGCTCCTCCGCCCCGGCGACACCGCAGCCCCCAAGCCCGAGCCGGATCGCGTCGGCGACTTCCACCGACCGGGTCTTCGCCGCGAGGGCGACAAGTGGCGCCTGTGGTTCGACTACTGGCTGCCGGGGCAGGGCGTCTGCATGGGGCACGCCGAGAACACCGGCGACTTCGCCGCACCGGGCGGCTTCCGGATCACCCACGACCTCCTCCGGCCGGTCCTCCCCCAGTGGCCCAACCCGGAGATCGTCAAAGTGGGCAACCGCTACTACGCCTACGGCGATCCGCCCGGATACCCGACCCGCGAGGGAGCCTCCCACTGGATGAGCCGCCAACTGCGCGAAGCCGTGTCGGAGGACGGGCTCACCTGGCAGAAGCAACTGTTCCTCCCCCCCGACCCCGACGCCGACGCCTGCCACGTCCCCCAAGCACTGGTCACCGAAATCGACGGCAAGCAGTGGCTCTACCTCTTCTACGCCACCCAGATCGGCTACCGAAAGAACGACGGCCAGTACCACTACCAGTACGACCGCCTCCGCGCCATGCGTCGGCCGCCGCCAGCGGAATAGGCGCTTCTCGGCCTACCGTCTACTGGTCGAGAACTTGACAGATTGATTAGCCCACTGCATATTTGCATGACAGATGTGCAGGGGGCTGATCGATGTGGGCTCCGTGCGGCTCGCGACACCCCCGACCCGCAGGCTGCAAGTGCGCGCAAGGAAAGGGAGTCCATGCTGAGCCTACCGATTTGGATCATCGGCGGCTTCAGCAACCGCAAGAGCCTCAACTGCGCCGAAGCCTGGTACACCAAGGACGGAGCGACGTGGCAGCAACTCCTACCCAAGCCACCGTGGTCCCCGCGCCACGAGCCGACCTGCTACGTGTTCGACGACAGTCTGTGGGTCGTGGCGGGGAACTCGTGGCCGTTGATGAATGATGTTTGGAGGGTGAGTGTCGCAGGGGATCGGTGAGCCGCTGGCTGCTGCCACCGGACAAGACTGAGACAGGCGGACCGACAGCCCCCCGGTGCCCGCCGCGTGAAGGCGTTCCTCGATCTCCACAGCGACGTGAGCCGCCGAGGCTACGTGGTCTGCCACTGCCCGCGGCGACAGCAACTGACGGAGCGGGTGGTGCGGTGGGGTGGGAGGACGCGTGCGGTTCGGGACTGGGTGAGTCGTAGGAGAATCTGGAGGCGGCGCGTACGTCAGCAGACCGCCAAGGGGATCGGCCAGGAATCCAGGCATGCCACTGCCAGGGGAAGCCTCAGCCAAGTACGGCTTCGACTACGAGTCCCAGTGGATCGTCCGCAACATGCTGCGGCTCCTGCGCGAGGACGCCACCAGCATGTGCATCGCGGCGCTGGGAGACGAGGCCAGAGCCGCGGAGTTCCACATCGATCTAGCCGACGGGACGCGGGAGTACCACCAGTGCAAGCGGCAGCCGGGCATTGACACCGCGTGGACCATTCCGTCCCTAAGAAGCGCAGGAGTGCTGCCGGGTGTCAAGCAGCATCTTGAGACGACCCCAGCCACCCGTTTCGTGTTCGTCTCTCAGGTCCCGTGTCAGGTGCTGGCTGAGCTTGCAGAGCGTGCCTCCGATTCCAGGAGCGATCCCGACGGGTTCCGCAATCACATGCTCCCAACCAACGCCGCGCGGGGACGGGCGTTCGGCGATGTATGTGCGGTCTGGGAACTCTCCCCCAATGACTCAGCTCACTTCGCGCGCGCACACGACATGCTGGGCCGGACTGAGTTTCTGGCATTCCCGCACCGTGAACTGGCGAGAGACAACGTGGCGCTTTTCCGCGCGCTTGTATCGGGCGACGCTTCCAGTGCGGCGGCCAAGCTCGCCAAGTTCGCTGACAGCAACCTCCATCACGACATCTACTTCGACGACCTATGGCGATACCTCGAACCTGAGCACCAGAGGCTTGAGTGG
>PEVN01000016.1:0-24467 GCA_002779825.1 Armatimonadetes bacterium CG06_land_8_20_14_3_00_66_21 | reverse complement strand
GCAGGGAATCCCTCTCGTCCCCCGAACTGTTCGCTTTTGGCTTCACCTTGCCTGCCGAAAGGACCTCCCTGCATGATCCGCGGAACCGACTACCACCTGCACACCACCTACCTCAAGTGCGCTAACGAGACGATGACCGTCGAGGCGATCTACCGGCGTGGCGAGGAGTTGGGACTCACCTCTATCGGCATCACCGACCACCTCAACACGCGGGACAAGCTGCCCGAGCACGAGAAGATCAAACACGACATGGCGGTGACCGAGACCTCGCTGGAGACGTTCTTCGGCGTCGAGCTGAACCTGCTCAACGTCGAGGGCGACATTCCGTACGACGACGGCGTGCGCGAGCAGCTTGGTTTCGAGTTCGCCATCGGCGGCATCCACGCGACGTATGTGGACGAGTGGGACGTGAAGCGCGTCGTGGACATCCAGCACCACCATCACCTCCGCTTCGCCCGCGACCCGCTGATCGACGTGGTGGTCCATCCGTGGTGGTTCAGCGGCGGCGAGTTCCAGCAGAAGGGCTTTCCCAAGTTCGATGATCTGTCCGTCGTCTCCGAAAACTACCACCTTGAGTTCGCCCGCACAGCCAAGGAGCACGGCACCGCCATCGAGCTGAACGCCAGCGCCATCTTCGTGTGCGACTGGTACCCCGACCGGTTCAAGGAGCAGTACAAGGACTACGTCCGACTGCTGGCTGGCGAGGGCGTTCAGCTCTCGGTCTGCTCAGACGCCCACGACATCGGGATGCTCGGCACGACGCGGGTGGTCGAGGCGGTGCTGGAGGAGATCGGTGTGTCGGACGATCAAATCTGGAACCCGAAGAAGGGGAAGACGTGGCGGCGCGTGCACGGCGACGAATGACACCTGTGGAAAGGCGTAGGCAATGATGGCAGGAACAACAGCGAGAAGACTGCGACGAGTGATTGTCGCGATGGCGGCGCTCTGTCCGGTGCTCCCGGGCGCCGTGCGAGCCGGGGCGGAACCGACCGTGTTCTACGTCGCCACGAACGGCAACGACGCTTGGACGGGGCGGCAATCAGACCCCAACGCGGCGGGCACGGACGGCCCCTTCGCGACGCTGGAACGAGCGCGCGACGCGATCCGCGGGGGGAAAGCCGGCGGCGCCGTGAAGGGGGCGGTGACCGTGTTCGTGCGGGCGGGGTTGTACGCTCTCCCGCAGACGCTGAAGCTCGCGGCGCAGGACTCCGGCACCGTCGAGGCGCCGGTCGCCTACCGGGCGTACGAGGACGAGAAGCCGGTGGTCATTGGCGGCAAACCGATCACCGGATTCGCCGCCTACAAAGGGAAGATCCTGAAGGCCGAGGTCCGCGCCCAAGGGCTTGAGGGGGCCAACTTCCGCCAGCTCTTCTGCAACGGCCGGCGGCAGCAACTCGCCCGCTACCCCAACTTCGACCCGGAGAACCCGTACCACGGCGGCTGGGCCTATGCCGACGGCAAGCCCGTCCCGATATACCAGGATCAGCCGGGCGAAGACAAGCAGACGCTGCCTTACGCGGAGGCGGACGCGCGGCAGTGGGCGAAGCCGGAAGAGGGCGAGGTGTTCGTCTTCCCCCGCTACAACTGGTGGAACAATATCGTCGGCCTCAAGAGCGTCGACCGCGACAACCGACTCCTCATTTTGACCGCGGATTGCTCGTACCCGATCCGGCCGACCGACCGGTACTACGTGCAGGGCTTGTTCGAGGAACTCGACGCGCCCGGTGAGTGGTACCTGGAGCGGGAGAGCGGCACGCTCTACTTCTGGCCGCCGGCCGACGCCGACCCGGCGAACATGGCCGTCTACGCGCCGACGCTGAGCACGATTGTCCAACTCGACGGTGCCAGCCGCGTCACCTTCCGCGGCTTCACGATGGAGTGCTGTTCGGGCACCGCAGTGGTGCTCAGCAACGCGACCGGCTGCCTGATCGCCGGGAACACGATCCGGAGTGTGGGCGAGTACGGCGGCTCCGGCGTCAGCGTGAACGGCGGCAAAGACAACGGCGTGGTCGGCAACGACATCTACGACGTGGGCCGCGACGGCATCTCCCTCAGCGGCGGCGACGCACAGACCTTGACGCCCGCTGGCAACTACGCCGACAACAACTACATTCACCACACCGGGGTGTTCTACAAGCAGGGCGTGGGCGTCGCCCTCAGCGGCGTCGGCAACCGCGCTTCGCGCAACCTGATCCACGACTGCCCGCGGTTCGGCATCGTCTGGGGCGGCAACGACCATGTCCTCGAGTTGAACGAGATCCGTCACGTCAACCTGGAGACCGCCGACTGCGGCGCCATCTACTCCTGGCAGGTCGACTGGACGAAGCGCGGCACGGAGATCCGCTACAACTACCTGCACGACATCATTGGATTCGGGCAGGAAGGCGGGAAGTGGACCTCGCCCCACTTCAACTGGGGCATCTACCTGGACGACGGTACCTGCGGCACGCACGTGCACGGGAACCTGGTGGTCCGAACGATCCTCGGCGGCGCCCACGTGCATGGCGGGCGCGACAACGTGATCGAGAACAACGTCTTCGTCGACGGCCGCGACTGCCAGATGCAGTACAGCGGCTACGTCGCTGGCGGGCACCCGGTGCCCATGATGACCGACACGTGGAAGAAGTTCTCCGGAACGCCGGCCTACCAGAAGTACCCGGGCTACGCAGAGCTGACGAAGAGCCTCGACGACGCCTGGCAGATGGCCGGCAACAAGTTCCTCCGCAACATCGTCTGTTACGCCAACCCCAACGCGGCGCTCTACCGCCACGGCAACCTGCCGTTTGACAAGACAGAGTCCAACTTCAACCTCGTCTGGCATTACGGCAAGCCGCTGCTGACGGGCCTGACCGGGATCAAAGGCACGACGGGTCCGAACTTGGTCGCGAATCCGGGCTTCGAGGAAGGCGAGCCCGGCGCCCTCCCGACCGACTGGCAGTGGCAGGTGAAGCCCAACGACACCAGTGCCGCGCTGGACACGGAGGTGCACTTCGCCGGGAAGCAGTCGATCCGCATTGATGGCCGCGGCACCACTACCGACACCAGTGGTCAGACGCTGTGCCCGAACTTCGTCAGCGCCGAGATCCCCGTCAAGCTCGGGCAGACGTACCGGCTTAGCGCCCAGATCAAGGCCGCTGCGCCGGACACCGCCTTCGGCATGCTGCCCCAGTCGTACACCCCCAACGTCTACTTCTGGGCCAAGGGCATGAGCGGCAAGGCGGGCACCGAGTGGAAGGAGTACGAGACCGTCTTCCGCTTCCCCGCCCCAGGCGAGGGCGACTACCGCAAGGAGATGAAGACCATTCGGGTCCGGATCGACATCCGCCAGGACGCGGGCACGCTCTGGCTGGACGAGGTCACGCTCCAGGAGGCAACCGCAATGGACGAGTGGGAAGCCTGGCAGAACAAGGGGCTGGACCAGCACTCCGCCATCGCCGACCCGCGGTTCGTCGACCCCGCCAAGGATGACTACCGGCTGAAGCCCGATTCCCCCGCCCTCGCTCTGGGCTTCAAGCCGCTCCCGGTAGACCAGATCGGCCCGTACAAGGACGAGCTGCGCGCCACCTGGCCGATCCAGGAAGCCCGCGGCGCGCGGGAGCAGATGGTGATCGACTGGTCGAGTCGTTGAGTCGCGGCGCGAAGGGCGCGCCTCCGTTCGCGCGGCCGCAAGGGTTTGCCAGCTTCGGCGTCCAATGTCTTTGGCCCATGCGAACCACTGCTGCACTCGCTGCACTCATTTCCTTTCTGCTTGCTGCTATTGGAGGCAGCAGTCGCGCCGGCACCGATCCCGCTGCTTGCTTTGCCGAGGTGCGCAAGTGCACTCCCGCCAGCGCCGCCGCCGTGGTGCAACTGGCGGACATGGGTGCCGCCGGGCGCGAGCAACTACTGCGGGGCTTGACGCAGGGCGGGCGCGTGGCGGCGCTGTGCGCGTGGGCGGTTTGGCAGAAACCTGCACTGGATTCCCCAGAAGCGTTGGAGGGGCTGCTGCTTGGCCCCGACCAGGTTGCGGGCTACTGGGCGGCGCGGGCATTGGCCGCCCTCAGGGATCCGCGAAGCGTGCCGGCTTTGGCGGGGCTGCTGGCGGATGAGAAGAACGCCTACTGGGAGTTGTCGGCCGGGCCGCGCCGGATGCTGACCCAGAAGTTCTACGAAGGGCAGATGCGCCAGGTCTACGCGCCCGACTGGATGCCGAACATCCGCGTGGCGTATGCGGCGATGCTGGCCCTTGGCGAGATCGGGGGCGCCAACGCAGCCGAGGTGCTTCGGGCGGCGCTGCTGGATCCGCAGTACCTGATCCGGCAGGCGGCGGTTCGGGCGTTGGGCACGAACCGAGCGGCAGACGCGACAAAGGTCCTTCGGCAGCTTGCCGAGAGCGATCCGGTGCTCTTGGTCCGCGAGGCAGCGAAGGAAGCACTGGCCGGGACAGAAGATGAGGAACTGCCCGCCTCCTCGCCGGCGCCCGACCTGCCGCCCGCGATTGCCTTCGTCAAGGCAAAGAACCGGAGCGAATCGAACCTGGGGTTCCGCGATTCGTACTTCTTCCCGAAGACACCGTGGTACGCGGGGGGGGAGAACCTCTACACACTGACCCCGGCGACGCGCGATGGCGTCGTGAAGAACCTCACCAACCTCGAACACGGCGCGGTGCAGGGCCCCGAGGTCTCGTTCGACGGGCGGCGGATTCTGTTCGCGATGCGGCGCGACTTCACGACGGAGGGCTTCCACGTCTTTGAGATCAACGCCGACGGCACCGGCCTGCGCCAGTTGACCAGCGGCAACTGCAACGACGTCGATCCGTGCTACCTGCCCGACGGCCGGATCGCGTTCTCCTCCGACCGTACCGGCTATCAGGAGTACTACCACCAGGAGCGCTCTCGGGCGCTCTACGCCATGGACGCCGACGGCGGCAACGTCGAGCAACTCACCTTCAACCCCAACCAGGACTACGAGCCGCTGCCGCTGAGCGACGGGCGCATTCTCTACTCGAGCTATCGGTTCTACGCCCAGGACGGAAGCACCGGCCCGCTGCCGACGGAGCACCACATGCAGCGCATCGAAACCGTGCTGCGGGTCATCGACCCCGAGGGCGCCAACGACCAGCACGTCTATGGGAGCATGCGCGGCTCATTCTACACGCCGCTGCGGCCCACGCCGGATTCGCTGCAATACTCGGGCTGGCACCCGCGCGGCGGGCATGTGGGCGTGTCGATCAGCCAGGCGCGGGAGCGGCCCGATGGGCGACTCGTTTGCCTGACGCCGGCCGGGCTGACGGTGGTCGATCCGAAGCTGGACCCGCAGGACTGCGAGCTGCCGGTCTTCCCCGAAGTGCTCAACCTCGCCGGCGGTGAAGAGGTCTACATCCACAACCACGACGACATGAACCCGGTGGGTCGCTTCACCACCCCGTACCCGCTGGACAACGAGTGGATCCTGGTCTCACACACGCCGTGGTACGACCTGTCCACAAGCGGCTATGGGCTGTACGCGATGAACCTGCGCACCCGGGCGCTGACACCGCTCCTGCGCGACCCCGAGAACAGCCTGATCGACCCGCTCCCGTTGCGCCCGCGGCCGACTCCACGGGCCATGCCCCTCCTTCCCGCCCTGCGGAAGCAGCCCACGGGATTCGTCTACTGCAACTCTGTCTTCAACAGCGACCTCCCCTACGACCAGAGCAAGCCCCGGTTCGTCCGTATTCTCGAAGCGCTGCCCATGGGGTTGTCTCTCAACGCCAACGGCAACTTCCGCTCCCGCGTCCTCGGCACGGCGCCCCTGCAGGACGACGGCTCCTTCTACGTGGAGGTCCCGGCGGACACGCCGTTCCGGTTCCAGCTGCTGGACCTGAACGAGGAGATCGTGGTCCACGAGACCGACTTCAACTACGTCCGCGGCGGCGAGCGCAAGGGCTGTATCGGCTGCCACGAGCCGAAGGACGCCCCGCCGCTGAACGACCTGCCGAAGGCGATGCAGTACCAGCCGTTCCAAACAGTCCAGCGAGGCGGGCTGATCTACCAGGGGCAGACGCATCGGCCGTACAGCTCGATTGTGCGGTAAAAGGGGGGGCACAGGGCGCAGTTTCGGGGGGACCGGTGGCAGCGGCATTGCCCGACCGCTCGCAATCGGGACCTCGATCACTCCCCGCTCTCCCACGCCCGCACATACTCGATGCTGAACGTCGACGGCAAGTCCTCGTCCTTCGGCAGCCCAAACCAAGTCGGCATCGTCTCGCTGTCGAAGTTGAGGGTCAGCGGCTGGTGCCAGTGGGTGTTCTTGGCGGTGCGGACGGCGACGCCGTCAACGTAGTACTTGAGTTCCTCCTTGTTCCACTCAAGCCCGTACACGTGGTAGTCGTCGGCCAGGTCCCACGGCGCGACCCACACGCCGCCCTTGCTCCAGTGCTTCTTCTCGGTGGGCGTGTGAAAGACGTGCAGGTTCATGTTGTACTTGCGTTCGAAGCCGGGCGCGCCGCCGCCGATTTCGAAGACGTCGATCTCGGTCCAGATTTCGGGGGTGTTGTCGTAGAACCAGAAGGCGCTGGAGCCGTGGGAGCGCATGGGCTTCGCGCTGATCTCGAAGTAGCCGTAGAGCACGGCGCCCTTGCTCTTGACCGCGGCCGAGGTATAGGTGTGGTAGCCCTTGTCTTTCGGCGCCTCGGGCGCTTCCTGCTTGCGCATCGTGAGGTGCAGCTTCCCATCGCTCACCTTCGCGTTCTCCGCCCAGAAGAAGGCCGGCTGCCGGCCCTGCCACTGCGGGTTGGTGGGGTACCACTTCTCGGGGTCAAGCTTGTCGGTGCCGAACTCGTCCCACATTGGCCCGAACTTGGCCCACTTGCCTGCGTTCGCCTGGTCTGATAGCGGCAGCTCGTCGCTCACCCGCTCTGGCGTGTCGCCCAATGGCCCGACTCGCGTCCAGCCCACGTCTTCCCACACCGGCTTCGCGCCCCACTTGGCGGCGAGGTAGTCGACGACCTGCTGCACTTCGTCGTGCGCGACAAAGCCGCGGTCGTAGATCAGCACCTCGGCAATGTCGCCGCGGAAGAACTGGTGCGGTCCCGTGCCGTTGGCGCCGAGCGTGAGCACGTTCAGTGTCACGTCCGGCAAATGTGCGTCGTAGATCACCGGGCCGTAGGCGCTGCCCTCGCCCTTGTGGTCGGCAAGCACGCAGAAGCTCGGCAGCTTGTTGTCGTCAGCCGCCTGACCTTCCCACGAAGACACCAAGCGCTGCCACTTCTCCCCGGACGCCTGCTGGGCCAGCCGCTGAGAGACGACAAAGACAGTCGCCGGGCCCGTCGCTGCCCGAATCGGGGAAATGCGCAGACACTGCTTCCCTGAGAACCGAAGGGCCGCCTTGCCGTTCATGGCGGCCGGCACGACCTGGGGAGCCTGACCGTCACTGAGCGGGCTGGCGTCGTGACCGTTGCCGGAACGGTCTGTCCACTGGGTCAGCCGCCCGTCGGCCGTGCTGGTCGTGATCGCTGGGTCGCTGGCATCCAGCCAGAGCTGCAGCCCCGCGCGCGGCGGCGCCTCCGCGGCTGAGAGCAAACTTGCGCACAGGAGCACAGCGGCCAGCGACCCCAATCCTGTTTGGGCAAAGAACGACGCAGACATGAGACCTCCACCTCCGTACCGGTTCCACTCAGTGTTCGCCAGCGTCAGCCCGACCACCTCCGCAGCCCTGAACCCCGCGCCGGTGTCCGCCGGGAGGCGCCGCCGCCGAGAGGGAAGGAAGCGACCGGCTAAGGCTGAATCAGTAGGAATCACTCACGCCCGCCCTTCGCCTGAACACTCCAATGGATGAGACCACAGGGCACCCCGTCGCGGCTCGGATTGACAGCGCATTCTCGAAGGAACAACATGGTCCCCCCGAAGCCAGCTCGATACGTGCACGCCCGGTCGCGGTTCGCGACCATAGGGGCCGTGCTGGTTCTGGCTCTGCGCGTGGTTCCCGGAGAAGAGCTGCCGATGGTGAGTATCCCCAAGATCGACCAGCGGAAGGCTGAGGACCTGACGAGGCGGCAGACCTTCTCCGCAGCGGCCTGGACGGGAGCGGCGAAGGTCTCCCTCTTCACGGACACCGGCCGCGGTCCGGGAATACCGGGAGAGACCTCGGCATATCTGTTCCACGACGGGGAAGAGCTGTACGCGGCGTTCGTCTGCACGGACCAAACGATGTCAGGGCGGGCGTTGGCGCGGACGTACGGCGAGGACCTCACGCAGGACGAAGCGGTGCAGCTCCTGCTTGGGGTCGGCGACGGCGCGAGCACCAAGCAGATCGAGGTCGGCGGCTATGAGGGGGCGCAAGGGGTAGCGCTGCCACCGGTCGCGCACTTCTACGAGTTCACGGTGAATGCTGCTGGCTCCGTTAGTCGCCACTACAACGAGACGCTGCTGCCCAACCCGGGCTTTGCCGCGACGGTGACCACGGGGCAGCATCAGTGGTGCGCGGTCTTCACGATCCCCCTTTCCCTGGTCGGGGTGACAGAGGTCGACGGGCGCAAGCTCTACTTCAACCTGTTCCGTTTCTACCGCGGCAAGCGGTACGGGTTCTACTACCCCGGCTTCGGCAACTACCAACCGATGCCGTTTGCCACCGCGCTGTTCCTTCCCGCCGGGCAGGAACAGCGCGCCAGCGAGATCGGTGCAAAGGCGCCAGCACCGGCCAACGTAAGGGATCTGCCGCCTTCACACCCGGTGCAGGTGGAGTACTTCCCGCTGTCTCGGAAGGTCTGCGCCAAGTTCCCGGCCGACGCGGGCCGTCGCACGGCGACGCTCGCCCTCAAAGGCACAGACTTGGTCGCGCGGGCGAAGCTCTTGCCGACGCGCTCCACGGTGGTGACGCTCGGCCTCCCCGCGGCAGGGGTGCCGGACGAGTTCGTCGCCGTCGCTGGCGTGGCGGGACAGACGGACAAGCTGGAACGGAGCTTCACCTACTTCGCCGAGCCCGCGCCGGAGTGGTACGGGTCCAAAGCCGGCATGGAGTACACCGAGCGGAAGGTCTCCTACCCCTGGACCGCTCCGTCAGTGGCGGGGCGCAAGGTCAAGCTGGCACACGCAGAGGTGACCTTTGGCCCGGCCGCGCTGCCGGCCGAAGTCTGCCTCGTCGGGCACCAGTTACTTGCCGGCGCCGTCACAGTGGACGCGCGAGCAGAGGGCCGCGCATTGGGCGTAGCGAAACTGGGCGAGGTGAAGCCGGAACCGACCAGAGTGCTGTTCGACTGCGCTGCGACGGCCAAGGGCGTCCAGGTGCGCACGATGGTCGACTTCGACGGCTTCATGGTCGTCCGGCTGCGTACGCGTGGCGTTGGGGCAAATGCTCTCGAAAAGCTGGAGGTGCACGTTCCCCTCGCCGCCGGTGTTGCGCGCTACGTGAACCGAGGCTCGGTGCAGGACACGCTGGCCATCTTCGGTGGGGGCTACAGCGGGAACGCCTCGGAGCTGTGGGTCGGCAGTGAGAACGTTGGGATCGCATTCAGTTACGACCGCAGGTGCTTCTTCACCGATCCCGACGGGCGCCAACTCGAGGTGGCGCAGCAGCCCGATGGCACCAGCGAACTCGTCATCCGACTGGTGAGCGAGAAGGGGCAGGTCGCTGAGGACGACCAGGTGTTCCAGTTCTTCCTGCAGGGAACGCCGTTCCGCGCGGAGCCGGTGCCGCCGCTGCAGGCGAAGACCGCGCTCTGGTTCGAGGAGTGGTCGGACTACCAGGGCTATCCCGACCTGAAGAAGCTTGCCGAAGTCAAGGAGCGCGCCGCCAAAGCGCATGCCGAAGGGAAGCTCTTCTTCACCTACTTCAGCCAGTGCCTGGCCGAGAACAGCCCCGGCTTTGCCGAGTATGGCAACGAGTGGGTGGCCCCGCCCGAGCGCGCTTGGTATCGCCGCGCCTACGCCCCCGGCAAGGGCGTGCCCTGCTACGTGAGCTGCTTCCGCGGCGCGGCGGGCGACCTGCTGTTAGACGGATTCCAGGACCTGGCCGACGAGGGGGACCTGGACGGGCTGTACTTCGACGGGCCGAGCTACCCATTCAACTGCGAGAGTCTTGGGCACACCTGCAGCGACTCGCTGCCGGCGGTGTGGGATGACGAGTTCCAGACTGGACGGATCCTCGGTCAACGCAAGTTCCTCAAGCGGGCGCGGGGGATCCTCAATGACAAGGGACGCCGGTACCCTCTGTGGGCACACACCGGCGGCGGGCTGAACCTCGCGACGCTCGCGCTGTGCGACATTTTCTACGAAGGCGAGCAACTGTCGCGCTATCGCCACGGCTACCTGGTCGATCCGGCGAAGTTCCTTGTCGGTTACTCCGGCAAGCCTTTCGGGTTCAGGACATTCTTCCTGCCGGTCCTCTACTTCGACGCCGCGCACGACGCCCGTGTGGCTGGCGCGCTGGGACTCCTGCACGACGTGGAGACTTCCTACGGCGACTACAAGCCCGCCGCGCAGGACCTGTTTTTCAGCCTGCCGCGCGAACGGGACCCAAAGGCAGTGTTCTACGGGTACTGGGCGGAGCAGCCGCACATCCGCACGGATCGGGTGCTTCCGGTCTCGTACTACCGCGGCCGCAAGGAAGCCATGCTCGTGGTTGGCAACGTGAAGTACGAAGGCACCAAGACGGTCACCCTCTCGGTGGGCAGGATGTTTGGCGCCGACATCGTCGACGTTCTGGCCTACGGCGGCCGCAACACGTTGACGCGCGGCTGCAGGGAACTCAAGGTCACGATGGAGGAAGGAGGCATGCGCCTGTTTCGTGTCACGCCCGCGGGCGCGGCGCCCAACCTGCCCCCGACGCCGGAACCGGCAGGGGAGGACGTGGTGGGCTTCAAGCCGATCACGGCTTTCGACCCGGCCGACTGGACGCTCAAGGGCAACACTCAACCCCTACCGGACAGCGTGCGCTTGGAGCTGCCCTATATGAGGGCCAGCGTGCTCTACTCCGATGAGCTGACTGCAACGTTCAGCAAGTCGTTACCGCGAGACTTTACGCTGAAGATGCGCGTGGCCTTCACGACGGTGTTCCGGCTCAAGATCGACGACGCTGTCTTGACCTACGATGGCTGGACCCCCTGGAACCTCACCGGGTTCAACACCCTCGACCCCGTGGGCGTCTGCGTAGCCCGCCCCAGAGCCAGCAGCAGTATCTACCCGGAAGCCAAGCAAGGGGAAGTCGCCGACCTGTGTGTCCTCTGCAAGGACGACCGCCTGACCCTCCTCTACGATGGCAAGTTCATCGCCGATCAGATGCTGCCCCTGACGGTACGCAAGTCGCACCACGTTGAGTTCGCAACCTGGGGCGGTCAATGGATGGGGTTGGACGTGGTGACCCTCCAGGAAGGCGGCGAACGCCCGGTGCGAGAACAGGTCCATCCGGTGCGGTGAGTTGCACGTTGGCGGAGGAAGGAACAGCCAGACCACGAGTCGCACCGGCATGCAATGCAATGCGCGGGAGCAGGGGAGCGAAGGGCCAGCGTAGGAGTGGGCTGGGCGATTGGCGCATGGCGGCATATAATGCGATCCGTACGCGCCAGGCGTGTCTTGGAGGCTGCCGTGAGAACAACCCTCGATCTTCCCGGCCCACTTGTCGAGGAAGCCATGAAGCTGTCGCACCACAGGACGAAGACAGCGGTTGTCATCAGTGCGCTGGAGGACTTCGTGCGGAGAGCTCGGATCCAAGGGCTGAGGGAGTTTAGAGGCAAGGTCGATCTGGATATGGACCTCGACGCCCTGCGCGACCGCACATGAGCGTTCTCGTCGACAGCTCAGTCTGGAGGATTGGCTACCTGCGGGGCACCGGCGCAGCAGACGTCGTTGACCAGTTGATCCAAGACAACCTCGTGGTCACGAATGACCTGATCTTGGCGGAACTCACGCCGCCCCTCCAGCTCCGCTCGGAGAAACGGCTGATCTCGTTGCTTTGAGCGATCAAGCGGTACCCCATGACTATCGACTGGGAGGACCTCGTCCGGATGCAGGTCACGTGCCTGCGAAGAGGGATCAATGGCGTCGGCATCCCCGATCTTCTCATCGCGCAGAATGCCATCCAGAACGAGCTGCCATTGCTGGCTGCCGAGAGGCATTTCGCCTTGATGAGCAAGTACTTGCCGCTGTCGATCCACGGCGAGTGAGGCGACCAACCAGTGCGTCTATCGTTTCGAACGCCATCGCTCGGGGCTTCAACGACCTGTCATCGCTTGAGGTCCTTCGGGCGCCGGGCGGTGCATTCCGTACAACAGCCCCGGGCTCGTCTGTTTCCTGCCTCGACGGCAATGAGAATGCCTGAGGCTGCCACGCTTCGAGGCGCCCGACGCCCTGGTTGGGGCGACACCGGCTCCGTGTGCTGGTCTCCTTTGGAGGAAGTTCAAATGGCAACTATCTGTGTTCTGGTCCTGCAAGCGCTCCTTGCGCTTCAGCCTGCGTGCGCCGAGGAGGTCCACGTGCCCTTCCCCAACTCTGGCTTCGAGGAAGGCTCCAAGGGGTGGACCTTCCCCGCAGGCAGCGAGCTTGCCTCCGTCTCGGCCGAGCAAGCGGCCAGTGGAACGAAGTCGCTCAAGATCGTCGACGCCGATGCCAACGACGGCTCGAACGTGAACGGCCCGCTGGTGCCCGTGCCTTCGGCGGGCCTCTACGAGCTGCGCGGCAAGGTGTTCCCCGTGTCGGGCAGCGGGTTGGGGATCTACCTGCGGCTGCTGGACGAGGGAGGCAAGCCGTTGCCGGGCGATCCGCACCTGCTGGGGCTTGGCGGCGACGACCGCGCGTGGCAGCCCTTCTCCGCCTCCCTGCTGGTGCCCCCGCAGGTGAAGCAGGTGCAGGTCTGGGTCCACAGCTACACAGCGTCGATCGTGACGGCATACCTCGATGACTTGGAGTTGGTGCGAGTGAAGGGCCAGGAGGGGGACGCGGACATGCGGACCGACATGGAGACGATCAAGCAGCGGCTGTACCAGATGGCGCTCGGTGGCGCGGGGACGTTCCAGGACGTGCCGGGGTTCGTCCAGGACCAGCAGCCGAACGGGGGCTGGGAGGATATCGACTACGCCAACACCAACGCGACGGCGTGGGCGCCCGCGAACCATGTGAACCGGGCCTACCGGATGGCGCAGGCATACGCGCAGCCGGAGTCGCCGCAGCACGGGAAGCCCGAGCTGAAGCAGGCGATCCTCCGCGCCTTCGACTTGTGGACGCGCGAGCGACCGAAGTGCCCCAACTGGTGGTACAACGCCATCGGCGTGCCCCGGACGATGTACCGGCTGATGCTGCTCATCGAGGGAGCGCTGTCCAAGGAGCAACGAGAGGCGGGTCTCGCCGTCTTGGAGGCAGCCAAGTTGGGGATGACCGGGCAGAACCTGGTTTGGGTGGCGGAGGTCACCCTCGCCCGCGGGTGTCTGGCAAAGGAGCCCTGGCTGGTGCAGGTGGCATTCGACAGCATAGCCAAGGAGGTCCGCGTCACCACCGGTGAGGGCGTCCAGCCCGACTGCAGCTTCTACCAGCATGGCCAGCAGTTCTACTCCGGCGGGTACGGTAGGGGCTTCTCGCAAGACTGCCCACAATTCGCAGTGCTCGCCCGCGGCACGTGCTTTCAGTTCCAGCCGGAGAAGCTCGACATCCTCTCCAGCTACCTGCTCGACGGTCAACAGTGGCTGGCTCGCGGAGCGACGTTCGACTACAGCGCCTGCGGCCGCGAGATCTCCCGCCGCGGCGCCGGCAGCGCCAACGGCTTGGCCGGCGCCTGCCGCGACATGGCGCAACTGGACTCGCCTCGCAAAGCGGAGTTCGCAGCGTTCGCTGCGCGCCTGGAGAAGCCGACACCCCAGAACGCGCTCGTGGGCAACAAGCACTTCTGGCGCGTCGACTACATGGCACACCACCGCCCCGACTTCATGGCTTCCGTCCGGATGACCTCGCCGCGGACGCTGCAAACGGAGACCTGCAACGACGAGAGCCTGCTGGGTCGACACCTGTCCGACGGCCTGATGAACCTTTACCGGACCGGCGATGAGTACAAGGGCATCTTCCCCGTGTGGGACTGGAAACGGCTGCCGGGCATCACCTGCGAACTCACCGACGATCCACCCGTCACCAAGAACGGCCAGCGCGGGCTCCGACCATTCGTGGGCGGCGTTTCGGACGGCCAGTACGGTCTGGCCGCCATGGACTTCGCCCGCGGGAAGCTGACTGCGAAGAAGGCGTGGTCCTTCTTCGATAACGAAGTCGTTTGCCTCGGCGCCGGTCTCACCTGCCCGACCGACTTCCCCGTCATCACCTCGGTGAACCAGTGCCTGCGCAAGGGCGACGTGCTGGTCTCGGCCGGCGGCCCGGCGCGGGTGGCGCAGCGCGGACAACAGACCCTCAACGGCCCCGCCTGGATCCACCACGACGGCGTCGGCTACCTCTTCCCCGAACACGCCCAACTCGTCCTGAAAGACGAACGGCAGACAGGCAACTGGTGGCAGATCAACCACGTGTACCCGAAGGACGAAGTGTCGGAAGACGTGTTCAGCCTCTGGATCAACCATGGGAAGCAGGTGGCCGACGGCGGCTACCAATACGTCGTGCTGCCCGGGATCGCGGCGGCCGCGTTGGCCGCGTACGCACAGACGCCACCCACCGAGGTCCTGGAGAACACGCCGGACCTGCAGGCCGTCCGGCAGCGCAACACGAAGACTATCGCAGCCGCCTTCTATCAACCGGGCAAACTAACGGTACCCAACGGCCCCTCCCTCGCCGTCGACCGCCCGTGCCTGCTGCTCACGCGCCAGACCGACAAGGGATTGGAGCTCGCCCTCTCCAATCCGGAGAACAAGCCGCTGGAGGTGATCGTCGAAGTCGGCGCGAAGCTGACCGGCGAGGGCTGCACGTGGTCCGAGCAGGACGGCGTCAGCCGGATCCGGTTTGGGTTGCCGGAGGGGGGAGAGGCGGGGAAGAGCGTGGTGCGAGTCGTCTCCGCAGTGTGACGGCGGCTCCCGGTGATGCGGATGCGTGCCGCTCCCTGTGGCACTGTCCGGGTCACCGGACAGGCTGTCCGCTGTCCTTCCGTGCTCGCCACGCCGACACCTGTTCATCGCCCGTCTGGGGCAAGCCGGTGGCCTCGGGGAGTTGCTCGGCGGCGGCCCCGGTGCCGGGCGGCAGGAACACCGGCAAGCCCATGCTGCGGACCACCTCGACCTCCTCTGGTTGCAGTTCGTCGGCCAGCACGAGCACTGCGTCGCAGCCGGCAGCTTCCTGCGGAGCGCTCACGTACTCCGTGTTCCAGCCCGCCTGGGCCGCTGCGTGGAGGCACTGGCCCCAGAGGCGGCGGGTCATGTAGGCGGGGTAGTGCATGGTCTTCCATTCCTGGCTGGGTGGGAGGTAGGCGGCCACGGTGGGCTTGGCGGGGCGGGGCTGGAGTTGGTACGGCTGCGCGGCGGCGTACTCGGCGAACATGGCGGGGGACATCTCCCACCAGTGCATGATGCCAGCGGCGCCCCAGCGTTTGCCGGCTTCGAGGAACTGGCGGAGGTGCTCGGCGCGCATGGCGTCGGGGTACTTGGGTCCCTCGTTGATCCCGAACTCCTCGATGACGACCGGACGCGGGCGGTCGGGCAGGGCGTTGCGGAGCGTGTCGATCAGGTAGAGCACGTGGTGTGAGATCACCGGGCCGTTGACCCACAAGTCGTACGTGTGCGGCGCCCAGAAGTCGAACAGCTCCGCGCCCTCGTGCCCGCGGAGCTGCCGAGGGTTCCCGTGGCTGATCGTGACCAAGTGGTTGGGGTCCGCAGCTTTCACCAACTTGCCCCGGGCGATCATGCTCTTCGCCACGGCGTCGCCAGCGAAGGCGAAGCAGTCGCGCGCTGGCGGCGTCTTCTGCTGTTCCCAGTCTTGCTTGCTCGGAACGGGGGCGTCGGCCAACGCGGTCAGGTCGGGCTGCTCCCACGCATTCCGGAGGGCGTCGAGGGTGCCATATCGCTCCTTGAGCCACGCCTGGAACGCCGCGGGCAGAAACGGCGAAGCGGGGTCGGGCTCGATCATTGGCTCGTTGCTCACGTCCCACGCGAAGACGGCCGGGTCGTCGCGCAGCGGAGTCACGAGGCGCCCGACGATCTCCTCGTACCAGCGGAGCGGCTCGGGCATCAGGTACAGGTCACCGGGGCTGGGAGAGAGGTGGACACTGCAGTTGTACTGGTACCCGTGCGCGCTGTACTCCAGGCAAATGAGTGCCCGCAGTCCGTACGCCGCGCACCGGTCGATGGTATCGTGCAGGCGGCGGAGGGCTTCGTCGTTCCAGGCGGCCGGCAGCGGCCGGTAGCACCAATCGGGAATCAGCAACCGCACCACGGTCATCCCGGCGGCTGCGGCGCGAGCCAGGATGTCGTCCTGCTCGGCTGCGCCCATGGTCGGCAGGTGGGCCTGGTTCAGCCCAATGGCGTAGAAGGGCTTCCCGGCGGCATCGGCAAATGCCCAGCCCGAGGCGTCGGCCTTGACTATGCCGGTGGCCCGCAGCCGTGCGGCGGCTTCCGTGTCGGGCGTGGTCACCGACTTCCCGCCGGACTGCTCGGCACTGAGCCGCGCCAGCGAATCGGCGGCGGTGCCCGGCAGCAGGCGGAACGCCATCCGGACGGTGCCGCCCGCCGCGCCGCTGTCGAGGCAGGCGTGAAGGTGGAAGGTGTTGTCCTTCGCCCGCGACACGAAGAAGCCGTGGTGGTTGCGTGTCTCGAAAAGCACACCTTCGGCAGCCTTGGCGGCCTCCGCCAGCACCCACCGTGGCGCCCCCGTCTCCCACGTGCTGACCACGGCGCCGGGCTTCACCGCAGCCACGGGCACGCGGACGGGCAGCTCACGCACGCCGTAGTGCAACGCCGCTACGTCGCCGCTCAGCGCGAAGTCCACCGCCAGCCTGCCGCACCAGTCGTCGCGTTTGCGCTTGACCGCCAGTTCCAACGCGCCTCCCTCGCGCGTCCACTGCACGTCGAACACACCGCCCAGCGACCCGTCAACCGTACCGTCGCCGGCCGGGGCAGGCACTGAGGGCGCCTCGAGCTTCTGCCAGCTTCCCAGCCAGGCGAAGACGCCGACACTCGTGACTGTCGGCGGTCCCGCCGCCTCCCCGGTTGCGCACGGGGGCAGCGCAAGGCAGAGGGCGAGCGCGACAGAGAACGTGTCGATCGGGCGCATTGTCGTTGTCGTGAGCTATACCCGCGAAGGTTGGGAACACACCGAAGTGGAAGTTCGCGGAACTTCCCCGGCAGGCGTGCAGCAGACGGAGGACAGAGGGTATTCTCCCAGACGGAGCCGAAGTCGCACCGGGACTTCGGTGTGTTCCCAACCTTCGCGGGTATATCGCGGAATGGGTCTACCTGCAGGGCCAGTTCAATCTCACCCCAGCGGCGGCCGGTACACCCGGATCGCCTCGACGGGCACCGGCCCGTCACCATTGGGTATGAGCTGCACCGTGTGCTGCGCGTTGGTCAGCCCCTGGGCCAGTGTGGTGGCGTATTCCTTTGCCGGGTCTGCGGTGCTGGGCGGTTGGTACATGTGGACGAACAGCGGCTTGACCTCCCACGTGACCTCGTAGTCCTCGGGCAGCGGCTTCTGCCGGTAGCGCAGCGTATGGCAGAGCATCCACATACCGGGGTCGATGGCAACCCGGCCGGAGTTGCTGACGAAGCGGGCGGACTGGGCGCCGGTGCCGTCGGGGCCGGTCTTCGAACCGCTCACTTCGTACTTCAGCACGTTCTTCTCGGCGTCGCATTCGAGGATCTTGGCGGTCCACTTCTCGACGATCAGGGGCTTCTCCCAGCCGATCCGGTTGATGGCGGGCCACCACACGTAGGGCGCGGCGTTGGGTCGGGCGTGGTAGTACAGCTCCGGGAACTGGGACGGCGCTTTGCCGTCGATCAGCACCTTCGCGGTGCCGAGTTTGGCGTCCTTCGTGTGCGCAGCAAGGAGGTCGACGCGGTTCCCCTCGAAGGTCAGCTCCAGGCTGCCGTCGGCGCCGCGCTTCACACTCGGGTCGTTGACCGAAACCTCGCGCACGAGGTCCTTCCACGGGTCCTGCGGGAACTTGGGGTCGTACCGGAACGACGGCATCATCAGCTTCTCGAGCAGGAAGTTCCCGAGCTTGTTGGGGTGCACGCTGTCGCCGAGGGAGTCCTTCGGGAACAGGTTGTTCGCCTTCAGGTACTCGCTCAGTTGCTCCCGGACTTCCGCCAGCGCGCAGCCGTACTTCTGCGCGAGGCCGCGGATCATCTGGACGCGCTTCTCGTCGGCCTGGTAGAGGTTCTGCGCCGCCGGGTCGTTGGGATCGCCGTCGCGCGCAAGGTTGCCGGGCCAGCGGAAGTGGCTGGTCCAAAGCAGGATCTCGGCCGTGGTGCGCTGCCGGGTGCGCTTGAGGATCTCCTCCTGCTCACCGGTCTCGACGCCGCCGTACACGTGGAAGATCATCAAGTCGGGGTAGAACGGGTAGAGGTCGTAGTCGGCGGTGTTGATGAGGGTGGGCGCCTCATATCCGCCGATGGCGCGGTTCTCGATCTCCAAGTCCGCGTTTGGGTACGCCTTGCGGAGGTCGTCGCCAACCGCCTTGGACCAGGGGTTGGCCGTGACCGACTGCCCGTAGAACAGGATCCGCACGTGGTTGCGTTTCTCCGGCGTGCTGGTCGCCAGCAGCGTCATCGTGCGCTGAATGTTGGCGCCGAGTTGCTCGAGGTTGTCGGGTGGAGGGGGCAGCTTGAACTCCTCCTCTGCAAGGAGCGGCGCGGCGACCAGCAAGAGTGCCAGGATCAGGGCTGTTGGGGCAGGCACGGTGTTCATGGCTGGGGCTCCGGTGAGGGCGAGTGCCGGGTGTCGTGTGTCATATGTCATGTGTAACGTGCCGGGTCGGCGCGCTATCGGATTCTCATCAGACCGGAGTCGCCGGACAGCGTTTGCTGGACGAATTCCGAGGAAAACGCTTCGTCGCCGACTTGGCGGCCGGTCAACTCGAGGGGGGCGTCGGCCAAGAGGTGGATCGCCCGTTCGGCGGCGATATCAGCCGGCGCGTCCTTGCCTTGCTCGAAGGAGCCCTGCATGGTCGGCAGGTACTTCTTCCCTTCCTCGCTGTAGACGTGGTACTCGGTCAACCGGGACCGGACGAATCCCGGGCTCATGAGGAACACCCGGATGTTGTGCTCGCGCACTTCGTGCGCCAAACACTCGGTGAAGCGGAACAGGGCGCACTTGGAGCTGGCGTAGCCGGACCCGTAGGGCAGCGGATTGCCCGCCCCACCGCCGGACAGGGCAATGAGGCAGCCGCTCTGCTGCGCGACCATCGTCGGCAGTACCGCCTGACAGCACAGGAACGTGCCGAGCTGGTTGACGGTCACGTCCCCCCACCACTTCTCGGCGTCGACCTCCGCCACCGGTCCCAGGGCGTAGAAGCTGCCGGCGTTGTTGATCAGTCCGTCGATTCGTCCCCACCGCTCGACGGTCACGCGGGCCATGCGCTGCGTGTCGTCCGCGCGGGTCACCTCCGTCGGGACAACCAGCGTCTCGCCCGGCGCGTGCGCTGCCAGTTCCGCGGTCTCATGCAGGTCTGCTTCGGTGCGCGCGACCAGCGCCACCCGCGCGCCCTCCGCAGCCAGCTTGACGGCCATGCACCGCCCGATGGCGCTGCCGGCGCCGGTGACGATGACGACCTGGTCTTTCAGTCGCATAGTGGCTCACCTCTCTTCGACGGCACTGTATTCGCGCCTGAGCGCGCTCACACCTGCACCGATGCTGCGCGGTGCGGTCATTGATGAAGGCGGCAGGTGCTCGGGGCTGGCGGCCGAAGAGATAGTGCTCGTGCCGAGACCCAAAATGCCCGTAGCTCTCAAGGAGACCACCATGCGAAGACTGTGCCTCCCACTCTCGTATCTCACTACCTGCCTTGCCGCCGCCGGTGTCGGCGCGCTGACGCTTGCCAAGGACGGAGCGTCGACATACGCACTCGTCGTCTCCGCAACCGCGTCAGCGCCCGAGCAGACTGCCGCCCGGGAACTCCAGGAGAACCTAGTGCAGGTGACCGGTGCGACGCTACCGATCCGCACTGAAGCAGAGGTCGCCGACGACGCCCCACAGATCCTGATCGGCGCCTCCGCGCGCGCGAAGCGGCTGCTTCCCGCGGTCGATCCGGCCAAGCTCGGCGCAGACGGCATTGTCGTAGAGACGGTCGGCGACAAGCTGATCCTGACTGGCCAGCCTCCGCGCGGCACGCTCTACGCGGTCTTCTCGTTCCTGGAAGACGGTGTGGGCTGCCGGTGGTGGACCTCGACGGAGGCGACGATCCCGAAGAAGCCGACACTCGAAGTCCCCGAACTGAACACGATCTACGCCCCGCCGCTGCTCTCGCGGGAAGCCTTCTACCACGACGCCTTCAGTTGCCCCTTCGCCGTCCGGCTGAAGCTCAACGGGCACTTCATGCAGATCCCGCCTGAGTACGGCGGCAACATGAAGGTCATCGGCTGGTGCCACACCTTCTTCAGCATCCTCCCGCCTGACAAGTACTTCGCCGAGCATCCCGACTGGTACTCCGAGATCGGCGGCAAACGCACGGCCGAGGGCACGCAGCTCTGCCTGACCAATGACGAGATGCGCGCCGAGTTCGTGCGGAACGCGTTGGAGCGGCTGCGGGCGGAGGCCGATCCGCGGATCCTCTCCATCAGCCAGAACGACTGGGGCGGGGCCTGCCAGTGCGCCAAGTGCAAGGCACTGGAGGAACAGGAGGGCTCGCCCTCGGGCCCGCTGATCCACTTCGTCAACGCCGTCGCTGAGGAGATCGAGAAGGAGTTCCCCAAGGTGCTGGTCGAGACGCTGGCCTACAGCTACACCCGCCACGCACCGAAGCAGGTCAAGCCTCGCGGTAACGTGCTGATTCGCCTGTGCAGCATTGAGTGCTCCTTCTCCCAGCCGCTGGGCACGGGTCCGCAGAACGAGAAGTTCAGCACCGACATGGAGCAGTGGAGCGCCATTGCCCCGCAGCTCTACGTGTGGAACTACGTGACCAACTTCGCCAACTTCCTGCTGCCGCACCCCAACCTGCGGTCGCTGGCGGAAGACATCCGCTGGTTCGCCGCCCATAAGACGCTGGGGCTGTTCGAGCAGGGCGACGCCTACAGCACCACCGGCGACTTCATCCGCCTGCGTACGTGGCTGCTGGCGCACCTGATGTGGGACCCGTCGCGCGACCAGGAGGCGTTGATCCGCGAGTTCATGGAGGGCTACTACGGCCCGGCGGCGCCGCCGCTCTTGCAGTACCTCAACTCGTGCGAGGACGCCGTCGCAGAGTCCGACGCCTACCTCCGCTGCTATATGGGCGACACCTCTCCCTGGATGACGCTGGACGTGCTGAACCAGGCAACCCGGCTGTTCGACCAAGCACAAGCGGCCGTCGCTGACGACGCGACACTTCGCGCGCGTGTCGAGCGGGAGCGGCTCACGTTGGACAACGCCTGGCTCCAGCGCTACCAGTCGCTTCAGCGGCAGGCCGCGCGGACGAAGGTCGCGTTCCTGGCTCCAGCCGACCCCGTCGCCGCCTGCCAACGGTGGATCGCGCAGAACAGCAAATTCGGCAACGAGTTCTACGGGGAGGGGCGGCCGTTCGCAGAATACGCCCAGAACCTCGCCCGTCGGTTCCGCCCCCCGGGCCCGCCGCCCGCCTTCTGCAAGGACCTCCCGAAGGAGGACTGGGTCGACATTCAGGACAACCTGTGCGTGCTGCACAACCCGGGCGGCTGGGTCGCCCTGACGGAAGACCCAAGTGCCTCCGACGGAATGGCCGCCCGAATGCCGGCCAATCACGTCCAGTGGGCGACTCAGTGCCCTGTCTCCGACGACCTGATCGAGCCAGGCCAATGGCACTGCTACGTGTTCGCCCGTTGCGACGCGAAGGCCGCCACCGGCCAGGGCCTGCAGCTCGGCCTGTATGACAACAAGGACGCCACGGGAGTCGCGGCCCGAACCGTGACCCTCGAAGAGTGCGGCGGCAAGGAGTACAAGTGCCTCGACCTCGGCGTCCAAGACCTGCGGGCCGACATGTACTTCTGGGTAGCGCCGTGCGGCAATCCGGATGAAGTTGAGGCGGTGTACGTGGACCGGATCGTGTTGGTGCGGGAGGCGCCCCAAGCCGGAGCGGCGAAGTAGCGGGCAGCCGGGAGAGGACGACAGGATTTGCTGGACGCTGAACTCACCCCTCGCCACGTTCAGGACCTCGCCGATGCCGACGCGGTGGCGGCGCTCTTCCAGCGGCTCGGGTACGACACCGAGAGGCGGCTGACGCAATCGCCGGCCAACCTCGGCATTGCGGAGGCGCTCCAACCGCAGATCCGCCGCTGCAAACTGATCGCCGACCAGGACGGGCTCCTGCAGGTCTATCTGTTCGAGGTGAAGTCGGTCACCCAGGCGGCGATCAACGGGTTGGCGCGAGCGCTCCGCAACCCGATCGAGCAGTTTCTGCTGGTGCTGACCAGCGACTATGAGCAACTGCATTCCGTGTTGCTGGAGCGCAAGCAGGCGGAGGTGAGGCCCGACAGACCGCCGGCGCCGATTCAGCGGCAGGTGACCCTCCACCGGCGGACGCTGAATGTCGAGCGTCGCCACCCCGAGCGCGTGACGCTTCGGGTTCTGCGGCGTCTGACCTACACCGAAGCCGACGCGCTGGCGCCGCTCTAGCGCATGCTCGACGTCTACGTCAGCCAGTGGTTCGGCAACGGCGACGCGGCGCTGGAGTTTCTGAAGTCGGACGCGACTCCGATTGATAGCGCGTCTCGGAAGGAGACCCAACAATGGTACTGACAACAGAGACCTGTCTACTCGTCTTCCTGGCCTGCTACTCAGCATGGTCAGCCCCGGCTGCGACGACGCTCTTCGTGGCCACCAGTGGCAACGACGCGAACCTTGGCACCGCCAAGAAGCCCTTCGCAACGATTGAGCGTGCGCGGGACGAGCTCCGCCGACTGAAGAAGGCGGGCCGGGTTGCCGGCCCGGTGTCGGTCGAGTTCGCCGGCGGCGTCTACGAGTTACGCCGGCCGGTCGAGTTCACCGCGGAAGACTCCGGGACCGCCGCCTGCCCCGTCGAGTACCGCGCGCGCAAGGGGCAGGACGTGCGCATTGTAGGCGGCAAGCGCGTCAACGGCTGGAAGCCGGTCACCGATCCGGCGACCCTCAAGCGCCTTCCTGCCGCTGCTCACGGCAAGGTGTTCCAGGCAGACCTCAAAGCCTTGGGCGTCACCGATCTCCAGGGAATCAACAGCCCGCAGAGCTACCAGTCTGACCCCGGCCTCGAGTTGTTCTTCCAGGACAAGCCGATGACGCTGGCCCGGTACCCCAACGAGGGGTACATGCACCTCGAAGCGGCGCTGGACGCCAACGGGCAGCCCAAGGGAAACATCGTCACCACCCCCGAAGGCAAGTTCGTCTGCGATGACGCTCGCCCGGGTCGATGGGTCGGCGAACAGGGGATCTGGCTGCACGGCTTCTGGGTGCGGGACTGGGCCGACCTTCGCATTCCGTTGGGCAGCGTCGACGTCGCGACCCGCACCCTCAGCTTCCCCGCCGAGCAGGGCCGAACCTACAGCGTCCGCAAGGGTCAGTGGTTCTACGCCGAGAACGTGCTGCCCGAGCTGGACAGCCCGGGCGAGTGGTACCTCGACCGCGAGACGAGCCTGCTCTACTTCTGGCCGACCGCCTCGCTGTCTTTCGGCACGGTGGCCGTCTCTGTGGCGCGTGACCTGTTGCAGCTTACCGACGTGTCCCACGTGACCTTCCGCCACCTTCTCATCGAGGCCGGGCGCGGCAGCGCAGTCGTCATCAAGGGCGGCTCGGACGTGCGGGTCGTCGGCTGCACCCTCCGCAACATGGGCAACTGGGCGGTGAAGGTCTACGGTGGCACGAAGCACGGCGTGATCGGGTGCGACGTCTACCAGATCGGGCAGGGCGGCATCCACCTCGAAGGCGGCGACCGGAAGACGCTGACGCCCGCCGGCCATTCCGCCGACAACAACCACATTCACCACACCGCCCGGTGGGATCCGGTATACCAGCAGGCGATCGCCCTGTATGGCGTCGGCAACCGCGCAACCCACAACCTCATCGACAACGTGCCCCACATCGCCATCGGCTTCTCGCACAACGACATGACCATCGAGTACAACGAGATCCACAGCGCGGTGTTCCAGTCCAACGACGCCGGGGCCATCTACACGTCTCCACCAGACGAGACCTGGTCGATGCGCGGCCACAAGATCCGCTACAACTACCTGCACAACATCCACGGCTTCCAGGGCAAGGGCTGCCTGGGCGTGTACCTCGACGACTGTTTCTCCTCCGCCGACATCTCCGGGAACGTCTTCTACGACGTGGCGACGGCGATTCTCATCGGCGGCGGCCGCGACAACACGATGCGCAACAACCTCTTCGTGAACTGCGGCAAGGCGTTCAGCATCGACGCCCGCGGTCTCGGCTGGGCGAAAGGCGTCGGCACCTTCG
>PEVN01000384.1 GCA_002779825.1 Armatimonadetes bacterium CG06_land_8_20_14_3_00_66_21 | reverse complement strand
GCCGTGAGCTACGACGGCGACACCTTGCGGGTCTACGTGAACGGCAAAGCGGCGGGCGACAAGCAGATCGACCGCAAACGAGTGCCCGGCACGGGCGGTCTGGCGTTTGGGCGACGGCAGGACAACTCGGGCGATGGCTACCACTTCCGCGGCGCGGTTGATGAGGTCCGGCTCTACGATCGAGCGCTGACGCCTGCCGAAGTGAGCGCCCGGGCGACGGCGCCGGAGACGCCGCTCACAACCGCCAGGCCCATGCGCGAGTGGTCGTTTTGCGCCGACGGTCAGGCGGCTGCTTCCCAGCCCGGCGAACAGTGGCGTGAGGCCGCGATGGAGATCTGCCTCAGGGGGGCCACCGGCGAGCACCGGGGGCACTGGGCGCTGCCGGCCGGCCAGGTCTGGAGTGCCCCGGATTGGCGCGAAACGGCCGTGGTTGTCAACGTCGGCACGCCTGCGGCCGCTGAACCAGCGACTCCAGTGACGGTCAAGGCGACAGAGGTCGCGACCGGAACCGAACGCCCGGTGGACTACGACGCGGCTCGCGGTTGGCACCGGGTGAACCTGGATGGCATCGTCCCCGTGGAGCCGGCGGGGGCGAAGGACGGGAACGACTCCATCGAGCGGGTGAAGCTCGTGCTGACCAACTTCGACTCGACGGAGCGGGTTGCGCGGCCGCTGTTCGAGAAGGGCGCGGGTGGCTTCCGCGTCCGGTTGGGGTCTGCCATCACCGGCGTCTCCGCCATCCTACGTGACGCCGACGGCAACCCGACCGGCATCCCGGTGCAGCTCAGCAAGGACTGGCACGGCCGGCCGGAAGGTGGCGTCTATGCCGGCTTGTGGTTCCACGGCTTCAGCCAGGTCCGGCTGCCGCCCGGAGCCACCGTCGAGTTGGAACTGTGCTTGGTGTATGCCCACTGGGGCGGCGTGGCTGCTGCGTCGCACGCCCAGCTCTGCCTGATCGGCTGGGGCAGCAACCAGCTCTGGGATGAGTCGGCGCTCGGCGCCTGGGGCGAGAGTATCTGCTACGAACCCGATCAGGCCCAGGCACAGTGCGGCATCCTCGACGTGCGGCCGGTCATGGTGCGGTCCATGAACCGCGATCTGGAGTGGTTCTGGACTCACAACGTCGGCGGCGGCGATTTCTTCCGTCTGTTCGACGCCGCGGGCCAACGGGTCTTCCCGCGGAGAATGCGGACCGCCTACGCGCGTCAGGGCCCCTGCCTGACGGAAGTGACGTACGCGGGTCACACCGGCAGCGCCCTCGAACACTCCGCGACGGTCAGCCTCTGCCGGTCCGACGATCTCGTCCGCGGCGTCTACCGGCTGCGCTTGGACGTGCGGGAGGCGGTCGGCTTCTCCCGCTTTGTGATCTTTCAGATTGGCGCCGACACCTACAACTACACCGGCGAGCGGAAGATGGCGCTGGGCAACGAAGACGGGCTGATCAGCGAGTGGAACACGCAGTGGGGCGGCGACACCTACCGCACCAAGCCGAAGGAGTGCCTCGGACGCGTGCCGTGGGTGTCCCTGCACCAAGCGGAGTCGCGCGCCACGGACGGTGTCGGCGCGTGGGCCAACCGTGGGGTCGTCCTTCGCGAGTGGCAGGCGCAGCTCGGCGGCGCTGAAGCGACCGCGACGGCCTTCGCCGCCGGATCGCGGTTGCTCGCGACCGGCTACGACTTCGTCTTCATGGACGACGACTCGCTGGCCCGGGCGCAGGTCCGCGACGGGCGCCTGCACGTGGCCGACACCTCCTACCGGGTGCTGGTGCTGCCGGCGCTGCCGGCGGTGCGCTGGGCAACGCTGGAGAAGGCGCGTGAGTTCTTCCGGCAAAGCGGGATTGTGATCGCCGTCGGGGCGCTGCCCGAGGCCAGCGACCATGCCGGCAGCGAAGATCCAGTGCTTGACGAAGCCGTGAAGGAGCTGTTTGGCGCCACGGGAGTCGAAGTCAAGGCCGGTGCCCGGCCGGGAGTCCGGACCAACTGCGCGGGCGGGGAGGGCATTGCGCTCCTGATGGACGAAGAACTGCCGCCTCGCCAGTATGACGGCGGCTTCGTCGGCCGTTGGGCGTGGTCAAAGGAGCCTGTGCAGAACGTGTACTGCAAAGCAGTCTGGCACTCGGCATCGGCCGATCCGCAAGCCTGTCGCGTTCGCTTCTTCTGCGACAACGAGGGAGCCTTGTATACTCGCGAAGGTTAGGAATACACCGAAGTGGAAGTTCGCAGAACTTCACCCGGGGGCGTGTGGTGAGCACCCAACACACTGCTGTGCACGCAGAGGCGTCGAACTTGTGCAATAGCTTCGGTGTATTCCTAACCTTCGCGAGTATACGTCGAACTGCCGGTGCACGGGTCCCATTGGCGGAATGTCAGCGGCCCTACGGAGTACCCCGGCGCCGACCTCCAGAAGCTCGCCCCGTTCAGCAGCGGCGTGCCCCTGTGGAACGCGCAATTCGTCGAAGGCGAGAAGCAGTTTGCGCGCGACTTCTTCTGCCATGTCAACCCGTACACCGGCAAAGCCTACACCGAGGAACCGGCGGTGTCCACGGTGGAGATCACCAACGAGAACGGGCTCGTTTGCGCGTGGCGCGGCGGGCGCGTTCGCAAGGTGTGGCCGGAGGCGATGGTCGCCGACCTGCAGCGCGGCTGGAACGAGTTCCTGAAGACGCGCTACACGACGACGGACCGCCTGCGGCAGGCGTGGGCGGTGGGCGAGGTCCGCGCGGAGGGGCGTAACCTGCTACAGAACGGCGACTTTTCTGCCGGGGCGACGCCGTGGCTGTTGCAGTGCGTGAAGCCGTCCACCGCGACCATGGAGGTGGTTCCCGGCGCCGGCCCGGAGGGGAAAGCGTGTGTCGTTCTCGATGGCGACCGCGCCCCGGAGAAGCTGGCCTTTGTCGATCGCTACCAGGTCGGGTTGCACCTCGAGAACGGATGCCGCTACCGACTGTCGTTTCTCGCCAAAGCCGACGGCGGCGACAAGGCGCCGGTGAAGGTCAACGTTACCGTCTCGTTGAGCCAGGCGCCGTGGAACAGCGTCGGTCTGTCAGGATCGGTGGAGGTCGGGGCCGAGTGGCAGGAAGTGACGTTGTTCTTCGTGGGCACGCAGGACGACTCGACCTCCAAAGTGATGATCCTGCCACCTGTAGGCGCCAGCCGGCTTTCGTTGGCTTCCTTCTCGCTACGCAAGGCCGACGTGGTCGGGTTGCCGGCGGGCGAGTCGCTGGAGGCGGGGAACATCTCGATGCCATTGGCGCCGGACGAGTGCACGGGGCGCACGCGACCGGTGACGGCGGATTGCGTGGACTTCCTCTACGAACTGGACGGGCGCTACTTCGACAACATGCGCGACTTCCTGAAGAGAGAACTGGGCTGCAAGCACCCGATCAAGGGCACGCAGGTAGACAACTACAGCTCGTACTTCAGCCAGGCGCGCTACGACTACCTCCACTCGCACGGCTACTGGCAGCACCCGAGCTTCCCGCACCAACCGTGGGACCGGGACGACTGGAGCATCGGCAACTCGCCGCTGGTCAACGCGGGCGGCGAGACGGTGGTGGCGCTGGCGGAGCGACGGGTGCGCGGCAAGCCTTTCAACGTCAGCGAATACTGCCACCCAGCGCCGAGCACCTACTGCGCCGAGCAAGTGCCCACCCTCGCCTCCTTCGGCGCGCTGCAGGACTGGGACGGTATCGCGTTCCACTGCTGGCTGGAACTCACCTACGACTGGCGCACCCGCGAGGTGAAGGTGCTTCCCGCCGAGAGGATCGACAGTTGGTTCAACATGGCGCGCCACCCGGTGAAGCTGGTCACCATGCCGTTCGGTGCACTGGCGTTCCGCCAGCGCGACGTGGCGCCGGCCCGCGAGGAGGCCGCCGTCGGGGTCACGTTAGACGAAGAGAAGGGCTGGCTGATTGACAAGGCTGCGAAGACGTGGCGGTCGTTCAACGTCGCCGCCGGCAAAGGGGCGACTTGGCGGGACGCGTGCACACACCGGCTCAGCCTCGACCTGGGCGCGAAGACGGTGCCGTCGTTCGTGTCGCTCGAACTCAAGCGCGTCCAGTCCGACAACGGCGAACTGACCTACGACCAGAGCGACCCGACCGCGAGCGTGCTCACCGTCAACTCGCCGCGCGCCAAAGCCGTGATCGGCTTCGGTGCGGGCAAGACGTTCGAGTTGGGCGACGTCACCCTCAGACCCGGCCCGACCATGCAGGGCGGCTACTCCGTCGTCACCGCCTCCGCCGTGCGCGGGGCCGACTTCCACTCACCCGGCTCTGCAATCCTCGTGACCGCCACCGGCTACGTCGAGAACCAGGGCATGGTCTGGAACGCCGACAAGACCTCAGTCGGGAGCCAATGGGGCGACGGCCCGGTGCTGTGCGAAGGCATCCCGTTCGAGCTCATTCTGATGACCAAGCGCGCCAAGGCGTGGGCGCTGGACGGTCACGGTCGGCGCGTCGCCGCCGTCACCGGCGAGCCGGTCGCCGAAGGGACGCGGTTCGTCTTCGGCGCGCGGTACAAGACGCTCTGGTATGAGGTCGTTGCGGAGTAGGACCGGCCGGGCAGGTCAGGGAACCTGCGCCGCGTTCAGGGCAGCGTGAACGCTGCCAAGGCGCCGCGGTCGGTGGCGGCTGCGGTTTGGGTGCCGGTGACGACCAGGGCGTGTGCTCGGCCGGGCGTTGGGGCCAGGGCGAGCACCTCGCCGGAGGCGCTCAGTACGGCCACGCCGGCGGACCCGGCGGCGGCGACGAGTTGGAGTACACCGCCAGCTTGGCGGACGGCCAGGTCGCCGACGCCGTCCGGGAGGGCGGTGCGCCAGAGCTGCTTGCCGGTGCCGTCGAACGCGAACACGTTGGCACTCTCGGCCGCGCAGAGGACTTTGGGCTTCCCGTCGGCGTTGAGGTCGACGGTGAGGAGGCGCGTGGTCTTGTCGCCGACGTTGGCCTCCCACAGGACCTTGCCGGTGGCGTCGAAGCAGAGCAGCTCGCCGAGGTCGGTGCCGATGAGGACTTCGGGTTTGCCGTCGCCGTTCACATCGGCTGCGGCGACGGCGGTCTGCTCCGGGCCCAGGCGGCCGCCCTCGAAGAGCTTGGCGCCGTCGTGGGCGATCAGGTTGAGGCTGTAGTACGCGTTGCCGGCGACTACCTCGTCGCGCTTGTCACCGTCGAGGTCGGCGGCGCAGCCGACAGTGGCGGAGTGGGCGTAGATGACGTGCTTCCAGAGCAGCTTGCCGGCGGCGTCGTAGGCGCAGTAGAGCCAGTCCTTGCAGCCGCAGATGATCTCCGGGCGGCCGTCGCCGTCTACGTCGGCCGGGAAAACGGTGATCACGTCGGCAGGAATGCCGCGGTAGGCGGGCGGGTGCACGTGCCACAGCTCCGTTCCGTCGGCGGACAACAGGCCCAGGCGTTCGCCGTCGGCGCCGTAGAGAACCTCATCGACGCCGTCTCCGTTCACGTCGGCGCAGGCGAGGCAGTTCACCGCTGCACGCTGGTCGGTGCTGAAACTCCACAAGGTGGTGCCGTCGCTGACGGCCTCGATTGCGCCTGAATCGCTGGCCGCTACCACGCACTGCTTGCCACCTGCGAGCTTGCCGGTCGTCAGCGCGCGGATCTGCGGCAACACACCGGGGCGCGTGCCCATGACCTCGACCTCGGCGAGGTAGACGGTCGAATTCGGGCGGGCAGGGGAGAGGGTGAGGCGAAGCTGCTTCACCTGCTGCCGGACGGGCGCCTCGAACAGCGTGTTGAGGTTGCCGCCCCACTTCTGGGTGCCCGTCTCTTTGAAGGGCGCTGCGATTGGGCGCACGTCGTTGCGGAATCCGTCGGCGCTGACTTCGAGCTTGCGGGCGGAGACGTCCCACGAGTTGTTCATGTGCCACTCGCGGAGAACGACGCTGCTGACCTCCGTTTCAGCAGGCAGCTCCAGCGTTCCAGCGTCTCCGGTCGGTTCCATCCCTGATAGCGCACGCACTCCAAGCCGAGGCGGACCAGGAAGTTGGTGACGGCCAGGCGCTCCGCGTCGGAGAACAGACCCGTCTCCTCCAGCAGATCCCACGTGATTGCCACCCCGTGTGTCCAGGAGTCGCGAAAATCGCGGTCGTATCGGGCCAGCCCCTCGCTGTTGATGTACTGGTCTTTGGCGTAGTACTCCATGAGCGCCAGCAGCAGCGCGCGGTATGCCTCGGCCGCTCGCACGTCGCCCGTGCGGTGGTAGCGCACGGCGAAGTCCAGCATCCGCGCCACGCCGCTGCGGCCCTCGCCCGGGCTGAAGAGCGTCGTGCGGGCGGCGTCGATAGCGGCGTCCCGCTGCTCGTCGGTGAGCGGGGCGACGGCCTTCTCCTGGCGGTTGTTTGGGTCGAACTTCAGCTCCAGCAACCGTCCAAGCGTCAACGTCCCGGGCTTGCCGTTGGCCTTGACGAGGTCCGCAAACGCCTGCGCCCCGAGTCGAGTGCCTTCCGGGTAACTGCCGCCGACGAGGAGGGAGTTGTGTCCCCTGCCGAACGGGTCCTGCACCGACCGGATCACGTAGCCCTTCCGCCCCGTGTAGCCCACGTCCAGGCAGACGAAGAAGTTGTGGTAGAGCCGGGCGACGTGGCGGTTGTTGTCGAGGTGACCCAACAGGATGACGTTCTGCGAGTCGGCCTGCTCCGGCGTGAGCTGAGCGTCGGTAAGGAGCGGCAGTTCCACGCCCGTCGCGGCCTTGATCGCCTCTTGGACCGCCCCGGCCGCCTCCCGCCAGGGAGGCGCGTCGGCGTGGCAGATCACCGCAGCCGCTTTGCCGGCCGCAACGAGGACGGTGTCGAGAGCCAGCGGCCTGAGCTGTGCCGGGTCCAACGCGAGGCTGGCGAGAAGTGCCGTGTCCGCAGCGAGCGTGTCGACGGCAGGGGCGGGCGAGAGAGAGGCGAGAGTCATCAGGATCAGCGGGAGCATACGTGACACCTGCAGTCGGGAGAAAGTGACGACGGCAGGGGATTCGCCGGAGCGCGCGCGTCCCCTGCCTCGCAACGGCGCCCGCTTGCCGCGACCATCTCGCCGGTTGTACAATCGATCTCGCCGACAGCAGCATTCGTCCCGTCGGCCACACCCCTGGGCAGGAAGAGCATGCACAACGTCCCCGCCGAGCAACAGCGCCCGTCGTTCCTGTGGGACTACAACCTCTCCGTGGCAGACGTGCAGCACACACTCGCCTCGGGGTCAGAGGCTGAGCGGCGATGGCTGACCGAGCGCATACTCCTGCACGCTCCGTGGGACGAGATCTGGGAGTACCTGACTCCGCAGTCCATCCGCGCGGTCCTGCCAGCGCTAAAGCTGCCTGCACCCATCAAGGGAACGTGGAAGCGGGCACTGGAGCTGTGGGCGGGCGCGCCGGAGGCTGGCTGAATGACCGGAACGGGCAACGCTCCCCAGCAGCTTCTCTCGCCACTCCAGCGCCGGACGCTCCGGCGCCTCTTCGCTGACTACAGGGAACTCCAGGCGTTCTTTCTCACCGGCGGGACGGCTTTGGCTTGCTTCTACTTCGGCCACCGCCGATCTGACGACCTGGACCTGTTCACGGTGGCACCGGAGGCGTTGCTCACGATTCCGTCCATCATGGCCGATCTCGGGGAGCGCGAAGGGCTGACGGTGGAGCGCTCGCGGGACTTCACGTTCATGCAGCAGTTCCTGGTCTCCGATCCGGGAGACCCGGGAACGCCTGCGCTTCGCGTCGAGTTCGTCAAGGACATCCAGACCCAGTTCGGGGAA
>PEVN01000311.1 GCA_002779825.1 Armatimonadetes bacterium CG06_land_8_20_14_3_00_66_21 | reverse complement strand
CTTGGTAGTGTCGTCGGCAGCCGATCCGACGAAGAAAGACAAGGTGCCGGCGAAGAACCAAGCGGACCTGTTGTACTTCTCCGGGCACGGGCGAGTAGCAACGGGGCGGATCTACAACGAGTCGTATATGGAATGGCCGGATCACACCGTGTCCGTGGCCGACATCGATCCAGGAAGCAACTGGACACAGGATCTGGACTGCTTCACGATCTCCGGGTGCTCGGTCCTGCAGATCTACACGATCACGGATATCCCCGTGCAAGTACATAACGAAGACGGTTCCACCACGACCTACACCAACAGCCCTGGCGTGGACTGGGCAGACACCTGCCTATTAGGCAGGAGCCCGGGCGGGCCGCTGAAAGCGCTTTGTGGCTACTATGGTTCGGCACCGAGAGACTCGGTGACGAAAACAGCCGATGGGAGGGCACTCACGCAAGTGGTGGCGAGTGCCCTCACGTGCAACAACTCGTCCGGGGCTGCATGGGCTGCGGCGTGGATGACCGCGAACTCCGAGACGCGCCTTGGTGTGGGCCTGAAGGCGTGCGCAATGGATGGCAGCACGTACTGGTGGAATAAGCCGAACCTCGTACTCCTACCATTGCCGCCGCACAACGAATGGCACGTGGAGACTTCAGCATACTGAACCGGGAAGGCTAGCAATGAGCCGTGCACTGAACCGAAGAGGTCACCCAAGCCCTCCCAGGGTGGTTTGGCTACCCATTGTGGCACTGTTGATCGCCGGGGCATGGAGTGTGGTGGTGAGAAGCCTCTGCGCCGAACAGGGGGAGACGGGGCAGACGCTGGCGGCGCAGTGCGTGGCGCTGCCGGCTTCACATCGGCCCTACGGGTGCATCATTGCAGCAGGAGACCGACTTCTGGTTGGGGGGCGCGGGGGGATAGCGATCCTGTCCAGTGCCGACCTATCCTCACGAGGAATCAGCGCCGTCACAGGCTCAGTGCTATCGATGTCCCGGACGAAGCACGGGATCCTCTACACCAGTTGCCGGGCGGGCGACGATATCACCACGCCGACCGCGCACGGGCACGTTGGCCATGTCCCTCTCGCGCCAGGAGAGCCGGGGGAAGCACCCCGAGAGATCGAGACGCCCTTCGTGGCCACCAACGTGCTCACCGTGAGCGGTGGTGACGACGCATGGTGCTGCGCATTCGCTCAGAGGAAGATCATCAAGGTACGGTTCACGGGACAACTGGAACGGCAAGAGGAGATCTCGTTCGGATTCCATCCGTACGTCGCTGTCGGTTTGCAGGGCGATACAGTGCTGGCAGCCGGGGTGTCCTCGCTGCCCTCCAACCGAGGGGAAGTGGCTCTTGCGACCGCCCATCTCGGCGCGACTGACAGTCCCCGGCTCCTGGAGTTGCCGCGAGGCTTCAGATCCGGGGGGTTCGTGTGCGACGTGACGGTGCTCGGGTCCACCCGTGTCGTGGCGAGGAGGGTCCCGCCCGACCCCCCTCTCCTCTTCACATTGTCGGAAAGCGGGCTATCCGTTCAGCAAGTCGACACCCCGGATCTGGGGTATCACATCGACTGGATCGGGATCGGTGGGCACGACAGCAGGGCGGTCATCGTCGGAAAGGCGACCAAGGTCCAACCGGACGCCTCGGCTCTCGCAATCGCCTTGAGTGGTTGCCAGGAAGCCACCACCCAAGGCGGTCCTCTGCTGAAGACGGAGGTAGCTCTATGGGACACTGCGTTGAGGGAGCAGCGCTTGTGTGCCGGTCTGCTCGTTGGGGGACTCGTCACGGGCGCGTTCTCGCCTGACGGAGAGCAGCTCTACCTGTTGTTCCCAGAACGGTCACTGGTCGTGAGCCTTCGCCTGGAGGATCTGGCGCACGGAACCACACTGAGGCGCGCAAAGCCTTCGCTGGAAGAAGCGGGCAGACGCGTGCCCGCCGCCGAGTAGCGAGCGATTGGGCCGGCCTCATCTCTGGCAGCAGCCAAGGGCATGTCCCCCCTTACCCACCAAACCGTTGACTCCTGCTCATCCGTCGGTTGAGCACCAAGCTGTATGAGCACGCCGGTTCGTAGTCGCGCGCCCCGCTGCGGCGGCGGGGCGGCGGGCGACGCCCACTCCGCTAGGCCCGTTTTCCGCACGAGGCGAGACGAGGTAATCCCGCCTCGCCGGAGTCAGCCGAACTCCATCAGCGACACCCCCAGTAGCTCCAGGAGTCGCTTCTGGACGTCGGTGATCGGCCCGCGCTCTTTGTAGAGCTGGCCGTCGATGGTGGAAACGATCAGAATCTGCGTGCTGAGCCTCCGGAGGATATTGCGGCCGGTGGCACGAGCGGTGCGGTTCTCGGGGAGGAGTCCGGTCAGCTTGCCGTCCGTGTCCGGGAGTTTTCGGCGGACTTCCCGCTCCAAGAGGCAGAACACCGTCAGCGCCAGCAGAATGACGGTGACCAGCGCCAGAATGCGGTCGTTGTTCTTCAGGAACAGCGGTCGAACGCGTAGCGGTCCTTTGACATTCGAGAAGCGCCGTTCTACTTCTGACTGCGCTTTGTAGTCGGTGAAGGCTTGCAGCAAGTCTGCCTGTTCCGGCGGCAGGTTGGTGGCCAGGACGTAGTAGCCGTCCAACGCTTCGGCTTCCCGAAGCGCGCGTTCGTTCCGTCGCAGTTGGAGCCGCAGTTGACCGTCGACTTCGTACACGACCGGAGTGAAGAACGCTTTCACCTTGCGCTGGGTCAGCACCTTGTCGACCTTCGCCAGGATTCGCTCGCGGGTGGTGTAGTAGCGTCGGCTGCGGATGCCGGAGCGCATCTTCTCCAAGTCGCGGAGCGCCCGTTCCAGTTGCCGCTTCCGGTTCTTCCGACAGGCCGCTCGCTCTTCGCTGCTGAGAATGAACAACTTTCGGAAGGCGACCTGTTTGCCGGTCTGGGGATCGGTGAGCTGCCACTCGGTCTCGGTGCCCCAGTAGCGGATCCGCTGCTCCGGGGGCTTCTGTTGGTCGCGCCGGCTGACGTAGTCCAGTTGTGGCCACCTCTCCGGCTGCAGCGCCAAGAACTCCCGATCCAACTCCGGCCGCGCCGATAACGGTCCCAGGAAGTAGTTGTTGGCGCGGTGGATCGCGAACATGTTGCCATACGACAGCAGCTTCGAGTCACCGATCAGCAGGAAGTTGCTGACCTGGAGTTGCTTCTGCAGGTTGTGCATCGTATCCACCACGGTCGTCACATCGGCGCTGTGCCCGGACAGCACCTCGTGCCAGACCGGAATGGCGCCGTCCTGGACGGTGGCTGCGCCCAGCCGAACCTGCTTCCTGTCCTGGTCCGCCTTGTTGGAGCTGTAGCCGTACTCGATCGTGGGAAACTGCTCGTTCTGGCGCTCGTAGGCGCCGGCGAAGGTACAGGACGTGAGATCCCAGTGGAACTTGGTGGCGTCGAGACCGAACTCGTGGATCGCCTGCAGCCCAATCGCGCCGCGCGCCGGCTCCGCCACCGGCGCCAGTGCTTCCAGGGCGCGACCGAGCCGATCGTCGTTGAGCTGCTCCGGGAGAATGCCGAACACTTCTTCCACCGCAAAGTTCCGCGCCCACTCCTCGATCTCATACAACGGCGAACGGACGCCGTTCGTCCGCAGCGGCGAACTCAGCCGGTTGGCGATCAGGGCTTCGATCACCTGCCCGTGGGAAAGCCCGTTGTCCGCTTCCCGCATGGGGCAGAGATTACCCACCGTCTCCGCGATCTTCAGGCGACGGCAATAAGTGCGGATCACCTCCAGGGAGCCCAGTACCTTCACCATCTCGTGGCGGATCTGAGGCTTCGGTTTTGGCTGCTGCGAAGGCTTCGACATGGAGTGAGGAACGCGCTGTTTTCAGGCCCATTTACAATTCCTCAAAACGCAAGAAACCTCACAACACCCGCGAAAAAACCGCCATTCCGAGTGCCAGACTCATACCCGACAAGCCCCCCAACTCCCTCACTCCGTTGGTGCGGAAAACGGGGCTAGGGCACCCACTCCCCGCCACTTGCATTCACGCCCCGCCCTGCTGTACACTGCCCAGCCGTTCGTCCTGTCGTCGTCGCCGAGCCGGCCATCCCGCGGCGGGAGGTCCCCGGATGAGTGTGAGTCAGCGACAACTTACGTCCGTGCTTCCGCGCGGTTCCCCCTGCGCCCGGTCGCTTGCCTTCCCGCCTTCCATCTGCCCACGGGTGGGTACCGCT
>PEVN01000067.1:785-4185 GCA_002779825.1 Armatimonadetes bacterium CG06_land_8_20_14_3_00_66_21 | reverse complement strand
GTGGCGTTCAGGGCGCCATCTACATCGACAACCGCATCGCCGCCGGCCGCTTCTCGCAGGCCGACCTGGAATTGCTCTCGCTGTTTGCGAACCAGGCAGCCATCGCCATCGAGAACTCCCGGCTGTATCAGGCGACTCAGGACATGTTCCTGAACATGACGCTGGCCCTGGCCGACGCCATCGAGCAGCGCGATCAATACACGGGCGAGCACGTGCTCCGGGTGGTGCGGTACTCCGTGATGATCGGGGGCGCCCTCGGGCTGGCAAAGGCCGAGGGCGACGCATTACGGCTTTCCGCGATCTTGCACGACATCGGTAAGATCGGCGTGGCAGACAGCATCCTGCGCAAGCCGGGCCGGCTCAGCGAGGAGGAGTTCTCGACGATCCGAGGGCACCCAACCATCGGGGGGCGCATTCTGGACCACATGGGCCAGCAACTTGCTGACGTGATCCCCGGCGTGCGGCATCACCACGAACGGATCGACGGGCACGGCTATCCAGACGGGCTGCACGGCGACCAGATTCCCCAGTCGGCCCGGATCATCGCCGTCGCCGATGCGTTCGACGCGATGACAACCGACCGCCCCTACAGACCAGGTCTGCCCGTTGAGGCGGCCCTCCAAGAAATCCGGATCAACCTCGACGCACAGTTCGACCGGGACATCGGCGATGCCTTCCTCGCGGCATACGGCGCGCGGCCGGCCGGCCCGGCCGCGAAGGAAGAGATCGAGTCCGTTCAGCAGGAGCTGCGCAAGCTGATTCCCAGCGAGTTGTTCTGGCTTTCGCGAGTTTGAGCCGTTGCGGGGGTGCCGCGCGGCACTCTCCGGGTTGACCGCGGTTGCGCCATTGGCGACAATCAAGAGGGAACCGGGTTCTTGGCGCAGGGCGCCCCCCCTGTCGTCCCGGCGCCGAGCGGTTCGTGTCGCCTGATGCGCTCGATTGCCCGCACGCTACTGCCAACCACGCTCTGGAATGCATGCCTCCTCTCCGCGGTGCTGCATCTCGGGGCTTTTGTCCTGCTCTGGGCCTGGCGGCCGGCGCCCGGAGAACCGCTGGCTTCTCGCGCTCCGGTGCGCGTCCAAGTAGTCCGGCGGCAGAGGCTCGCGAGCGCCTCGAAAGCGGCTAAGCCGGCCACGAAGCCGCCGCTTCCCGCGGTGCCGTTGCCGCCCCCGGCACCGCGACCCAGCCGGGCTCCGGTGTACCCCCCGCCAAAGCCCGCCCCCGCTCCACAGGTGATGCCCGGGTTGCCGGTGCCTGTGGAGGACAGCCACCCCAAGAGCGTCCACCGCCGCCCGCTGCTCCCCGAAGCGAAAGTGCCCTTGCGGGTGGCGCTGCTGGGGCGGCCGAAGCCCGCGGAGCCCGAGTACACCGCGGCCCCCGTGCTCCGCCCGGTGGTCCAGCTTCCCCTGCCCAAGCCCCAGCCGCCGGCCGTTGAGCCTCCCGCCCTTCCAGACGGCCGCCGCGCTGACCCCGCTCGGAAGACTACCTTGGTCACGGCCGCCTTGGACGACTACTGGCGGCAGCAGCGTAACCGCGACCTCGAGCGAGACCGGGCCCGGGCAGTCCACGACTCTGAGCGCAGCTACACAGACGCCGAGGCCGGTCACGTCGTCGCTCGCTTCGGCGCCACGACCGTCACGCGAAAACAAGTCGAGGACATGCACGAGAGGCTCTCCGGCGTCAGACTCAAGGACCTGGCCTTGACGCCCGCCCAGGCGCGACGACAGATCGAGGGGATCGTGGGCGGATTCCTGCTGCCGGAGATTGAAGTGACCGAGGCCGAGAAGCGAGGATACGCCACCAGGCCCGGGCTCCGGATGGAGACGTGGCTGACCGGAGTCGTCACCGGAGAGGAAGTCCGCGCGTACTATGAGAAGAACCGGGCGACTTTCCAGGGACGAACGCTCGCCGAGTCCTGGCAGGAGATCGAGGACCTGTTGATGGGTGCCGAACTCGCCAGCCGAAAACAGGAACTCGAAGAGAACCTCCAGCAAATGCGACGCGGGGCACGGGTCGAGAAGCACTACGAACTGCTCAGCCAGCGCAACGCACCCCTCGACGCGGCGCTGTTCACCGTGAACGGCCGGCCCTACACGCTGGGGCAGTGGCGCGCCGAGCTCGCCAGCATGTCGCGGCCCCCGACGTCCCCGGCTGAGCGCGAGCGGTACGCTGACGAATTGATCGACCGGATCATCCTGCTGTCGTCCACCGACGGCATTCAGAACGTAGAGTTGCGGGAACGGCTCGAGGCACAGCGGCGCAGCAATCTGCGCCGACTGCTCAGGCATGAAGAGGTGGAGGAGAAGATCGAGTTGACCGAGCCGGAGCGGAAGCAGCGGTACGAGGAGCGCAAATCCGGGCTGACGGTTGTCGGGGAGATCGAGGTCGGTTGGCTCGAGTTCCGCTTCCCCCCCGGCGACACCGGAGCCAAGGCGGCCCGGGACCGACTTGCCAAGATCCGCGCGGAAGTTGAGGCCGGCAGGGACTTCGACGCCGTCGCGCAGAAGCACGCGAAGCTCGGGCAGGGGGACTTCGAGGCAGTGGGGCGAGGGCACTGGTTCTCACTCCTGCCCGCGCCCTTCGCCCCCGACGGCCTGCCGGACCGCGTGCGTTTGCTCCCGAAGGGCGCAACGGGCGATCCGTTCGTGTACGGTGACGTGGGCAGGCTGTTCCACGTATACGACCGGCAAGCCTCCCGTCCGATGACCTTTGACGAAGCCGCTCCGTTTGTTGAGGGCGAGCTGTGGGACGCCAAGCATGAAGCGCGCTCGGCCCAGTTCGACAGTGAGTTGGTCGAGAACGCGGACATCCGGTATAACGACTCCGTCATTGCCGAGATGGTTCGGCGCGCAACCGGGCCCGGCTCCCTTCGCGACCGCTGACCGCGGGGCACTGTCGGGTCCCGGCTGCGAAACTGCCGCGGTGTCGGGAGCGTCTAAGAGCGCATTGGACGCCCCCAGAGGCTGCTTTCCGGTGTTCGTAAGAGCAGTCACTCCGCGACGGGCAGTGACCATTCGCAGCCAAGTGGCTATATACTATGGACTGCGTCGCCCCCGCCGGGGTGTGCAGCTTGCGTCTGGCGTGGTACAATGCCGCCCGCGACTCCTGACCGGCAGGGGCCGCCCGGGTGGCGGACCAAGCTCAACGTGTCGCGCCGAGGTGCCCAGTCGGAAAGGAGGACCGGTCCGGAGCCTCGACTCCACCATCCCGCCACTCGCCACCCAACTTCACCACTCACTCAGGAGGTTCAGTCCGATGTTCACGAGATCAAGACGGGGTTTCACGCTGATTGAGCTACTGGTCGTCATCGCCATCATCGCGATCCTGGCGGCCATTCTGTTCCCGGTGTTCGCCCGGGCGAGAGAGAAAGCGCGACAGGCGAGCTGCGCCAGCAACCTGA
>PEVN01000067.1:0-774 GCA_002779825.1 Armatimonadetes bacterium CG06_land_8_20_14_3_00_66_21 | reverse complement strand
CTTGCCGCGATCATGTATGGGCAGGACTATGACGAAAGCTATGTGTTCGCCTCCTATGGCACCTACACTTGGCGCTATGCCCTGCACCCCTACATCAAGAATGCGCAGATGGAGCAGTGCCCCTCGTACGGCCCAATCGAGACTGCGACCAGTGTCAAGTTCGACCCGGGTGCGATCACTGCTACCCTTACCGAACCGAACATGCTGGGCGGCTACTGCATCAACGCGATCCATACCACCGTCGGTGGCAATCCCTGGGGCGGAGTCGCCGGAGTCGCCGACTCCTCAGTCAACGATGCGTCCAGCGTGATCTCCTTCACGGACACGAATGCTGGTGGTTTCGCGGATCTGACCGGCATTAGTGCCACCGCCCACGGCGGCCAGCGCACCGACGCCGGTCGCATCCGGCACAACGAAGGCGCCAACTACGCGTTCTACGACGGTCACGTGAAGACGCGCAAGGCGACTTCCATCGCTTGCGTGGACAACACCCACTGCGAGTGGTCGATTACTAACGGTTCGTAGCCGGAACGCAGCGGGGCGGACAGTTCCCCAAAGCACGGAACGGCGGCGGCAGCCCGGTCGGGTTGCCGCCGCTTCGCTTGGGTGGGAGGCAGTGCGGAACAGGATGTTTGGCCCCATACAGCCTTATGGCTAGAATGCACTCCGCCAGCCAGCCCGTCTGCTCGAAGCCCTTGTCTGCGGTGCCCGCCACGTGGCGGCCGCCTCGGTGGTGGATCTATTGCGCTTACCTTGGTCCCGGAAGCGTGACCC
>PEVN01000505.1 GCA_002779825.1 Armatimonadetes bacterium CG06_land_8_20_14_3_00_66_21 | reverse complement strand
AACCAGACGGGGTGCGTGCTCAGCAATCAGCTCGACCTCCCTGCCGGCCCGAAGAGCGTGTTGCGGCTGGTCGTCGGCCACGACCCGAAAGGCGACTGGCTACTGGTTGTGAAGGCGGCCGGGAAGGAACTGCTCAGCAAGCCGATCAGCAAGGAGACGTGTACCGACGGCTGGCTGGAGGTGCAGGTCGACCTGACTGCCTTCGCCGGCAAGTCGGTCAAACTGGAACTCGTCAACCAGCCCACCGGCTGGTCCTGGGAGGCGGGGTACTGGGCGGAACTTTCTCTGGACGAAGCACCGTAGCCGCCTCGGTCGAGGGTCAGCAGGCGGAACGCCGCCTCGCTGGCTCACGTCCCAGTGTGCGTCGGTGACCCCCTCGAAGGCACGGCCCCTCACATGAACAACCGCTCTGGTCTTGGCCGGTTCACGTTCCTCACGCTGGTGCTGGCAACCACGGCATCGAGCGGGCACGCCGACACCATGGCTCCACCTGCCACCGTTGCATGGCAGTGGCTCGACGACGAGTGTGAGGGCGCCTGCAAGCTCCGGGTGTCGCTGGTTGCCGGACCGGGTTGGTCGGCGGCTGACAGGGCGTGGATCGCCTTCAACCACAGCGAGGAGAACGGGTACTACGCAGCCCAGGTTGCCGGTAGGGAGGCGCGTTTCCTCAAGGTGCTCGAAGGCGTCGCGACGCCCCTTGGTCAGGGGCATCCGCTTGCGGCCCTGACACCCGGTGCAACGCTTTCCGTCACGCTCAGGCGCGAGCCCTGGGAGATGGTGCTCATCGCCGGGGACGAGGTGGTGGCGCAGGCTCAAGATTGCGAGTACCGGGGCGGGCGGGTTGCGCTGGCCACCACCGGCCCGGGGCTTGCTTTCGAGGCGCCGCAGTTCCAGCCGTTGGCGCCGCTTTTCTTCTCGGACGATTTCATGCGTGGCGAAGGAGATGCGGGCGCGTGGGGCGCCCTGGTGGGCGAATGGCGTGTCGGGTCGCCGCAGGAGGGCACCCGCGCCGATCCGCGGCTAAGCGCCAATCCCTTCTTCTATCGAGTGAAGTCTCTGGACCGGCGGCGGGCAGTTGCGGTCGCGGGCGATTGGTTCTGGGATCGCTACGCCGTGAGCGCCGCAATCAGGCTACCGGAGACGGGCGCAGCCGGGCTGTGCGCCTTTGTGCAAGACGAGACGCGGTACGTCGCGTTTCGGGTTGCGGACCGGGCCGGCAAGCCCGTCGCCGAGTTGGCGCAGGTCTCGCCGACGCAGGAGGTGATCCTCGCGGAGCGGCCGGTAGATTGCCGGCTGGGCCAGTGGTACCGGCTGGCTCTGGAGGCCCGGTTCGACGGATTGCGCGGATCGATCGATGGAGCCCCAGTCTGCGCCACCGACGCCGTGCCGTTCGGTCAAGGCAAGATCGGCCTTTGCTACGAGGGCGAGCAGCCGCCGGCGACGCTGCAGTTCGACGATGTGCGCGTCCGCAGCGCTCGGGAGTTGGCAGTAGCCGAGCTCTCGACGCTGCCCTGGACGGAGGTCTCCGGCGACCACGCGCAAGTGCCGGCTCCCTTGCAGGTTACCGGCTCCCCGGACTGGAGGGAGTACCGCGCTTCTCTCGAAGTGAGCAGCGGGACGGAGGACGATGTCGGCCTGTGCTTCGGGTACCTGGCTCCGGATGACTTCTACCTGCTCCGGCGGCACACCAGCGCTTGGAGCGGCGAGACCTCCTGGCAATTGTGGAAGGCCGATCCCGGCGGGGCGTCTCAATTGGCGTCCGAGCCGGAGGAGGAGGGCGGGTCTGCGGAGACCTCGGGCAACGGCTGGGTCGCCGTATCCGTTGAGATCTCGGCCGGGTTCGTGTGTGCCCGGGTCGGTGCGACGACTACGCTGGCCGCCGTGGACGAAGCGCTGATGACGGGTGCTCGCCCTCCCGGCGGGCAGGTCGGCATATTGGCGGCTGGGGCGCCGAGCGACCGGTACCGCAACCTCGTCGTCTCGTTCCGGGACGACGTTGCCACTCCCCTCGAGGTGACGCAGCAGTTCGCGCAAGAAGACACGATGTCACAGTGGGCTTCCCCGGCGGGGGCTTGGCGGCTGGGCGAGGGCGGGTGGATCTGGCGTCGCGACGAGTTCTTCCGGGACTGCGAGTTCGGCTTCCCGCTGCCGGATCAGGTCGGGGCGGGGGAGATCCGGACCGTCCTCGCCGGCGACGGGAAAGACCCTCGCCATGGCTACTGTCTCAAGGTGAACCTCAACGGCAGAAAGCCCCTGGCTTGCGGGCTTCTGCGAGACGAGAAGCCCGTCGCGTCCCATGACGGAATGGAGTGGGAGCCAGGCGACACGCTCTCTGTGCAGCGCGACGGGGAACTGGTCCGGGTGCTCCTGGCTGACCGGGTCGTCCTGGGCTACTGCGACTCGGACCCGCTGGCCGGCACGAAGGTAGGGTTCCGAACGGCCGGCATTCCGACCGACCTGGACAAGCTGAAGAAGCCCAGGTATGGGACCACCAAGCAGAACCCGGTCGAGCATCGTCAGGCCCGCAACGGGTTTCTCAACGCGCTGGGCAACCTCATCCTGCACGAGGTGCTGAAGCAGAAGGCGCCGGCAGTCCACCAGATCCTCCGGCACATGAATGTCAACGTCGACTTCGTGAAGATCCTGTCCAAACGCCAGCGCGAAGAGGACCGGCTGAAGAAAGCCGCCGACCCGAAGCTGGAGTTGGCCGAGCTGTCGGCGCGCTCGTCGCGGCTCTATGACTGCAACTTCTCCTCGGCTCCCGCGGATTGGCGGGCGACCGACGGCGAATGGCAGATCACGCAGCGGTGGACGTGCAGCCCGCAGTGGACGTTCTTCGGCGGGAGGGGAGGGAAGCGACCGACGCTCTGGTCCAAACGGGAGTTCCAGGGCGATCAGGTGGTGGAGTTCTACGCCGCCAAGCCGATGGCGGTTCAGGGCAACGGCAACGACCATCCCCACAACCTCTCCCTGACAATGTGCGGCGACGGCAACGACCCCAACAGCGGCTATGTGTTCACCGTTGCCGGCGACGACGGGAAGACGAATCGCCTGTTGCGCAACGGGGTCGAGCTTGGCGCCGGTCCCTATCGGCTGAGCTCCAACGACCCACACCGAAGCTGGCTCAACATCCGCGCCGAACGGATCGGGCGGCAGCTCCGCCTGAGCGTGGACGACGAGGTCCTCTTCGAACGGGAAGACCCCGCTCCCTTGCCCGGTGGTCCCCTCGCCTTCTGGAGCGACCCTCAGGGGATGATGGTGGCGCGGGTGAAGGTGTGGGACAGCGGACCGCAGCCGTAGCGCGGTTGTGTAAAGGGGTGAGTTCCCTCGGCAGACGCACGCACACACCGCAGGACGGCATCCCCCTGCCGCAGTCGAACGGGATCGAGGCAGCTCAGCAGATCCGCGAGTCCTGCCCCTCTACCCAGGTCATCCTCTTGTCCAGGCACGGGTCGACGGAATACGTGTTCCGCTTCGCGGTCCCGCACGGCTTGATTCTAGCTCGGGGCAGGTCTCCGACCGCCCCGAAACGCCCGACCGGAAGGTCTCAAAGGGCTGCGAATCCACGGGAGTTCGAGGAGACCTACCGGTCGGGAGAGCGGCGGGGTCAGGAGACCCTCGCCGAGCATGTCGCAGTTGAGCGGGGCTGCGTTAGCGACTGCGGGCGTCCCAAGACCGTCAAACATCCCCCACGTAGATTGTCCGACTTCCCCGACAGACGGGTCACCCCCTCCTCGCGCATAATATCCCGCACATACAGACCGGCTCCCTGAGCCCTCGGAGAGAACTCGGATGAAGCACCGTCTGCTCGTGGTGGAAGACCATGCGGCACTGCGCGCGTCCCTGTGCGAGTGGCTTGGGGACGTCTTCCCGGCGGGTGAGATCGTGGGAGTCTGCAGTGGCGAGGAGGCGGTCCGCCAGGCTGCCGTCCAGCCGCCCACGATCGCCCTCACCGACCTCGACTTGTCGGAGGGCGGCGGCCTGGAGGTCATCCAACGGATCAAGAGCGTGGCGCCGGACACGCATGTCGTCGTGCTTGCCCTGCACGATGATCTCACCCATCAGAATGCGGCTGCCGCCGCCGGAGCAAGCGTGCTCGTGGCCAAGCACAGAATGGGCACGGAGCTTGTCTCGGCCATTGCGGCGCTGCTAACGCCGGCCGCCCAAGGATCTGCCGACAGCGCTCGTCCCTGAGGAGCGCTGTCTGTTTTAGCCGGTTCTGTCCAAGGAGGACCGCGATGCAACCCAGCCGCCAGGAGAAGGCCAGCCGAATGCCTGACCAAGCCCGGAAGATAGACGGCTACGTGCCGGACGACGACGGCCGGCTCCTGTTTGCGCCGCGCACGGACGCCATGCGTCCGCCGGGGGCGAACGGCGCCGAGACCGAGCACGACCCGCCCGCGACAGGGGAAGACGCGGTGGACTCGGCGGAGCGGCAGTGGTCCCGGGAACTGAGCCGGATGCCCTTGCTCACGGCCGCCGAGGAGATCGAGCTTGCCCGACGCCTCCGTCGAGGGGAGGCAGAGGCGCGGCGGCGCTTCATCGACTCCAACCTCAAGCTGGTAGTCAGTATCGCCAAACGGTACCGGTGCAGCGGCGTCCCCATGGAAGATCTCATCCAAGAAGGAAATATCGGGCTGATTCGAGCGGTGGACCGGTTCGACCCCGAGCGGGGCTGCCGGTTCAGCACGCACGCAATCATGTGGATTGAGGGGCAGATTCGCCGGAACTGCCCGGACCTGAAGCACAGCGTCCGCTTGCCGGCCCGCCTTCTCGCTGACGTGAACCGGCTCGGCCGCCTCACAGAGGAACTTACCTCCAAGTTCGGCGCGAAGCCTTCTGTTGAGCAACTGGCACTGGCGATGGACGTTCCCGAGACCCAGGTGAGGTACCTCCAGCAACTCCGCCCCGAGACAGCCTCGGTCAACGAGCCCGTCGAAATGGAGGGGGAGCTGCTGCTGGGCGACTTGGTCGAAGACGACAATGTCGAGAGCCCGGAGAAGACAGCGGTTCGGACCGCGCAGAGACTCGAGGTCCGCCGGGCGTTGGGATCGCTCTCGACGAGAGAGCAGCTTGTGCTGAGCATGAGGTACGGCATTGGGGTTTCCCGCGTGTTCACGCTCCAGGAGATCGGCGAGCAACTGCGCCTGACTCGTCAGCGGGTACGGCAGATCGAGACCGCGGCACTGAAGCAGATGCGCGCTTCCGGGTTGCTGCGCGGAGAGGGGGCTTCGCCGGCTTTCCCGGGTGCTGGGCGCGACGAGGGCAGCCGCCAGCGCTCCTGGCAACCTGAGGCACTTGCGGCGTGACCGGGTTGGGCAGACCGAGGTCGGTCGGCCGCACTGGCGGTCTCTGAGCCATAGTAGGAAAGACGCTCGCCATGGGGCAGAGACGCTCCGAGGGCCATGGCAGAACGGACTCCCGCGGCCATTGACGCGTCTCGGGCGTGGCGGTACAATGCCCTGACCGAGATCCGTACCTTGCTACGCAACAGCCGCCGTGGAGCAAACGGCATCCTCGGCGCCCTGACACGATCGAGAGGAGGGTTGCACAGCCGCAGAGCAGCTTCGTTCGTTCCGTCCGACCAATCCAAGGAGGAGTCTACATGCGACAGAG
>PEVN01000431.1 GCA_002779825.1 Armatimonadetes bacterium CG06_land_8_20_14_3_00_66_21 | reverse complement strand
TCGAGGAGACCTGTCGGTCCGGGGAGCGGCGGGGTCAGGAGACCCTCGCCGAGCACATTCGCGCTAAGTACGGTTGTAGTATTAGGTCGAGGTCCACCGTCGTCCAGTGCGTTGCCACTTCGGCCGCCGTCCATGTCCACGCGACGTGCGGTTCCCCCGCGCCCACCGGCGTAGGCGCAAGCGCTTCCGTGCCTCTGCTCCCGGTGCTGAAGACGGCGAAGCGTCTGAGCTTTGGCGTGGCTGCTGCGTCGAGGCAGCGGAAGCGCACCTTGGACACTTCCGCAGGCGCGAACCGGTCGATCTTCTTGTGGCCGACTGCTGTGCCGCTGGAGAGGGGGACCCACCGGTCGCCGGCCCACCCTTCGACGGTGTACGCGCGCACCCTCTCGCCAAAGGCGAGGTCTTCCATGACCAGGGCATGGTCAACGCTGGTGGGGCTGGGCAACGCCAGCTCGAGGTTGGGCCCGGGCTTGAACGTCTCCGCCAGCGTCGCGCCAAACCGCCGCCGAACTTCCTGACCGAACTCGGCGCCGCGTCGTACGTCGGCTTCCGGGAGGAGCCCGGTGGTGTTGGGTGTGTGGTTCAGCAAGAGGACGGCGCCGTGACCGACGGACCGGTAGTACATCGTCATCAGCTCGTCCACAGTCTTGAGGGTGGAGGCGTTCCTGGTGTTCCAGAACCACGTGTTGCGGATCCGAGCGTCGCACTCGTTGGGCAACCAGACCTCCCCGCTCGGGTCACCGTGCCGGGCCGTAGCAACGCCAGACTTCGCGTCGGCTGCTGACACGGCGTTCCAGGCGGGATCCGGTGCGAAGCCCTCTTCGTTTCCGACCCACCGGATGGTGCAATGCGGGCCCTGGAAGACCATCGCGGTGGGTGCGTACTTCTGCAAGAGGTCGCCCACCGGCACGACGTTGCTGCCGTCGAACCAGACCTCGCACAACTCGCCGTACCGCGTGAGCACCTCGGTCAGTTGCCGGCGGTACAACGCGTTGTAGTCGGCTTGGGCTGCCGGCGTAGCGCAGGCTCCGCCGACGCCGGCACCGTGCTTGCGGTCGCACGGTGACAAGTACACGCCAAGCTTGAGCCCCCGTTCGCGGCACGACTCGGCGAGGTCGGCGAGCACATCACCCTTGCCGCCGCGCCAGGGAATGCTCTTCACGCTATAGTCGGTGGTGTCCGTCTGCCACCAGCAGAACCCGCCCACGTGCTTCGCGACGAAAACCAGGTACTTCGCGCCCATGGCCTGCGCGGCCGCAGCCCACTGATCGGTGTCGAGCTTCTCGGGGTTCATCGTCTCGAGAGGCAGGGACAGATCGTCGCCCTCCTGATCCGTCCACGTGTTGGGCGCGAAATGGATGAACGTCCCAACCTCCAAGTCCTGCCACGCTGCCTGCGCGGGAGTCGGTGTGGCGAGGCGCGGGGCGCTCTCCCCCTGGCAGAATCCAGCACTCGCCGCGGCGAGCACGCAGAGCATGGCGATTAGCAGGGCTGTGAGCATTGGTGACTCCTCTTCGCTCCGCCTCTCGGCGGATTGATGGGTGGGACGCCCGGCAGTCTACCTCATTCCGGGCTTGCTGGTAAGCAGCCCGATCCCTCTTCCCTTGTTGCCAACTGCACAGTAGAACAGGTAGAGCGTGTCGTTCCTTGGGTTGTGCACCAGCGAGATCTTGTGGGCGTAGGTCGCGTCCAGGCCACTGGGGTTGCCGCTGGCCTTGTAGAGTGGCTCCGGGTCGGCCGTCCAGTGGAGCAGGTCGCGGGAGAAGGCGGCCATGATGTGCGCGCCGCCGCGGCCGACGCCGAAGTAGAGCATGGTCCAGTGGTCGCCATCGCGGAAGACCTTTGGGTCGGACGCGAATTGCTCGTCGAAGCCGCCGGGGCGGTTGCGGACGACCGGGTTTGCCGAATAGCGGCTCCAGTCGAGCAGGTCGGTCGAGAAGGCAAGGCCGGTCTGCTCCACGGGGCCGTTGGCGGCGTTGTAGAAGTCGAAGAACCTGCCGTCATGCTCTACCAGCCACGGCTGGTAGATGCAATCCTGCTCCCACGCAGCGCAGTCGGCGTCGTGGACCGAGAGGGTGTAGGCGTCTTTCGCGCGCCGCCACCTCAGCCCGTCGTCGCTCACCGCCACGCCCTCATATCCCGGTCGCAACTCGTACCCTCCCTGCAGTGGGTAACACCCGTAGAGCGACCAGTACTTGCCTTCGCGCTTCTTCAGCACGCGGGGCGCCTTGACCTCGTACGACTCGTACAGGAACGCTCCCACCACGCAGCCGCCGTGATCGAACGCCCCCTCCGGCCCGTACCCCATCGCCAGCCCCTTGTGTCGCCAATGGAGCAGGTCATCACTTTCGGCCACGAACGAGTTGTAGCCCTTTCCGTCGAAGGCAATGAAGCTCATGTACCACCGGTCGTCGCCCGGGAGTTGGTAGATGGTCGGGCAGTCGGTGTTGTGGAATGCCTCGAACCCGGGGATCTTCGGCTCGGCCGGAATCACGTGGTCGGGGTAGTAGTGCCAGTTGCGGTAGGGCGCCGACCACGCCGCCACGGTGTCGCTGTCGAGAGGCGCATCGGCCGCGAGTGCGTGGTGGTGGCAGAGCAGGAGGAGCGCTGCGGCGGTGGTTACCAGGAGCATGGGAAGTTCCTTTGTCGGAGGGGGGATGAATGGGGAAAGGACTTCAGGGACTGCAAGGACAACAGGGACGGCAAGGGTGTGCGCACCCGCCGAACAGGTCCTTTGGTCCCTTATGTCCTCTGGACCTGGCGCCGCAGCCGCACCTCAGTCTCCGGGCCCGGCGCCTCCACAGTAAGCCGGCCGTTCGCTGCCATCTGCTGGGTTGCCTTTCCGTTCACCGAGAGTTCGTAGGCCGCGCCGGTCGCAAGCTGGTTGAAGGTTACCCGTGCGGCTCCGGTGACCTTCAGTGTGCATGCGTCTTCCGTGTATGACTCGAAGTCCACGCTTGCCTTCCCGCCCTTGGCATCCACCGACACCGGCACGGCGCGCACTTGTCGGCCCGTGCCGGTGAAGGAGACGACGGACGAGCCTGGCTGCAAGTCATTGCGGCCGGGGGCGAAGAGCACCGGCGCCTTCAGGTCGAAGCGCCCGTCGGTCTCCGTCTCCAGGCACGGGTAGCCGTTGAGGTCGCGGACGCGAGCGATGCCGGTGGTGCAGTCGGCGCGCGTGACCGTTAGGTTCGGCGTCATGCCGTGGCGCAGCGGAACGACAAAGGTGAATCGATACTGCCCGTCGCCGTCGGCGTTCACCTGGTAGCCGTCACCGCCGTTGCACTGCTGGTTCAGCCAGAGGGCGCCCTCCCAGAGCAGCGGGATGCTCCAGTGGCGGAAGCCCTTCACAATCACCGGCAGAGCGTCGTGACCTCCGCTGAGCGTGAACTGCGCGACTTCGTCTTGCGCTTCGAGGGTCGCCGGGAAGTCCGCCACCTTGCGACCGACGGTCACCTGCTCAACCTTCGGACCTTCGGTGCCGAACCGCACTCGCTCGCGGTCGGGCTTGAGCGTCGGCTCGACCGGCTCCGCATGGGGCATCAGCATGACCTCGGCTTCCACGAAGTCGCCGGGCTGAAGCTGAAGCTGTTCCGTGGGGCTGGTCAGCCAGTAGTTCCCGGTGTTGCCGCCATACGCCGCCGATGCCACCGGGGCGTCGCACTCTTTACCGCCCAGCCTTGCGCGGAACGAACGCACCAGCAGAAATGCGCTGTAGTCGTCGAAGCCTTGGCTCGGGCCGATGCCGTGGGTCCCGATGAACGGGAACTCCTTCGCCAGCGGCTCTCCCAGCAGTAACTCCGCGTCAGCGGCGGCCGGCTTCGTCTGCGTCTTGCCGGCGGCATCGAGCCAGAGCAGCAGGCGAGGCACGCGCTTGTCGTTCATGTTGAGCCAGCGGAAGTTCCGACGGGCGTCGCCGTCGATGGTCACCGGCTTGTCCCAGTCGTAGCGCAGCCGCAGAAAGGTGCGCGTTTCGTCTCCTTGAGGAACCTCCATTGCCGTCATGGCGACCCGCGCGGCGCCGTCGGAGGTGGTGTAGTGCATGGTGAACCGGGCCAGGTTGGGCGTGATGGACTCGAAGGCGGTCCGCTCGTACAAGCACCGCACGCGCTCCCCGCCGGCGCGATACTGCACCAACCCCGGCCAGCTCTGGCAGTCGTGCTGCGGCTGCCCGGGCCAGAACGGCCCGCTGTAGGGGCGGAAGTCGGGGATCAGCACGTACTCGCCGTTGAGCAGCATCCACGGGATGGTGAAGCACGTCGTCTCCGACACGCCTGTGGACAGGTGCCAGTAGATGTTGAAGAACCGGATGGAGGTGACCTGTTTCAGCAGGTGATCGCCCCACCGCTGGAACGAGTGCACGACCTGGAACGAGGTCGCTTCGTTGGCATTGACCTCCACCGGGAAGTAGGCGTCGCCGTAGCCCGAGTCGTCCGGCTCTTCCAGTTCGCCCGCGAAGTTCTTACAGCTCAGCACCGGCGTCGGCAGCATGAACCCGTGGAGGTCCGTGAGCACCGTCGAAGGCAGAATGCCCGACTGGCTGGCGCACTTCACCAGGAGTCGCCGCGGTTGCGCGCCGGACCGGATCGCCACCTGCATCGCCATCCGCCGGTTCGGGCTGTCGAAGGCCGAGTTGAAGCCGTAGCCGCTGCCCTGCGACACGCTCTCCATCCGATACAGGCCCGACGGCGCGTCGTAGCCCAGCCAGTGGCCGTTGGTCACGGTGACGGCGTCCGCCGGCAACGGCACCAGGTCGTTGGCGAACTCGAGCCGGGGGTCGGCGCCCGGCGTCACCGGCCCCAACACCCAATAGGTCCCCGGCCGGTCGCCGGTCAGGGGTGCCGTCCATTGCTTCGTCGCGGTGTCGAACGCGGCACCGGCGCAGCCGAGAAGTGACAGGGCCGCGCCGCCGCCGCCCAGCGTTGCCAACGGTCGACCGCCCGCCGCCGCTTGACCGCCTGGTGCGGCATCGACCGACAAGACTACCGTCTTCGGCACCGCCGCGCCTGCCGGCGGCTCGAAGCGCAGCTCGATCCGGAGTTGATCCGGGAAGGTGTGGAAGATCACCTCGCCGCGGACGGGCGCAGGGACGTTCGGGTCCTCCTTCGGCCGCTCCAGGATCCGCACCCAGTCGAGTTCGACGGAGCCGCTCTCCCCCGGCGGGTCGAAGCGGAGCTGTCTGAGCGTGCCCTTCACGTCAATGGGCAGGTTGTATTCGTGCCACTCGCCGTCCCCGTTGACGCCAAAGGTCTCGACCCGCTCGCCCGAGTAGCCGCCACCGTCGTCTGCCCAGTAGAGCGCTGCCCCGCCGCCGTTGGTCGTCCGCATCCGGAGAATGACCGCCAGCGGCACCGGCGCATTCACCGGCGGCGACTGCGCGAAGGGGTCCTCGCCCGCACTGGAGAGGCGCACTGTGCCGCCGTCACCGCGGGCAAGCGCGCAGTTGTGGAGCGCTTCCCAACCTTGGGTGCCAGCCTCGAACGTCCACTCAGCCAGCACCCGTCCCGTGGTCGCCGTTGCCGCTTCCCGTTGTGCGTCCGACACAAAGGGGATGTCCAGCAAGTGTGCGTCCCAGTAGTAGGGCGTCGCATTCCACACGTTCATCCGCGCCCGCGAGTCCTGCCCCGGCACCCACTTCCGCCGCCACACGGTCCACTTGGCCGGAGTCATCGCTTGCGGCGCCGGTCGGTAGCGCTTGCCTTCCGCATCGACGAACGCCAACTCCATGCCGGCCGGGCCCAGCAGGTCTTTTCCGGCCACCTGCAGCGAGAGGATCCGCGCCGGCCCCGTCGCCACGCGACACTGGTAGCGCGCACCCTCCACCACAAACACCTCCCGCTGGTCGGCGTCTTCCCAGCGGACAGTGACCTGTGGAAGCTGCTCGGGCGGACAGGTGAGCCACGGGCCGAGGGGCTGGGCGCTCGCCCCCGCTGCCGCCGGCTCGGCCCAGACTTGGCGGACAGCGAACCCCGATGCCGTGACCAATGCGCACAACAGCGGGCCTGTGCGGCTGAGCGCCGCTGCTGCCGACAGGAAGCTATCAGTCCTCATGAGTCGTGCTCCTTCTCCGCTCGTGACGACGGTCCGCCACTGTTTGGGAGGACACCAGTGTACAACACACACCGGCGATCGCGAGCGGCCGCTGGCCGGGAAAGCAGCAACCGGCGCGGCGCGCGCTGCTGGCTGAGCGGCGTTCGCTGTCAGGGAACATATTCCGCTCCGGTCCCGTCTAACCGCTTCACTTCGCCCGCACAGAGGCGGCGAACCGGAGGTCCGCAGTGAGAAAGCTCCTTGGTCGTTGCAGCCTGAAGACGTTGTTCGTGGGGTCGTGCCTCACGACGTTGGGCGCGCTGGGAACGTACGCGCTCAACCAGCACAGAGGGTTCGCGGAACCTGACCCACAGTTCCTGGAGACGCGCGTGCTGGGGCAGAACGAATGGCTTGCCGGCAGCAAAGCCTCGCTCCGCGTGATCGTTCGCGATCACAAGGAAGACGAGCCGCTGCGGGCGGTCGTCTGGCTGTACCTCGCCTCGGTAGACGGCGACGGCAGAGCCGACGACGCTAATGCGCACAAGCTGCTCTCTGCGCGGACGGGCGCCGAGGGCGTCCTCAACGCCGAGTTCGAAGTGCCCAAGCTCCGGCCCGGCAGTTACGAGCTTCGCGTCAAGGTGGAGACCCCTGGCGGGGACGACGAGGTGCGGCAGCCGGTGACCATTGCCGAGAAGTCCCGCGTCCTCCTTGTCACCGACAAGCCGCTCTACCAGCCGGGGCAGACGATCCACCTCCGCGCGCTGACGTTGAGCGTGCCTTCTCGGCAGCCGGTGTCGGCCGAGACGACGATTGAGGTCGAAGACGCCAAAGGCAACAAGGTCTTCAAGCAGCTCTGCGACGCCTCCAAGTTCGGCCTCGCCAGCGCCGACTTCGACCTGGCCAGTGAAGTCAACATGGGCACCTACACTGTGCGGGCGACGCTGGAGTCCGGCACTGCAGAGCGCAAAGTCGAGGTGAAGCGCTACGTCCTGCCCAAGTTCAAGGTGACTGCGACCACGGACAAGAAGTACTACCTGCCGGGGGAGAAGGTCACCGGCACGGTGCAGGCCGACTACTTCTTCGGCAAGCCGGTCGCCGGGGGCAACGTGGTCCTCAAGTGCTCCACGTTCGTCGTCGGTCAACAGCAGTTCGCCGAACTGGCCGGGAAGACCGATGCCACCGGGCTTCACAAGTTCGAGTTCGACCTGCCGGACTACCTGGTCGGTCTGCCCATGGAGCAGGGCAGAGCGGTCGTGCTGATAGACGTCGCAGTTGAGGACAAAGCCGAGCATGAAGAGACGGTCTCAACCTCGGTGCCCGTCGCGAAGGACCCCATCCAGCTTCTCGTCGTGCCCGAGAGCCGCAGAATCCTGCCCGGCGTCGAGAACCTCATCTACCTGTCCGCCTCCTACCCCGACGGCACGCCGGCTCAGTGCGACCTGAACGTCAGCACCAACTGGTACCGGACCATGCACACGCTGAGGACGGATGCCCTGGGCCTGGCGGAGTTCCGGATCGAGCCGGGCAAGGGACCAGGCACCGTGACCGTTCGCGCGACGGACCGGCAAGGGCAGCGGGCGACCAAGAGTCAGGAACTGGAGTTGGACGAAGCCGGGACGACCGGAGTTCTGCTGCGGACCGACAAGGCCGTGGCGGACGTTGGCGACGAGGTGCGCGTGTCAGTGCTGGCGCCGCAGGGCGGCACGGCGTACTTAGACGTCATCAGGGAACGCCAGACAGTGCTCACGCGGTCGCTCGACCTGAAGGATGGCAAAGCCGAGACCGAGATCCCGCTCACCGCCGACCTCTCCGGCACGCTGGAGCTGCATGCCTACAAGATCCTGCCTTCGGAAGACATCGTTCGCGACACGCGGATCGTGTACGTGAACCCGGCGGACGACCTCAACATCGAGGTCAAGCCAGGCAAGGACACCTACCGCCCTGGCGAGGACGGCCGGATCGACTTCACGGTGACCGACAAGCAGAAGCACCCGGTCCTGGCCGCCCTCGGCGTCGCCATCGTCGACGAGAGCGTGTTCGCCCTTCAGGACATGCAGCCCGGCTTGGAGAAGGTCTACTTCACGCTGGAACAGGAACTGATGAAGCCGCGCTACGAGATCCACGGACTCACCCCCGTCGGTCTCATCGAGGGCAACCTGCCCACGCCCGTCCGTCCCGCCCCGGCCCAGCAGGCGCAGCTCCGCCAGGAAGCGGCCAAAGTCCTCTTCGCCGCCGTCGAGCCAATGACCGATCTCACGCTCAACGTCAATTCCTACGCCCAACGAGTTGCGGCCCAGCGCGATGAGTGGACCAAGCGCATCACCAAAGACGCCGAATCCCTGATGAAGGCACTGCAGCGGTTCCAGAAGCTGCACAAGCGCTTCCCCACGAAACAGGAGGGCTTGGACGTGCTGGTCCGCGAGAAGCTGATCACGCGCGCGGCGTTGCGCGACCCGTGGGGCAATCCGTACCGGCTGGAGGGCGACCCCGACCCGGTCACCTACGTTCTGCTCTCCAGCGCCGGGCTTGACGGTCGCTGGGGCACGGTGGATGATCTCACGAGCATCGGTCCCTTCCAGCTCCAGCGACGAGACCGGTTCTTCGCTCTTGGCGACGCGATGGTCATGGAGGGTGCCGTGCCCGCGCCCATGGGCATGGCTGCTGCGCGCGGCGGCGGGATGGCCGGCGGACCGCCGGTGGAGATGCTGAAGAGGGCCGAAGCCGAGACGGCGCCCGCAGACGCAACGGCGCCGGCAGGCGGCGACGGCGGCGCCCCGACCCGCGTCCGTCAGTTCTTCCCCGAGACCATGTTCTGGAAGCCGGCGATTCTCACCGACGAGAAAGGCCACGCCTCGATCCAGACGGCGATGGCCGACTCCATCACCACCTGGCGGCTCACCGCCATGGCGTCGGCCATGGGCGGGCAGCTTGGCAGCACCACCGCGCCGGTCCGCGTGTTCCAGGACTTCTTCGTTGATATCGACCTGCCCGTCGCGCTGACGCAGAACGACCAGGTGTCCATCCCCGTCGCGCTCTACAACTACCTCGACGGGCCGCAGACGGTCAGTCTGGATCTGGAGAGCGGCGACTGGTTCGACCTGCCGACGGCGCCCGACGGCACGACGCCGCCGACCAAAGTGCAGGTGCCGCTGGAGAAGGGTCAGGTCACCGTCCGCTACTTCCCGCTCCAGGTGAAGAAGCTCGGCCGGCACTTGCTCACCGTCTACGCCCGCGGCACCGGCATGTCCGACGCCATCCGCCGCGAGATCGAAGTCCTGCCCGACGGCGAGGAGACCTACCAGACGATCAACGACCGGCTGGAGGGCAACGTGGAGAAGACGGTGGTCATCCCCAAGGAGGCCATCGACGGCGCCAGCACCATCTTCGTCCGGGTCTACCCCGGCACGTTCAGCCAGGTTGTGGACGGGCTGGACTCGATGCTGCGAATGCCCTCGGGCTGCTTCGAGCAGACCTCCTCGACCACCTACCCCAACGTGCTGGTCATGAACTACCTGAAGAGCACCAAGCAGATCAACCCCGAAATCCAGATGAAAGCCGAAGGCTTCATCAACGCCGGCTACCAGCGGCTGGTGTCGTACGAAGTCGACGGCGGCGGCTTCTCCTGGTTCGGCGACGCCCCTGCCCACAAGGTGCTCACCGCCTACGGACTCATGGAGTTCGCCGACATGGCGAAGGTCCACAACGTCGACCCCGCGCTCATCCAGCGCACCCAGCAGTGGCTCCTCAGCAAGCAGAAGGACGACGGCACGTGGGACGTCGATCAGGGCGGCATTGCCGAAGGCAGCATCAACCGCCAGACCGACGAACTGCGCGTCACCGCCTACATTGCGTGGGCGTTGGCCGACAGCGGCTTCACGGGCGGGCAACTTGCCAAGGCAGCTTCCTACGCCGCCCGCAAGACCAACAGCGTCGACGACCCTTACGTCATGGCAGTCATCACCAACCTGCTGGCCGCCGTCGACCGCAACGGCGCCGACGCCGTCGCCGCTGCCGACAGGCTGGCGAAGCTGGCGACCGAACAGGAGAAGGTCGCCTACTGGCAGACCGACGCCAAGACCATGACTTGCGCCCGCGACGACACCGCCGACCTGGAAACGACCGCCTTGGCCGCCTACGCGCTGCTCAAGTCCGGCCGTCACGGCGGCTTGGCCAACAAGGCGCTGACCTACCTGACTCAGAAGAAGGACGCTTTCGGCACTTGGCAGACCACGCAGGCGACTGTGTGGGCGTTCAAGGCGCTGCTGCTTGCCATGGAGACAGCCACCTCCGCTGACACCAACGCCGAGATCACCCTCGACGTCAACGGCAAGCGCGCCGGCGCCTTCGCCCTCACCCCCGAGAACGCCGACGTCATGCGCCAGTTCGACCTCAAGGAGTTCGTCCGCGAAGGCGACAACCAAGTGAAGCTCGGCTTCAGCGGCAAAGGCAGCGCGCTCTACCAGATCGTCAGCAAGTACTACCTCCCCTGGAAGGGAACAGGCAAGCCCGACCAGCCGATCCTCGATATCAAGGTCGACTACGACAAAACGGAGCTGAAGACCGACGACACCGTCACCGCCAAAGCCACCGTCAAGAACCTCGCCACCGCCCGTGCCGACATGGTCGTGCTCGACCTCGGCGTACCGCCCGGATTCGAGGTCCAAACCGGTGATTTGGCCGAGCTGGTCGGCACGAAGATCAAGAAGTTCACCCCCGCCGCCCGGCAGATCATCATCTACCTCGACAAGCTCGACCCCGGCCAGACGCTGGAACTGCAGTATCGCCTCAAAGCCAAGTTCCCCGTCAAGGCAAGGACGCCAAAGTCCACCGCCTACGAATACTACAACCCGGGCGACAAGGCGACGGCGCAGCCGGTGGAGATGGTGGTGAAGGGGGCGTAGGCCGTCGCGGCCGGTGCCGCGAGAACCCATGAGGCGGGGAGTGCCGAAGTGGTGGCGCGGGCCAGTAGCCCAACACTCCATGCAGCGACGTCTGCGTAGGAAGGCGAGACTCTGACGGTTGGTCACGCAGTCCCACCTCTACCCCTCCGGCAATCGCAACGCCTCCTCCTCCGCGCCGCCCCACTTCCACGCCTCTCGTCCCGGCACACTCTTGGGCGCGGCTGAGTAGCGCTCGTACAGACCGTGATACGTGGTCGTCGGCAGACCGCTTTCTTCGACGTGGTCCATGAGCAGCTTCATGATGCGGCAGTCGGGGCTGAGGCTCAGGATTGAGTGCGGGTGGTAGACCAGCGAGACGTAGTCGAGGTTCTGCGCCACGGCGCGGTCGAGCCACACCCGCTGGACGACGATCTCTTCTTCGGGGGTGCGGGTGGGCCGGTTGGGGATGCCCCAGGGGACCACCGGCGGCCAGGCCCTGCAAAGCCAGTGTTGCCCGTGGCCGGCGGGGTCCTTCAGGACGTTGTCGTGCCAACCGTGGCCGGGCAACTCCAGCAGTTCGGGGAAGCCCTCTTTGTCGTACCAGTACGCCTGCTGCAGGCCGGAGGGAATGGAGTCGACCGGGCCGCGGAGGTCGGAGCTGAAGAACCGGGTGCCCTCTTCCCAGATGATTCCCAGCCGCTCGGGCTCTCCCTGGAACCCGCGGAAGAAGCCGCAGCCGCTGCGCACGCCTGCGCACGGGCGCTGGAAGGTGTCCTCCACCAGTTGGCGGCCGACGCGGATCTCCTCCCGGAGGTCGTCGAGACCCACGCCGGCTCCGTGCATCACGTTGTCTCGCAGCCTCCGGTGGGTCCAGGTGTGCGACTGCAGGTCGAACAGCGGGTCGTCTCCGAAGATGCCTTTCAGTTCGGCAGCCTTCTGTTCGAGCACGCTGCCGAGCAGGAAGAACGTCGCCGGGATGCCGCGCTGGCGGTGGAGGTCAGCCAGGATTGGCGCTGCTTTGACGCAGCGATCGGGGTTCTCGAGGTCGTAGTGGAAGACGTAGTTGGTCATGCTGAGGGCTCCTGAGGTGGGAATGGGGAGACTTGGGGACAGGCCGACGAAGGGGTGTGGGCGCCGGGGGGGCTATTCGGGGATCCTCTCGGTTGCGATGGGCTGTTCGGCTCCATCAGTTCCGGCCGCTGAGGCTGCCGGCTGCTGCTCTCGCCATTCCTCGAGGAACGACGAGATTCGCCCCATCTCGCTCGTCACTTCGCACTTGGGTAGCGACTTGAGGAATAGCTCGCCGTAGCCCTTGGTCCGGACGCGCGGGTCGAGGAGGGCGAAGAGGCCGTAGTCCGTGTTCCTGCGGATCAACCGGCCGAAGCCTTGGCGGAACATGATGATGGCTTTGGGGACCTGGTACTCGTAGAAGGGGTTGCGGCCGGCTTGTTCGAGGCGTTCTGTGCGGGCCTCGATGAGCGGATGGTCGGGCACGGCGAAGGGCAGCTTGGTGATGATCACGCACTGGAGCGCGTCGCCGGGCACGTCGATGCCTTGCCAGAAGGTGTTGGTGCCCAGCAGCACGCTGCCATCGTCGCGCTTGAACCGCTGGACCAGCTTGGGCAGCGGCTCGTCGCCCTGGCAGAGCGCCTCCAAGTGCGGGACGGTCGCCGCGAAGTAGTCCCGTGCCTGCCGCAGGGCGCTGTAGCTGGTGAACAACACGAACGCCCGCCCGCCGCAGAGCCGGCAGATCTCGGCGGCTTGGGCGGCGGCGGCGCGGTTGAAGTCTTCGTAGCGCGAAGACGGGTCGGGCATCTCCTTCGGCAGGTACATGAGCACCTGCCGCTGGAAGTCGAACGGCGACCCCACCGCCAACTCGTCAGCGGCTTCCAGCCCCAGCCGCGACGAGAAGAACGCGAACGAGCCGGCTGTTGAGAGCGTCGCCGAGGTGAGCACCACCGGCGCCACCTTGGCGAACAGGTCGCCCTTCAGGGTCGGAGACAGGTCGATGGGCGCCACCTTGAGCGTGAACCGCTGCTGCCGCCGGCCGCTGACCTCGACCCAGTACACTTGGTCGTCCAGCGACTGCTCCAGGAAGGTCGCGACGTTGCGGCTCAACTCGCTGCCGCGGCCGATCAGCGCACCCAACTCCAGCTCCTGCTCTTCGGACTTGGCGTGCTTCTGCAGTTCGGTCAGGCGCTCGACCAGCTTCGCCATCGGTGCGTGGAGCGCGTCGGCCACCAGACCCGGCTGGCGGACGCGGACGACGTCGGCCCGCGGGCCGAGCCGCGCTGCGATATCCTGGAACAACTCGCGACTCGTGCGGCGTACTTCCGAGATCGCGTTGGCCGCCTCCGCCTTCACGGGCGATTCCGGGAAGGGAGCCAGCACGCCTCTACCGGTCTGCGCGTTGAGCAGAGAGTTGAGGTAGAACTCGAGCTGCGTGTTGCTCACGCTGAGACCGAGGTAGTCGCTGGCGACTTCCTCCAAGCCCTGCGCCTCGTCGAACACCACGGCGTCGAACTCGGGCAGGGCCCGCCAGTCGGCTGCCATATTGGCGAAGAACAGGTGGTGGTTCGCCACCAACACATGGGCTGCGTACTGCCGGCGCCGGGCGGCGAAGTAGAGACACTTCTCGTAGTGCTCGCATTTCTGCCCGAAGCACAGATCGCTCTCCCGGTTGACCGCGTTCCACACGCCGTAGGCGGGCTGGAACGGCAGGTCGAACACCAGCCCGGTCCGGGTGGAGTCCGCCCACTTGCGGATCTTCTCCACTTCGTCCACCTGCGACTGCGACTCCAACAGCGCAAGCTGATCCAGCAGCCGCAGCCGCCGCAAGCAGAGGTAGTTCTGCGACCCGACGCACAGGACGTACTTGAACTCAATCCCCGTCGCCTTGCGCAGGAAGGGCAGGTCTTTGTCGACAAGCTGCTGCTGAAGCGCTTTGGTGTGGGTCGCCACCAGCACTTTCTTCTTCGTCTCTGTTGCCCAAACGACAAACGGGGTCAGGTACGCCAGGCTCTTCCCTGTCCCCGTGCCCGCCTCCACGACCAAGTGCTGCTTCGTCCGAATGGCACGCTCGACGGCTGCCGCCATCTCCAACTGCTGCGGCCGGTGCTCGTAGCTCTTCAGCGCCTGCGCGAGGGGCCCGTCAGGACCCAGAATCTGCTTTGCGGACTGGCTCATAGCGCGAGGGATTCGCGGCGGAGGAGCGGTTCCCCTTCCGCGCGGGCTCTCGCAGACGCGACACGCGGCCGGGTCCTGCTGAAGTGTGAACACTGGCGATTCCCCCCCAATACCACCTCCAGGACGCCCCCACTCGTTGGGGGTGCGCAGCCCGCTCCGTTCCCGAGCAAGCTCGGGGGTCTGGCGAGCCGGCGGTGGGTCTGACGGCGCGCGCTCAGGCGTGCCGGCGAGGCATGGAGCACACCGAAGTCGGAGTTCGCAGAACTTCCTTCGCTGGCGGGCGTCAGGGGGGGGAGGTTGTCGCGCCCGTCCGGGAGTTGAGTGCACCCGAGGGGTCGGCGTCTCCCGGACCTGCGCAGGTGCAATTCGTCCCGCCGGCTTTCCCAGATGGGACCTGTAACCCCCGGCAGGCACCGAACACTAAGGCCCTACCGACTTGCACCTCCCGGCTCTCTCCAAAAAGTGGCACCATGGCGCGAGGCTGCGACAGACCGACGGGGGAACGGAATTCCCTCGTCGCCGATTGAGCATTTCCTTTGAACACACAGAGCGATCGTTGGCTGGCCGACCTGTTGGTTGAAGCTTCAATTCTCACCGCGGACGAGAGCGCCGAGGCGCTCACCGAGTGCCGGGAGACCGCCAGGTCACTGAGCGAGCAGCTCACTGCCTCGGGCCGCGTAGCCTCGGCGACGCTCCATCGGCTTACCGCCGAGAGGCTGGGCTGGGCTCCGGTGGACGTGGGCGACGTCGAGCTATCGAGCGAGCTGCTGGAGGCAGTGCCGCGAGAGTTCGCGCTGGGGCATTGCCTGCTGCCGCTGTCGCGGGAAGACCACTCCCTCGTGGTGGCAGTGGCGGACCCCTTCAATCAGACGGCCCTGGACGACCTGCGCTTGCTCACGGGGCTGAAGATCAAGCCAATGCTGGGCGAAGCCGGTGCGATCCGGCGCCGCCTGGAGCAGTTCTA
>PEVN01000208.1 GCA_002779825.1 Armatimonadetes bacterium CG06_land_8_20_14_3_00_66_21 | reverse complement strand
GAACCGCGCCTCGAAATCCAGCAGCGTCTTCGGTTAGTCCTCCATGACGCCCTATCCTACAGATAGCGCTACTGGAGACAAGTGCAGAGCCAGGTTGGCCTAATGCGCCCATTTGGGATTGCAGATGGCCGACCACGGAGGGAGCGAGGGGAGCCGGCGGGTGCACTACTATGCAGTCCGGAATGCATGCGCATGCAGTTGGGAATGCAACCGGTTCCAGTTCCCACTGGGAGCGCATTCATTCTGACACCCGTGGGACAGGGTTCCTAACCTGTCGACGCCGTGGTTGCGATGCACCGGAAGGGCTGACAGGTTGGGAGCCCTGTCCCACGGGCTGACAGGTTGGGAACCCTGTCCCACGGGCTGACAGGTTGGGAACCCTGTCCTACGGTTTGTGAGGAGGACGAAGGTGAGACGAGGAACCTCGCACGTATGGCAGCGGCGCCGCGATCGATGCGCCGCAGTGGGCAGTGATCGGAAGGCAGCAGGCAGGCGGCGTGGGGCCGTGGAGTCTCTGGGAGCGCTTTGCCGGCTGCCACCTCGCGCGCCATCGTGTATACTCACTCTCCGCCGGTGACCTGCCGTGTCCCTGAGCTTCGGGTCTACGCGCAGTGCACTCCACGATTCCCATCGCGGCCGCAACCAAACAGGAATCTGCGCAGGGAGACGAGATTCTGACGGTTGGCGGTGCCGAGTCAGGAATGCCTCCCGGCAGACCCATGGACGTCGAAGCATTCCTCCAATCACTGCGACAAGCTCCGGAGTACGCTGGGCAGATTGTCCACGTGCACACGGAACCGGCGAGGTCGCCGCGCTGCGCGCCGCTGCCGGAGGGGTTGCGCCCGGAGGTGACGGCGTTCTTGGAGGGGCTCGGCGCGACCACGCTCTACAGCCACCAAGCCGAGGCCATCGAGGCGGCGCTCCGGGGCGAGGACGTGTTGGTCACCACCGGGCCGGCCAGCGGGAAGAGCTTGTGCTATCAAGTCCCCATTCTGCAGAGCCTGCTGGACGATCCGAGCGCGACAGCGCTGTTGGTCTTCCCGATGAAGGCGTTGGCGCACGACCAGAGGGCGGCGTGGAACCGGGGTGTGGCGGCGGTGGAGAAGGCGCTTGGGCAGCGCGGGACCCAGGCGATGGCGTTCGACGGGGATGCCAGTAGTTCGGACCGGCGCAAGGCGCGGGACTTGGCCCGGTTTGTGGTGACCAACCCGGAGATGCTCCACGTGAGCCTGCTGCCGAACCACACGCGCTGGAGCCGGTTGCTCACCGGACTGCGGTACGTCGTGCTCGACGAGGTTCACACCTACTCCGGGTTCTTCGGCGCGAACGTCGCCAACCTGATCCGGCGGCTCGAGCGAGTCTGCCTGCACTACGGCTCGCGGCCGCAGTTCGTCTGCTGCTCGGCGACGGTGGGCAATCCGCGCGAAGCGGCGGCGGCAATCACGGGGCGACGGCTGCACCACGTGGAGGAGGACGCCAGCGCCAGCGGGTCGCGGACGTACGTCTTTTGGAACCCGCCGCAGATTCAGACGCGGGCCTGGCGCGGCCGGCGGAGCGCCAACGTGGAAGCCCATGAATTGATGGTCAAGCTGATCAGGCAGCGAGTGCCCACGATCTGCTTCAGCAAGGCGCGCAACACGGCCGAGATGATCTACCGGTACGTGCGCGACGCCCTCGAGAAAGAAGCGCCGGGGTTGGCCGCACGGGTCATCCCGTACCGCGGCGGCTATGCCGCCGACGAGCGCAGGGAGATGGAGCGACGCCTGCGCGCCGGCGAGCTGCTGGGCGTCAGCGCGACGCGTGCTCTGGAATTAGGCATCGATGTGGGCGCACTCGACGCGTGCCTCATCGTGGGGTACCCGGGCTTGCTCAGCGCCTTCCTCCAGCAAGCCGGCCGGGCGGGCCGCGCGGGGCGCGACTCGCTGTGCGTGCTGGTGGGCACGGACACCCCCATCGGCCAGTACCTCATGAGTCACCCGGAGTACGTCTTCGGGCGACCCCTCGAGCGCGCCGTGGTGGACCGCGACAACCCGTTCGTCGTGCTGGGACACCTGCAGTGCGCCGCCGTCGAGCTGCCCGTCCGCGACCCGGACCTCGAACGCTTCGGCTACGCCTCCGGGCTGGCGCTGCAGGTGCTGGAAGAGAAGCAGAAGCTCCGTCGTCTGGCCGATGCGTGGTACCACGCCTCCGCCGAGCGCCCGGCGCACGACGTTCGGCTTCGCGGATACGGCGATGAGAGCACGGTGGTCATGGATCTGGACACCGACCGCGTCATCGACGAAGTGGACAAGTTCCGCGCACTCCGGATCTTCTACCCCGGGGCCATCTACTTCCATCAGGGCGACACGTATGAGATGGTCGAGCACGACTTCGAGCGCAACGTCGTGCAGGTCCGCCGGACGGACGTGCCGTTCTACACCGACCCGGTGACGGGCACGTCGGTGGACCACGTGGACCTGATCTTAGACGAGCGGCCGCTGGGAACCGGCACGGCGCGGTTGGGCGAGGTGTTCGCCAGGCTGAGCACGCCGCTATACGAGCGCGTGCAGTTTTACACGCTGGACCGCCTCTCCGTCCACCCGACCAACGTGCCGCCGGTGGCTTACGAAGCCCTGTCCTTCTGGGTGGAACCGCCGACGCACTTGACGCAGGAAGTGAACCGGCTGGGTCTGCGGGCGGATTCGGGGCTGATGGGAATCTGCTATTGCGTCAGTCGCATTCTGCCGCTGTTCCTGACCAGCGATGCCAACGACTTCGACTGGTCGGTCGGCTGCAAGAACGCTCCGCCGCAGACGATGTTCTGGTACGAGTTCTATCTGCACGGGATCGGCAATGCTGAGCAGTGCTACGAACAGCTTGAGGAGATCCTCCCTCTCACGCTGGAGCACTTGCTGACCTGCGACTGCGAGGATGGTTGTCCGAACTGCACAGCCCGGCCGATCACACCGTACCACGTGCGCAACATCGAGCTGGGTGAAGGCCAGGTGGAGAGTCGGCGCGCGGCGGTGGTGATTCTGAACTCGCTGCTGACAGGGCAGACTGTGGCTGAGTCGCTGGCACTGCTGAACGCGCCGCGGGAGAGACGCGGGCAGCAGCACTTGCCGACAGTGACTGGCGAACACCGTCAAGCGCAGCCGCACCGGATGCCGCTTGATGACCGCACCCGCAAGCTCATGCTGCGGAAGCTGGAGCGCTACCGCCTACCCAAACTGCCGGTGGACCACCCGTGGGACGCCGCGCCGCCGGTTGGGATTCCGCAACCGGAGAGCGAGGAGGCGTTGGTCACTACGGATGCCGAGGTTCGGCATGAGCGGTCGGGGCTGGTATCCGGGCGGCCAGCGCCTCCGAAGGAAGAGCCTGACCCGGTCGCCTCCAGTCGGCCGCCGGAGTCCGGGCCAGCCAAGGGACCCGCTGTCAAGTCCATCAGTGACGTCGCCCGGCGCGCGCGGGAGAAGAAGCAGGAGAACGATCAAACCGACTCGGGTTGACGGTGGATCGGGAGTCGGTCCTGCCGCTCACACAGACACGACCTGGGGCAACGGCTTGATGAACTCCTGCCGCAAGCTGTACGTGTAGGCGCCCTGGGTTGGGATCAGGAGCACGTCGCCGGGCTGCAGGTCAGTGCCGAAGTAGGAGTATCCCCAGAGGTCGTGCGGGGTGCAGAGCGAGCCCATGACGTAGCACTCGTGCTCTTCGAGGGAAGGGCGCGAGAGGTTGAGAACGGGGAAGTAGTCGGTCTCGAAGCGCTCCCAGCCGACGGCGTTGATGCCGCCATCGGTGATGACCAGGTCATCGGCCTTGCGGTCGAGGACCGTCAGGAGCAAGTGCATCGCGTCGTTGCAGAGCCAGCGTCCCGGCTCCAGGCAGACGCGGCAGTCGAGGTGCGGGAAGACGTGCGTGCGTAGCGCGGCGGCGATTTCGCGTGCGAAGTCCTGAAGAGGACGTGCTGGGAACCGGTGGGGCGCCAGAGACGGCGCTACCGGTTCGGCTTCCGGGCGGACCGCTTCGCGCAACTTCCCTTCCGGTGTGCCGGCGGGCTGGAGCCACTCGCCCTGGGGCGGCCAGAACCCGCCGCCGATGTCGAGAAACCCCAACTGCGCACGGTGCCCGGCCGGCAAGTCCTGGAGAGCGGCGCCCAGACGTTGGAGGAAGGCAACCTGGTTGTCGGGGCCCATGTTCCAGCTCGTGTGGAACTGCAGCCCGCCGACCACCACGTGCCGGCACTCCTCGGCGCGGGCGAGGAACCTCGGCAAGTCGGCAAGCAGGATGCCGAACTTGCGCCACAGGCCGCGTTCGTTGGTGGTGAGTCGGACACCGGCGCGAACGCTGGCCCTTGCTGCGCCGGCGGTCCGCTCCAAGAGCTCCAGCTCCGCGAAGCTGTCAACCAGTACGGTCACCCAGTCGCGGTGGGCGACGGCGAGGTGTAGTTCCGCCTCCGTCTTCCCGGGTCCACTGAAGAGGATCTCCTGGGCGCCGCAGTCGAGCGCCAGCTCCCACTCCAACCCGCTGGAGACATCCAGTCCAAGCCCGCTGTCGACCAGGGCGCTCGCGACCAGCGGGCAGTTGTTGCTCTTGACGGCGTAGTAGGCGGAAACCTCGGGCAGCTCGTCGCGGAATGTCGACACGAGCTGCTCAGCCCGGTCGCGCAGCACCTGCGGCTCCAGTACGTAGAGCGGCGACCCATGGCGTCGGCGGGCGTCCAGGAACACCTGGCGGCGCTGCAGGAACGAGTCGACAAACGCCTCCAGTTCGGCGCGGTCGAGCAAAGGACTCGGGTGGTCCAGTGCGGTCGCTGCCGCCGTCAGGAGGTCGTGTCGGTCCTGCATCAGGCTTCGCTCATTTCCACACGGAGCTTCGCGGAGAGGTCGAGACACTCCGCCTCTATGCTGTCGGGCGAGGAGGGCGCGAAGATCACGTGCCCCAAGACGCGGGAGTCATAGTCGGCCGGCGGCAGGATGATCGTGTCGCCGGGGCCCTGCTTCAGGTAGCACTCGCGCACCCGCGGGTCCGCGGCGAGGGCGGCGGTGTCGAGTCGCTCGATGACCCCGGCGCCGGTCACGAACAACCGTAGTCCCACCAGACGCTCCCACTGCCGTGAGTCCGGCGTGGCTACCGGGCGCCCTTCGGCAACATCTAACTCGGCGCCGAGAATGTCAAACCCCGCGCTCCGCTGCAGCAGGAACGGCAGGCAGTCGCCCCCTGGGCGCGGGGCCATCTCGATCATGAATGCTTGTCCGTCGCGGACAATGAAGTCCAACATGCACAGCGCCCGCTCCAGCCCGAGCGCGTGCGCTGCCGTTAGCAGTTGGCTAGGGAGCGCGGCGAGGTCGAGCTCGGCTGGGAATTCGGCAGGCACGACGTAGGCCAGCGTCGTCCCGAAGGTCTGCTCGGCCGCCGGGATCTTCCGGGCAGACCGAAGGACTTCGACGTGGTCGCCGTCCAGCAGGAAGTCACAACTGAACTCGGGACCCTCGACAAACTCCTCGATCCCGAAGACGCGTCGCGGGTCCGTCTGTCCCTCCGAGCTGGCATAGGAGGCGTACATGCGGACGTCGTCGTGCGCGGCGAGACGCGTCTCCATCAACTCGAAGGCGCGAGTGCAGTCTTGCGCCTCGGCGCAGAGAAACGTCAGTTCGCTGCCACTGCCGGTGAGCGGCTTCAGCACAACGGGGTTGCCGAGGCGGCGCAGGAAGCTCAGCGCCTGCTCTCTGCTCTCGACGCGAGCCGCCGCGGGGCAAGGCAGGCCGGCCCGGCGCCAGCGCTGCTTCGACACCAACTTGCTGCGGCACGCGGCGACGGCAGCAGGTGAGGGGTAGGGGAGGGCGAGCGCGCCCGCGAGGAAGGCGGCCAGGGGCATCGACTCACAGTCGTAGCAGGCGAGGCCAGTCAGCTCCATCCGCCACCGGGCGAGGTGGTCGACGAGTGTGGCGAGGGCTTCGTCAGGGCGCGTCAGGTCGCAGAGCACCTCTGTTGCGGCGTCGGGCGCGAGGTAGGCGGCGTGCTTCCGGACGCTTGCGTCGGTGAGCCAGACGGCCCGGCCGGGGAAGCGCCGGCCGAGCAGGTCGAGGTAGTCGCCACTTGTGCCGACGACGAGCACCCGGCGGTCTACTCCGGGCACGGGGCACACTCCACGTGAGGCTCGTTGCCCGCTACTGCGGGCGGGTTGGTCAGCAGGTAGAGTGGTCGGGGAGTCAGGTGAAACAGCTTCTTCCACGAGAAGTCGCCACACAGGAAGTCGACTTGGTCGAATCGCTCTTCACAGGCACGGCGCATGTGGTGAAGGTTGATGAGTTTGGCAACGCCGGGGAAGTCGGCATGCGTGCCGCCGGCGAGCAAGGTGTAGGTGCCGCCATAGACGCAGCCCATGTCGACGGCGGCAATCTCCCCACCCACCCGGAGCGTCGTGAATCGCAGCCAGTCCCGTTCCTCGAGCAACCGGGCAACGTCCCGGAAGCTCTCCGTGAACCGGTCGTCCGCGAAGTACGACCGCTCCCCGAAGCGGCCCACGTTCAGCCGGACAAGGTGGTCGTAGGCGGAGAAGTTATCGTGGCAGTACTCGACGCCCTGGCTTTCCACGGCGGCGAGTTCCTTCTTGACTCGCTTCGCCGACTTGTGCGAGAACTCCTGGAAGTAGTTCTCCAGCTCGTAGTCATAGCGCGGCGGCAGGAAGAGGTACCCCACTTCGTCCACGACGTGCTCGGTCTCGGGTAGGGACTCCAGCGGGAGCAGATACCGGAGGTGGTAGGCGGCCGGGCAGTTAGCCAGAAGCGCCGTCAGCGCGCCCCCGTCGCAGGCTACGAGCCGGTTCTGTTCCAGCCACGTGTGCCCTTCCCAGGCTTCACCCGGGAAGCAACCGTAGCAGCCAGCCTCCTGGACCCAACTCAGTGGCAGGAGCCCGGCGGTGCCCTGATCGCCGTCAGCGACCAGAAACAGGAGCGGCCGCTGGAACTGGCGCTGGAAGCAGTCCCGGAACTCCCAGAGATCCCAGACTGACTCCTCGGGAATAGCGGACCGCCAGACGGATTCGCACTCCGCCTGGTCGGTCACGGTGCGAACGGTGTACACGAACTCAGTACCTCAGGTTTACGTTGACGAGGCACTCAGTTCCGCCGAAGAACTTCTGCGCGAAGGTGGCGACGACGTTGGAGTCGTACGGCTTGCAACTGAACACGTCGAGGTAAGTGGTGTTGCTCTGGTTGGCGAAGTGGGCGGAGAGGAGAGAGGTCTCGATCAACTGCACCATGGAGAAGCCGGCCACGCGCTCGTCTTCCCCGAAGTTGACCACTTGCGTCTCCCCGAAGCGCTTCATCTCGATCAGGTCGCACAACTCGACCACGAACTGGCGGATCTTGTCCGCATCCCGAATGGTCTGCGGGTCACAGTGGTAGATATCGATGCTGGTGGCCATGCCCCACACGGAGCGCGTGACGGCCTGCTCCATGATCTCCTCGGCATCCACCCATCTCACCCCGGACAGCAATTCGGGACCGACGCCAACTGGGGCGACGGCCGTCTCCTGATTGAACACGATTCTTCTCACCTCTGTGTATTGTCAGTTGCTCGAATTCGAGAGCACTGTTTCCTGTATGAACCGGGCCATGCTGGCCACCATCGCCCCGCGCAGAGACCGGAAGGTCTCGTCGATGTCTTCGTCCTTCGAGGCGATGGCTGCAAACGAGTAGTACCCGGACACGAACCCCACCACCCCACACGCGATTCGGCGAAGTGCTGCCTGGGGCAAGTCCTGCCGGATGGTCGATTCCAGAAGGGTCTCCACGCGCTCCAAGTAGTTGATGAACGGAGTCTCGATCCCGGAATAGCCTTGCTCCAGCGTCAGGTCGCTCCTGCTCTGGAAGTAGAGCACGAAGTCCTCCCAACGTTTGGAGAAGAACTCGATATGAGCGCCGATCAACGCATCGAGGAGAGCGCGCAAGTCGGTGATTCCGCTGCACCTCTGGTCGATGACACCAACCAGTTCCCCCATCACGGTCTTGAGGAGCTGACGGATCAGCTCTTCTTTGCCGCTGAAGTGATAGTAGAACGTCCCTTTGCCGACGTCGGCGCGTTCGGTGATCTCATCGATACGGGTGAGATCGAGTCCTCGTTCCGCGAAAGCGGTGCGCGCTGCCTCAAGCAGCTTCTGGCGCGTGATCGTCACGCGGCGCGCTTGGCGGGACCGCTGTGGCGGCGATTCGGGACGTTCGGCAGGCATGGAATGGGCATCTCGTCTGGCAGGGGAAGATGGGAGTATAGTCAAAACCGACCAGTTGGTCAATATCTTCTCGGGACCTTTTTCAATGGCTTGGGCAAAGGTCATCCGCACGCGAAGGGCGAACTCGTCCTGACAAACGACCTCTGACCACCGTGGCCCCCGACCCAAGCAGCCATGACTCTCACTTCTGACTGGCACATTCACTCCCGTAACTCGTGCGACGAGGCCTGCATGACCGTCCGCGATCTGGTCCGGCATGCCCACGAGAAGGGCATCGCGGACTTCGGCCTGACAGACCACCTGCACACCCCATACAACCTCCCCGAGGTTGCCCGCTCCCGCGCCGAGTACGCGCAGGTCGGGCCATCGCCGCGCTTTCACTTCGGCGTCGAGGCGAGTTGCGTCTCGCAGTGGGAGATCGACGAGGTCGCCACCGGCAAGCACCCGCGGCCGGTCTATGGACTGCGCACGGGGGGCCCTCCGGGCGCGTCGCTGGCGCTCGGTCTGACGGAGGCGGACGTCCGGACCTACGGGATCGAGTATGTTGTCGGCGGGACGCATTGGCCCATGTATGTTCCCTTCGAGCGCGACGCCCTCATCGCCGAGTTCCACCGGCAAAACCTGTTCCTCGCGACGCACCCGCTGGTAGACATCGTCGCCCATCCGTGGTGGTGGCACGGCCATTGGCAGGACGCGGAGGGCAACTACCCAGACGAGCCGTGGGTGGGCGATTTCGGCAGGATTCCTCGGTCCATGCACGACGAGTTCGCCGCGGCGGCGATTGCGCACGACACGGTGGTCGAGATCAACCTCAGCGCGATGCTGCTCAACCCGCATTACCCCGACTCCTTCGTGCGGCAGTACCTGGACTACCTCGCCATGCTCAAGTCGCGCGGCGTCAAGCTCTCCCTCGCGTCGGATTGCCACTCGGCGCACTATGAGATCGACTTCGAGACCGGCGCGCAGAGGCTGGGTACCGTTGGCATCGACGACGCCGAGCTGTGGCGACTGCCTCCTCGTGGGGGCGAACGCGCATGACGCAGCCCGGCGCCGACGAAGTCTACGAGCAGCTTGCGGCCGCCCTGGACGGGCTCCCCAACGGGTTCCCTCGGACGCCGTCAAACGTCGAAATCCCGCTTCTCCGCAGGATCTTCTCTCCGGCTGAAGCTTCACTGGCCGCTTGTCTGACTGGCAACCGCGAGTCGGTTGAGACCCTCGCCGGCCGAGCCTGGATCCCGGCTGCGGGGCTCCGCAAGCGACTGTTGGCGATGGCAAAGCGGGGGCTCGTGTGGTTCGACAAGGAGGCGGGGGAACCGCGGTTCCGGTTGGCGCCGTTCGTGGTCGGTATCTACGAAGCGCAGCTTGAGAACATGGACCACGAACTGGCGCACCTGTTCGAGCACTAAACGCTCGACGGCGGGGCGGCAGGGATCATGGGGCCGGAACCGGCCGTGCATCGAGTGGTGCCAAGTGAGCGCAATTGCTGAGCAAGACGGGGTGGCAGTGGTCTGCCGAGAGAGGTGTCTGGGCTGCGGCCTCTGCGTGACCGCATGTCCTACCGGTGCGGGGACGCTCCAGCCCATTCCGGCTGCGGACGCCCTGCCCCCGCCGGCTGACTTCGCCGCCTGGGAACGGGAGCGGCTGCGGAACCGGGGCATACCCGATTGACCCGATCACGAGCCGCCCGAACGACCTCGCCTCGCCTGCCGGGAAAGGACGCCAGATGAACAACCAACTCTCCCCCGAGGTCCAGATGCAGTTCATGCGCCCCGGCCAACTGGAGGCTGCCGCCCGCGCGTTCCCGGTTGTGTATGTGCCGTTCGGTCTCATCGAGTGGCACGGCAGGCATCTGCCCCTGGGCAACGACGCCCTGAAGGCCCACGGCATCCTCGTGAAGTGTGCCGAAGAGTTTGGCGGCGTGGTCTACCCGCCTGTGTACTTCCACGCCGGGTTTGACTCGGCCCACCTCGAGCCGGTTCTCACCGAGTTGTTCCAACGGCTCAGGCGGACGGGCTTTCGCGTGATCGTCGGGGTCTCCGGGCACAACATCCAGGAGCAGCTCGAGATGGTCGAGCGAGCGCTGGCACCGGTCCTCGCAGAGGGTGCGGTTGCCGGCATCGGTCTGTGGGAGATAACGCTCAGCCACGGCGAGGAATCCAACAGCGACCACGCCGCCAAGTGGGAGACGTCGAACATGATGTTCTTCTATCCGGAGCTGGTGGACATGGAGGAACTGGGCACGGGGCCGCTCAACCTCGACATGAAGCCGCCTGCGGGGATCGGTGGTCTGGACCCTCGCGAGCATGCCTCCGTCGAGGTGGGTGCCCGCAATGTCGAGTTAGCGGCAGCCGCGATCGGGCGGAAGGCACGGGAGTTGCTGGAGTCGCTGCCCGAGGGAGGCCGGCGCTTTGGTCTGGGAGCCATTGAACCGGGGCAGTGGTGGCTGGTGTGACTGTTGCAGACTCGGAAACGACCGAGCGCGCGGCTCTGTCACAATAGACTCAATCCACAACGCCTCAAGGACGGGTTCCTCGGGTGGCCCACTGGCACCCGAGCCTGCTGCCCAAAGTGATTGGATGTCCAGTATGAAAGTGCTCTTTGGCTTGCTGATCGGTCTGAACCTCCTCTTCTGCACGGGCGTACTTGCCGACCCGCCCTACTATGTCCGGAAGGACACCTGGCAGGAGACGTTGCTCGCGTCCCGTGAGGCGCTCGTGAAGCACGAGGCGGACGAGGCGAATCGCCCAAAGCCAGCCGACGACTCGGGACTGCAGTTCGGGCCGTGGTACCAGGTCGGGCCGTTTGTGGCGAAGAAGAACGCGTTCGAGGAAGTCTTCCCGCCCGAGGAGAAGATCGACCTCGCCGGGAGCTACGCCGACGGCAAGCTCAAGTGGGCGCAGCACTCCGAGTATGCGGATGGCATCGTGACGATGTTGTCGGCGCCCAGCCAAGCGGCGACTTACCTCTATCGGGTTCTCACCGCTGCGAAGCCGGGCGCGATCACGGGCTACTTTGGCAGCGACGACGGCCTGACCGTCTGGTTCAACGGAGAGAAGATCATCGCCAATGACGTACCCCGTGGGCCGGGACCGAATCAGGATACGGCGCCGCTCAAGCTGAAGCAGGGCGAGAACCGGCTGTTGCTGAAAATCAACAACCACTCGGGCGGTCACGGGTTCTACTTCTCCACCTCCGACAAGCCGGTTCAGGTTGACCCCAGAGCCCACGACCGCGCGGAGCTGTGGGACCTTGTACGGCGCGACTTCACCAGCTCGGAAGCCCGGCAGCAGTTGGCGTGGGAAGCAGGAGACGGCCTCTGGACCGACGACTGGCAGGCGGGTGACTTCGGCGCCTTGGCGAAGCGATACGCGGACCGGGTGCGGATTGCTTCACTCGCAGAGAACGCAAGCCGACTTGTGCCCGCGGCGAAGGACTCGCAGGGCCTGAGGGCAGTGCAGGTGGTGTATCACCGCGCTCGCCGGCTGGACGAAGCCGCCGTGCGGCTGGCCGACGTGAACGCCGAGGCGCTCCGCCGGGCGGTAACCGACTTGACCGACTCCTTCCCCGACAAGTACCTCCGCGGGCCGGACTACCTCACCCGGTTGGGGGCACTCGAGAACCAGCGCACGGAGGTCCTCGCGACCGTCCGAAGTGGCGACGATGCCGCGGTCGGCCGCGCGGAACAGCTTGCTGCCGAGCTCGAGAAGCTGCGCCTGGAAGCGTTGCTCGCCAACCCGCTACTCGGCTTCGACAAGGTGCTGGTGGTCAAGCGCAGTGCAGGGAACCTCGGGCTGCCGGCCAACTGGCAGGGCAACTCAAGCATTGGGAAGGCCGGTTACGACAACGAACTCGCTGTCTTCTCCATCCTCCACCCGGACGCCCCGCTGCAGACAGTCTTCCGCCCCGACGGCGGGAAGTTTGTCGGCGACCTCGACCTGCACTTCGGCGCGGAGAAGGTGCTCTTCTCGATGCCGGGCGACAACGGGAGCTGGCACGTCTTCGAGGTTGGCGTGGACGGTCAAGGGTTGCGGCAAGTGAGCATTGGGGACCAGAACGACGTGGACTGCTTCGATCCCTGCTACCTGCCCAATGGCCGGATCGCGTTCTGCTCCACTGCCTGCTACCAGGGCGTTCCCTGTGTCGGCGGCGGCGATGCCGTGTCGCTGCTGTACGACATGGACGCCAACGGCAAGGATGTCCGCCAGCTCACCTTCGACCAGGACCACAGTTGGGACCCATTCGTGCTGAACAACGGCAAGGTGCTCTACGGACGCTGGGAATACAGCGACACGCCCCACTACTTCAGCCGGCTGCTCATGTCGATGAACCCCGACGGCACCGAGCAGACGAACTACTACGGCAGCAACTCCTACTGGCCCAATTCGCTGTTCTACCCCCGGCCCGTGCCGAACGACCCGACCAAGTTTGTCGGCATCGTCTCCGGGCACCACGGAGTCCGGCGGGTTGGCGAACTGGTCCTGTTCGATCCGTCGCTTGGCCGACAAGAAGCAGCGGGCGCGGTCCAGCACATCCCCGGGTACGGCAAGCCTGTTGAGCCGATCATCCAGGACCAACTGGTGGACGCCTCGTGGCCGAAGTTCCTGCACCCGTGGCCGCTAAGCGACAAGTACTTCCTCGTCTCGTGCCAGCGGACGCCCGATTCACCGTGGGGGCTCTACTTGGTCGACGTGTTCGACAACATGGTACCGCTCCGGTTCGAGCAAGGCTACGCGCTACTCGAACCCACCCCCCTCCGGAAGCGGGCTGCGCCGCCAGTCATCAAGGACAAAGTGAAGCCGGGTCAGAAGGACGCCCTCGTCTACCTGGAAGACGTCTACGCCGGTCCCGGCCTGAACGGCGTCCCAAAGGGCTCAGTGAAGGCGCTTCGGGTGTTTGCGTTCCACTTCGCTTACCGCAACATGGGCGGGCACATCAACGTCGGCATCGACGGCCCGTGGGACGTGCATCGGATCCTGGGCACGGTCCCGGTGAACCCCGATGGCTCTGCCCTGTTCCGTGTCCCGGCGAAGACGCCCATTGCCGTCCAACCATTGGACGCCGAAGGCAAGGCGATGCAGGTTATGCGAAGCTGGATGACCGCCATGCCCGGTGAGACCCTCTCATGCGTCGGCTGCCACGAATCGCAGAACAGCGTGCCCCACGTGCGCAAGGCGTCGGCCGCGCTGGGTGACGCGGTGGACATAACGCCTTGGTACGGCCCGCCGCGCGGCTTCAGCTTCGAGCGCGAGGTGCAGCCCGTCCTCGACGCGTACTGCGTGGACTGCCATGTAGACGCTGCGAAGGCCGCGAGCAACACTGCGCCCGACCTCCGCGGCAAAGCAGACCGGCCCGAATACAAAGGCGCCTTCACCCCGTCGTACGAAGTGCTTCACCGTTACGTCCGCCGACCGGGCCCGGAGAGCGACTACCACCTCCTGCCGCCAATGGAGTACCACGCCGATACCAGTGAACTGGTGCAGATGCTGCAGAAGGGGCACCACGGGGTGATCCTGAACCACGAAGCCTGGGACAGGCTGATCACCTGGATCGACCTGAACGTGCCTTGTCTGGGCACGTGGCACGAAGAGCGCCCGATCCCGAACAACGGCGACGAACGCCGCCGGACACTTGAGCTTCTGTATGCCAACCTCGACAGCAACCCGGAAGCCATCCCGGAAGTGAAGAGTGCGCTGGAAGGCGCATCCATGGGACCGCTGGGCGCCAGAGGTCCCAGAGGTCCCATCAGACCGGCCAGCCCCACCCCCGCGGCCGCGCGCCTGGACCAAGCTGCGCAGGGACAGCCGCGCACCCGCACGGTCGACCTCGGCAATGGGCTCTCGCTCCAACTCACGCTCGTCCCAGCCGGCGAGTTTGCCATGGGCGAGGCGAACGGAGGCCCTGACGAACAGCCCCTGACGCGCGTTCGCCTCGAGAAGCCCTTCTGGCTGGGGACGCTCGAAGTGACCAATGAGCAGTACGCGCTCTTCGACCCCGCCCACGACAGCCGCTTCGTCAGCCAAACGAACAAAGACCAGAACACGCGCGGCTGGCCGATCAACGGGCCGAAGCAGCCGGTGGTGCGCGTCTCCTGGCAGCAGGCAATCGCGTTCTGTCGGTGGCTGTCAGCGAAGACGGGGCAGCGGTTCACTTTGCCGACGGAGGCCCAATGGGAGTACGCTTGCCGCGCCGGCTCGGAGACGCCGCTCTCCTACGGCGACCTCGACACCGACTTCTCCCCCTTCGCCAACCTCGCCGACGCCTCCCTGCGCCAATACGCCCGCGCCAACTCCCCCGATTGGGCGCCCAAGGATGCCCGGTTCAACGATGGCGGCTTCGTCACCCGCGACGTTGGTAGCTACCGGCCCAACGCGTGGGGGCTCCACGACATGCACGGCAACGCTGCCGAGTGGACCGGAACTACGTACCAGCCCTACCCCTACCGAACCGACGCTGGCCGCGACTCCGGCTCCGGAACCGGTCGCAAGGTGGTCCGCGGCGGCTCCTGGTTCGATCGCCCGTCGCGTTGCCGCTCGGCGTTTCGGTTGAGCTACCCGGCGTGGGAGGGCGTGTACAACGTTGGATTCCGGGTGGTGTGCGAGTCTTCTGTTGACGCGGCGGTGCAGGTGGCGAAGAACCCGAACTGAGGGCTCGCCGCGGCGGTAGCCGGGCGGGCAACGCGTTGGCCGTCACCCCTCCCCCTGCCTCAGCTTCTCTCGGACGCACGCCAGCACCTCTTCGGGGTGCGTCGCCGGCGTCACATTCTCGTAGATCTTGCGGATGAGGCCCTGCTTGTCGATGACGAACGTCTTCCGCTGGGCGAGGGTGCCCGGGGCCGAGAGAACGCCAAACGCCCTGGTTGCCTTCAGGTCGGGGTCGGCGAACAGCGGGTGGTTCAGCTTCTCCTTCTGACTGAAGGCGGTCTGAGCGTCCAGCGTGTCTGTGCTGATCCCGATCACGACGGTGTCCAGTTGAGCAAACTGCTCAAAGCGGTCGCGAAAACCGCATGCTTCCACCGTTCACCCACCCGTCATGGCTTTGGGGTAGAAGTAGAGCACCACGTTCTTCTTCCCTTTGCGGTCCGCCAGCGGAAGCGTCTTGGCGCCCTTCCGTTCCGGGAGGACGGTCTCGATCTGTGTGACCTGCAACTCGACCCCGGGCGCCGGGTCGCCTTCCTTGACTTTGACCTTCGAGTCGTCCCCTTCCGCCCACGCAATAGTGACGCAAGCGACGGCGGAGGCGAGAGTCACGGCGAATGTATGTCGGCAGATCCATCGGCCCCTCATGGTGCGGCTCCTCTTCGTGGCGGGACGCGCCCTGCTCCTCAGTGTGGCGCTGGCTCGCGGTTTGGGAAACGGCTCGCGCGACGTCGGGGTTGACACGGGACCACAATACAGCCATGATCGGCTGGCGCCCTCCGCTGGGCGGTGATCCCGGCGAATCTGCCGACCTGACGGCAGTTCGGACAGCAAGGAACCCGACACCGTGCCCAAACTCTCTGTGGCAACTCGTCTCGGCATCGTCCTACTCGTCGCGGTCACTGGACCGCTCTCCGCCGACCCGCCGGTCACCTGCGGACGCGCGTTCTGGTGCGTGCCAATGGTCGGGCAGGCGCCGCGGCCGGAGGCGCTGCTATCGACTGACGGGTGGCCGGAGGCCTCGGCGTTCACGGGCTTCGGCACCCTCCACAGCGGGCAGCTCAGTCGCAGCCAGCCTGTGTTCTGGGTCGCCCGTGTGGCTGGCAGCCTGGTAGTTGGTTGGCAGGTGCCGAAGCTGGAGGCGCGGCCACTGGTCAAGCAGGTGACCGGCCGCGACGGGGCGCTGTGGAACGACGACTGCGTGGAGGTCTTCCTCGATCCCCGTCACACGCACAGCGACTACTTGCAGTTCATGGTCAACACCAACGGTGCGCGCACCGATGCCCGCGGTCGGGACAGGGCGTGGGACGGTGAGTGGACCGCGCGAACGGCTGAGAACGACGCCGCCTGGGCGGGAGTGGCGACAATCCCGTTGGCGACGCTGGGCGCTGACGCGCCGGAGGACGGCGCCGTTTGGGCCGCTAACTTCTGTGTGGACCGCAGCGCGAAACAGCGACCGTCGGACGGCTGGGAGCAGGAGGACGCCAACCTGACGTGGAGCGAATTGGGGAGCGCGTCCACGTTCCACGTGCCGGCCCGGTTCGGGCACTTATTGTTCGGGGCGGACGACCGCGTGCAGGTAACCGTCCTGGGCGAGCCCTGGTTCCGTCACCTGCAGGTAGGCGGCGCGGGTGGGGCGCCTGTGACCTGGGAGCTGAAGGATGCTGCGGGCAAGCGGGTTCGCCACGAGCAGTCGGCCGGCGAACAGCCGTTCTCCTTCGACGCCAAGGAACTGCCCCCAGGCGACTACACCTTGGGAGTCTCGGTTGCGCGCGCCGGCCGGTTGCTGGTCCACCTGGCAGCGCAGTTCCGGGCCGTGGCGGCGTTGGACAGCGGGATGGAGACGCTGGCTCTGACTCAGGTGTTGACGGTGCAGCCGCGGCTTGCCGTGCCTAACCCGCCCGCCGCCGGTTGGGTCAAGGCGGCACTGCGGGACCCTGCCGGCAGGGCGGTGCGCGAGGGCACCCTGGCCATGACAAATGGGGCCAGTGCTCAGCCGCTGCGCTGGTCCTTTGCCGGCCTGCCCGCCGGCGACTACCGTCTCTGTCTGCAGGACTCCGCTCGGCCGGAGCTTCGGAGCGAGACGCGTTGGTCGCTCCCGCAACGGCCGGCATGGCTGGGCTCTACGGCCGGTAAGTTCGACGACAACCGCGTGCTCAAGCCGTGGACGCCCCTGCAGGTGACCAGCCGTGAGCCGCTACGCGTGGCGTGTTGGGGGCGCGAGTACGGCTTCGCCTCGTCCGGGCTGCTGGGCGAGGTGCGGGCGCTGCAGAAGGACCTGCTCTCCAAGCCGATGGCCCTTCGCGCCACCGTGCAGGGCAGACCGGTTCGGTTCCGCGCCGAGAAGCTCCGGCTGACGAAGACCACTCGCGGCGCTGTCGAGTTCAAGACGAAGCAGAGCGGCGGCGGGCTTGAGGTCTCCTGTCAAGGGCGCCTCGAGTTCGATGGCTTCGTGAAGCTGCGCCTACGCGTGACCGGCATGCCCGCCGGCCCGAGTTTGCAGCAGTTGACGCTCGACATCCCGTTCCGCCGTGAGATCGCCCGGCTCATGCACCACTACCCCAAGCCCTCGGTGTGGGTGAGCGTGGACCCGAAGCACCTCAACGCCCGGGCGGTGCCCGCCGAGGGATGGACTTCGCCTTTCCTGCATCACGTGTGGGTGGGCGACGAGGAGAAGGGGCTGCAGTGGCTCTCCGAGACGGAGGAGAACTGGCGACCTGCCGACCCGGCGCGCGCGTTGGAATTGGTCCCCGAAGGCCGCAGCAGGGTGTTGCGGCTGAACCTCATTGGCAAGCCAACCAAACTGGACCGGGCGCGGGAGTATGTCTTCGCCTTCCAGGCCAGCCCGGTGAAGCCGATGCCAAAGGACTACCGCCACTGGCACTATGCCCAGGTAGCCTCCTACGGGCTGGAGAAGCAGCGCCACAGCCCGAAAGGGGTGGAGCGGTCTGTGACCTACCCGGCCGCTGGGAACTTCGGCCCGGAGCGGGGCACGCTCGAAGTCACCGTCGCGCCCAAGTTCGACTCCACCGCACCCGACGAACTGAACCGCTGCCTATTCATGTTGCAGTGGCCGGCTGACACGCGTCCGGAGCCGGAGCGTGGCATGTGGCTCTACTGGAATCAGGACGATCGCGGCATGCGGGTGGTGTACCGCGAGGGGGGGAAGTACACCCGTATCGCCGGTCACGCCTTCGCCTGGAAGCCGGGCGAGGTCCACACAGTGGCGTGCACGTGGGGGGAAACCGCCGGGCTTTTCATGGATGGGAAGAGGTTGGCAGAACTGCCCGCCGGCCCGGTCTTCAGCTCGCCCGTGGACCTCGGCCAGGCGGTGCTCAAGCTTGGCGGCGTAGACGCCGACTTCATTGTCCGGCAGGTGCGGATCTCGGCTGTCGCTCTCCCGCCGGGAGAAATGGGGACGGGCGCTCAGTCGTTGCCCGCCGAGACGTACACGCTGCTCTTGGACCGGTTCGCTGCCGTGACGGGTTCCGCGAACCAACGTCAGAGTCGGCCGGAGAAGGTGACCGCGGGTGGCGTCGGCCGGGTGAGCGCCGCAGCCGTCCAGGTGGACGGCGGGCTCGACCTATCTCGACCTCCCTTCTCCGGTACCTTCCTGGACTATTTCCGCGACCTCGGACTCAAGTTCCTTGGCTTCCATGAGCACTGGAGCGATTGGCAGGGCTTCCCGCGCACCTCACACACGGACGAGTTGAGGTCGCTGGTCGCCGGCTGCCACGAGAAGGACCTCAAGCTCCTCCTCTATCACTCCTGGCAGCTTGCCGACACCGCGCCGGAGTACCCACTCTACTTGCGCGAGTGTGAGGTCCTCGACCCGCAGCGGTTCGTCTACACCCGCCAGCCCGCCCAGAAGGACTACCCCGTCTGCGCCCGGAGCGCGTGGGCGGACCTCATGGCCGATGGCATCCAGAAGCTCTTCCACGACTTCGCCCCGGACGGTCTCTACTCCGACGGGCTGTCCTACCCGGTGGAGTGCAGCAACGCCCTGCATGGCTGCGGCTACGTGGGCGAGGACGGCCAACGCCACGCGACCTGCTCGATCTTCCCGGTACGCGACGCGATGAAGCGCTTCCGGTGCATTCTGGAGCAGCAAGGCAAGGAGACGCTGTTCGTCTGCCACACCTCGGGCAGCGTCATGCTGCCGACGCTGGCCTTCGCTGACGCCTACTTGGATGGAGAACACCTGTGCGGTCTGCCGCGACCGACGCGCGTGCCACTGGACACGTTTCGTGCCGAATTCATGGGGCACAACTTCGGTATTCCCGCTTACTTCCTGGTGTACGACTGGCACGGCGGCATGACGACCCCCGAGGGCATGGCTGTGTCATTGCTGCACGATACCGAGCTGCCGTGGTCCTACGAGGCGATGTCTGCGGTGTGGAACGTGTGGGGTGACTTCGGCGCCGACAACGCCAAGTTCCGGGGCTACTGGGACAACGGCGACTGGCTCGCCGCCGCCCCCGCGGGCGTCGAAGTGAGCGCCTACCTGAAGCCCGGCGGCGAACGGTTGCTGGTAGCAGTCAACACGAGCGAGACGCCGGTCGAGGGCCCGCTGCGGTTGCGCGAACGCATTCTGAGCGCCCGAGACGCTTTGGGGGGCGCGCCCGTCGATGTGACGACGGACGGAGCCATTGAGGGGCGGTTTGACCCGTGGAGGCTGACGCTGTTGTGGGTGAAGGCGGGAGCGCGGTAGGCGGCGAGCGGAGCGGACGTTCGTGTGTGGCTCGTCCACGGCCAGGCGCTCAACGCCGTCCAGACCCTCCGCTGACGCGGTCGGTTGATCAAGACACTGGAGAAATGATGGCTCTGTCGTCATTCCTGCTTCCTTTTCTACGACTCTGTCGGAGTATTGCAGGCGCGCTCCGGGGTGCGGCCAACATCTTTCTGCGATGGCCTTCGGGCGGCCTGCCTCCCTCGTCGCCAAGGACGCGTCGAGGGGGTAGACTACTCGGCCGCGTCTGGGCCAGCGTCAGTTCGTCCAGGCGCGGCATGGCCATTCGGCCGGGTCCACTGGCCGGCCGCCGCGCTCTCTTCCCCGCCCGGGCATTGAGGAGTTGACCATGGATCTCTGGATCGCCGTTCTCTCCGCCTCTACGCTGGTGGTGTCAATGCCGGCGCCGGTTTGCGGTGAGCCCGCCGCTGCCGCGTCCTTGCCGCCGTTGCGCGCCCTGTGCTTCGATATCCGAGTGGTCGATGACCAGACGGGGCGCGGCGTGCCGCTGGTCGAGCTTCGGACGGTCAGCAACCTCCGGTACGTCACCGACAGCAACGGGCTCGTCGCCTTCTACGAGCCTGGGCTGATGGGCCGAACGGTGTTCTTCCACGTCAACAGCCATGGCTATGAGTTCCCAAAGGACGGGTTCGGGTACCGCGGCGTCAAGCTACAGACAAAGCCCGGCGGTAGCGCGACGCTGAAGGTCAAGCGCCTCAACATTGCTGAGCGGCTGTGCCGTGTCGTCGGCGAGGGGATCTACCGGGACAGCGTGTTGCTGGGCGAACCGGTGCCGATCCGCGAGCCGCTGCTGAACGCGCAGGTGACCGGCTCAGACAGCATCGTCAACGCCGTCTATCACGGGCGGGTGTACTGGTTTTGGGGCGACACCAACTGGCCGACGTACCCGTTGGGCAACTTCCACGTGCCGGGCGCAACTTCGCTACTGCCGAAGGACGGCGGGCTCGACCCGGCAGTCGGCGTCGACCTGACGTACTTCGTCCGACCGGACGGCTTCGCGAAAGAGACCTGTCGCATGAAAGGGGACGGCCCGACGTGGATCGACGGGTTGACCGTGTTGCGCGACGAAGTCGGCCGCGAGCGCATGTTCGCCGCCTTCGTGAAGCCCGACAAAGAGATGAAACCGCGCCGCCGCGGACTGTGCGAGTGGAACGACGAGAAGGAGGCGTTCGAGGAGATGTCCGAGATTCCCTTGGACGCGACGCCAGGACCGTCGGGGCATCCCTTCACGCACGCGGAGGATGGGGTTGAGTATGTCTACTTCGCGACGCCGTTCCCGCTCTGTCGGGTGCCGGCGACTGTGACAGCGTTTTCGGATCTGTCGGCATACGAGAGCTACACCTGCCTGAAGGAAGGCACGCTACCGGATCAGGGGGAGATTGAGCGCAGCCCCGACGGTTCCGCGCGGTTTGCGTGGAAGCATGGCACCCCGCCATGGTCGCAGGAGATCGAGAACAAGCTGCTGAAGGCCGGGAAACTGAAGCCAACGGACTGCCTGCTGCAGTTGAGGGACGCTGACGCGGGCGACATCGTTAGCGCCCACGGCGGGTCGGTCTACTGGAACGAGTTCCGCCACCGCTGGATCATGATCACCGTCCAGTCATTCGGCAAGCCGTCGTTCTTGGGCGAGGTCTGGTACACCGAAGCAGACTCGCCGGTCGGGCCGTGGGTGTCTGCGCACAAGGTCGTCACCCACGACAGGATGAGCTTCTACAACCCGAAGCAACACCCCATGTTCGACAAAGACGGTGGGCGCGCGATCTTCTTCGAGGGCACCTACGTCAACACGTTCTCGGGCAACCCCGACGAGACGCCGTTGTATAACTACAACCAGGTGCTGTACAAACTGGATCTCACCGACCCAAGGCTGGCGCTGCCGGCGCCAGGCTGACAGCGCTCCGAACGGCGCATACCCAGGAGGACATCGTGACGCGTGGCAGATTGCGGAATTGGCGCTTTGCGTTGGTTCTGCTTTGGTTGGCTGGAGCGGCGTGTGGTCAGGGGTTGCCGACCGCCCCGCCGGCTGAAGTGGGGCTGTCCCAGGAAGGGCTCGACCGCCTGACTGCCGTGATGCAGCAGCAGGTCGACAACCACAAGGTGGGAGGAGCAGTGGCGCTGATTGCGCGCCACGGCAAGGTGGCGTACCTCAAGGGCTGCGGCATGCGCGACCGCGACGCCGGTGCGCCCATGGAGACCGACACGATCTTCCGGATCGCCTCGATGAGCAAGCCAATCACCAGCGCCGCCGTCATGGTTCTGTACGACGAGGGGCGTCTCCGCCTGGACGATCCCATCTCCAAGTTCATCCCCGAGTTCAAGAACGCAAGCGTGCTGACCGAGGATGGCAGCGTCGTTCCAGCAAAGCGCGAGGTCACCCTCGAGCACTTGCTGACCCACACCTCGGGGCTCACGTACCAGTGGAACCCGTGCCTCGGTGACCGGTACAGTAAAGCAGGCATCACCCACGGATTACTCCAAGACGAGGGGACGCTCGCCACGAAGATCCCGGTCTTGGCCCGGCAGCCACTGCTGTTCCAGCCGGGCGAGAAGTGGGAGTACGGCCTGTCCATCGACGTTCTCGGCCGGGTGGTCGAAGTGGCCTCGGGGCTGCCCTTCGACGGGTTCCTACGGAAGCGGCTCTTCGAGCCGTTGCGCATGCCTGACACAGGCTTCTTCCTTGCCGAGACCCAGGTGCCCCGCTTGGCGGCGGTCTACGGGCCGGACGGGAAGGGCGGGCTGAAGCAGTATGGCGACGAGACGCTTGGGCAGGGCGCGGCGCAGGCAGTCGAAGCTCATCTTGTAGTTCGCCGAGACGAACACGGGCGAGTCGGCTGACGGACTGCCGACGGCGTACAAGCCCGGCGGGAGATCGTAGCGCATCCGCCCGCTGCCGAGGCGCGCCTTGACGGTGCCCGTTCGGTCGGCGAAGTCGAGCGTGGTCGCCACCTGGGATATCGGCCCGACGGGTGTCGCCACCTCGCCGAGGACCCAGTGCGCGGCCCGCAGCGTTGCCGCCTCCGGCAGGGTCCGTTCGTCAGCAGCACCGCAGCAACAGGGCTTCTCACTCATCGACTGAATCTCCAATCAGCGTGCGTTCCAGTGTAGCCCAACAGGTCTTTGTCCCGCGCGAAAGCGTACAGAACACACTACCTTCGCGACCTTTCGGCGAGGTCGCGTATTCCCGGCCACCACTTTTCGAGCGGTCGTTCGCTCCCGTCTCTCGATCTACAAGCATACATGGATCTGCCGCAGCCTCGTGTCGGCGCTCGATACTCCTGCGGGCAGTGTAGCAGATCGAGGGAAAGCCCGGAACAGGTTGTGCTGCACGACTTTTTTCGCGCGAGGGGCCAGATTTCGCGTTCCCAAACGTAATATATACTACGGGTGAGGCGCGCAAGCCGGCGACCGGGACGCCGAGACGCCACCCGAGTTCCGCCCGGAGGCGGCGAGTCGGAGGTGCAGTTT
>PEVN01000253.1:4405-4547 GCA_002779825.1 Armatimonadetes bacterium CG06_land_8_20_14_3_00_66_21 | reverse complement strand
CCCCAGCCCTCGGCCCTGTTCCCTTGGGCATCGCAGACGCGCACGCAGGCTCTGGCGCAAATGACATGCGTCAGCGTCTCCGCGCCGAACTTCAGCGGCACGCGCGTCTCCACGGGAAGCAGGTAGAGCTTCGCGCCGAGCA
>PEVN01000253.1:0-4376 GCA_002779825.1 Armatimonadetes bacterium CG06_land_8_20_14_3_00_66_21 | reverse complement strand
TCGCGCCGAGCAGGTGGATGTCGGTTGGTTTGGGCATGGGTTGTCTCCGTTCTCTGTTGACCGTCAGGAGGGCGTTTGCGTGTGCGGATGCCAGACAGGGGCGTTGGAGCAATGGAAGGTGGGAGGAATGGAAGGCAGGAAGGCTCAGCCAGCGCGCTCCTGCCATCCATTCTCCCAAACTTCCACTCTTCCGGGCGGCTAATTGTAGTTCGCCGCCGATGGCCGATCACCTGCCGACGGAGTCGGTGGGCTACAATTGCCGATCCGTCGGGGCGAGTTCCGCTATGAGGAGTTCACCCCATGAACCGCAGCCTTGTCAGTGCCGTTGTGCTCACAGCCGTCCTGTTCCCTAACTGCGTGAAGTCTGCGCCCGACCTGCCCACCCAGCCCTTCGCGTACCACGAGGACTTCGAGACGGCCGACCCGGTGCAGTTCTGGGTGAGCAACGGGGAGTACGAGGTCAACTCCAAGGGGCTGACTGAGGAGAAGGCGTTCGCCGGGAAGAAGTCGTTCAAGTTAGACGTGACGCTGAAGACCGCGACCTATTGCTACTGGAGCGTGCCCGTCAAGGTGGCTTGCGCTGGCAAGCTGAAGTTCAGCGGGCGGATCTCGGTGTCGCAGGCGAGCAAAGCGCGCGTGGGGTTGGGGTGCAACTACGTGTTCCCGCCGACCCATCACTCCGGGTGCGGGGCGTTCGACACGTTCGACAAGGCGACCGACGACTGGCAGCTCCAGGAGCAAAACCTGGTCGCGGACGGCGACGAGCGCGCGGACGGCGTGCTGCGACAGAACACCTCGGATGCCACGGGCGCGAACGTGGTGACCTTCACCGACCGGTGGGGGATCTTCCTGTATGGCGGCGAGGGCAGTCGCGTGGTGGTGTACGTGGACGAGGTGCGCCTCGACGGCGAGGTGCCCGACGCGCAGGTGTACGCCGCCGAAGCCGACCAGCGATTCGAGCCGGCACGGGAGGTCTTCCGGAAGCGCCTGACCGCGTGGCGGGAGGAGTTGGCAACCGCCCGACAGGGCATCGACGCTCTGGGTGCCCTGCCGCCCGTCGCTCAGCGCATGAAGGAAGTGGCGCTGAAGGCCGCCGACTCGGCCGAGGCGGACCTGACCAAGTTCGCAGAGGCGTCGTATGCCTCGCCCACCGATATCACCCGCCTTGAGTCCAGCGTGAGGACGGTTCGCTATGCCACGCCGAACCTCATCGACATGTCGAAGCCCGGCGTCGCCGACCGGCCGTTCGTGACGTACATCGTCAAGCCGATCACCAACGCGCGGCTCCTGCCGACCAGCTTCCCCATCGTCGGGCGGATCGCTTCGGAGCTGTCGGTGACCGGGTGCGCCGGCGAGTACGAGCCGGCGTCGTTCGCAGTGAGCGCGCTCAAGGACGTGGAGAAGCTCGTGGTGACGCCGACCGACCTCAACAGCGGCGCCAACCTCATCCCGGCTAACGCAGTGGACGTGTCGATCGTGAAGTGCTGGTACCAGGCGGGGGTGTCGATTTCGGATACGCGGCACTGCCTGCTGACGCCTGAGCTGTTGCTGAAAGACGACGCACTCGTGCGCGTCGATACGGAGAAGAAGGAGAACTACCTGCGCTCAGGCGAGGGCGAGAAGTACGCCCTCATCAGCACCAAGGACAGCAGCACGCTCACGGACATTCAGCCGCGGGACGCCAAGTCGCTGCAGCCGGTCGATCTCGCCGCCGACACGACACGGCAGTTCTGGGTGACGGTGCACATTCCCGATGACGCCACGCCCGGCGAGTACACAGGAACGCTCAAGCTCGCGGCCGCCAACGCCCCCGCCGCCGAACTGACCTTGCGCCTTCGCGTGCTGCCCTTCAAGTTGGAGCCGCCGGCGCTCTGCTACTCAGTCTACTACCGCGGCGTCCTGACGCCCGACGGCAAGGGCTCAATCAGCTCCGAGGAGAAATCGCCCGAGCAGTATGCAGCCGAGATGCGCGACCTGAAGGCCCACGGGGTGGACCACCCCACGCTCTATCAGAGCTTCAACGAGCCGCTGCTGGAACAGGCTCTCGACCTCCGGAAGCAAGCCGGCTTACCCACCGACACGCTCTACACGTTGGGCCTTGGCACCGGCAGCCCCACTAACGCAGCCGACCTCGACAAGCTTCGCGCCACGGCGACGAAGTGGGTGGAGGTCGCGCAGCGACACGGCTTCGGCGAGGTGTACGGCTACGGCATCGACGAGGCCACGGGCGACCGGCTGACAGCGCAACGGGCGGCGTGGCAAGTCTTGCACGACGCCGGCGCCAAGGTGTTTGTCGCCTGCTACAAGGGCACGTTCGAAGTGATGGGCGACCTGCTCGACCTCGCCATCTACGCCGGCGCGCCGTTAGCCGACGAAGCCCAGAAGTACCACCAGGCCGGCCAGCGGATCTTCTGCTACGCCAACCCGCAAGTCGGCGTCGAGGAGCCCGAGACCTACCGCCGCAACTTCGGCTTGCTCCTGTGGCAGGCCGGCTACGACGGCGCCATGGACTACGCCTACCAGCACTCCTTCGGCCACGGCTGGAACGACTTCGACAGCCCCCAGTACCGCGACCACAACTTCACCTACCAAACCGTAGACGGCGTGATCGACACCATCCAGTGGGAAGGCTTCCGCGAAGGCGTGGATGACGTGCGCTACGTGACCACGTTAGTCAAGGCGATGGAAGCGGCGAGGGAGGCAAAGCCCGCATTGGTCAAGCAGGCCCAGACCTGGCTCGACGGACTCGACGTGAAGGGCGACCTGGACGAAGTGCGGGGGAAGACAGTGGAGTGGATCCTGAAGCTGACCAAGTAGCGCCGGCGTCTCGTCGGCACCGGCGGATCGGGGCTGGTCCCCAATGCTGTCAAGTTGTTTGGTGTTGAGCAGCATTCGACCGTCGGAAGCGTCAGGAGGCGGCCGTACGGGGCTGTACGAGCGTCAGCCTGAGCAAGCGGAGGCATTCCCGACGGTAGGAGGGAATGCTGGAGCGCGTCGAAGGCAGCCAAGTTCATTCACTTGCGAATGCCGCAGCGCCGCGGCATGGGAGACTCAACCTGACGGATGCGGCACTCGCGCGGTCTGTCCAAACAACTTGACACCATTGAGATCCGACCCCGGTGTCGCCAGAGCGGGCCCAGTCCCGAAACCGCGAGTCCGACCGCAGCCCTGGCTGCAGCACCTTTGCCCAGAAGCCTCAGCCAGCAGTTGCTGGAGTTGTCGATTGGTGATTGGAGATCCGGCCCCCGGTGTCAACACTCACCCATCCCTCCGCCCGGGGGCGTCTGGGACTCGGGACATGACCCCTAACCGGGACGGAGTGTTTTGGCGGGACAGGCGGACGTATCACTTCCCTCGTGGTTGACCGCCAATAGGGACCGATATGATCGGGCTTCCGTCATACGTGGTCTCACTCGGGTACGATGAGATCGGCTTGTTCTTGACGGCTTTCCTTGATAGAGCACTGATACCCGGAGCGGCCTTCTTCAGGCGAGCTTTGCCCCGCGCCTTCTTCGCAGCCGGGCTATTGTCCTTCTTCCGCTTCTTGTAGGGCCTGGGATTCGCTTTGCGGAACCGGATCTCCGCCTCCCTACGACGTCGACTCGCAGCCTCCCTGCGTCTCACGAAGTCAGTGTGGTGGACTTCATCCAGTCGGTGGACTCTGACATCCGCACCATCGTCGGGATCGGTTGTCGCCTCGCCTGGCTTTGCCATGCTGAACACCTCGCCCTCAAGAATACCTCTACCTCAGCGGTTCGCCGTCACCCCGCGAACATCCTGCTCTGACGCACCATTCGGGGTCCTGCCCCGGGTGAGTCGCCTGTCGCGGTCCAGCGCTGGCTCGGAGGGAAGGAGAAGCGGGCCATCGCCGCGAAGTCACCTGCGTCAGGCGTGGCACGGAGTTAGGTGACCACGTGAGCGACGTCGGTCCCATTGAACCGAACCGATGGACGGAGCAGTAGCGCGGCAAGAAGGAGGCTGACAGTGGTGACACAGGGGTCGCATCCCAACACTGTCAAGTTGTTTGGGATCAAGCCCCATTTCAGCGGCCAGACCGTCTGGCTGAGCGACTGGAGGCGCCCGGACGTACGACGGGCGCCGGAAGGATGTCGAAGCCCCGCGATGGACGCGCTTCGACTCGCTACGAGCAGCCCTCCTTCGTCGGCGTGCTCTACGCTCGCTCAGCGTGACGGATACGGCGCCAGCGTGGTTCACACAAACAACTTGACAGCATTGGGCTGGTCCCCCCGTCCGCAGATTACGCTGACTGCGCAAAGGAAGGGCGCCAATCTCTGTGCTGAGAGAGCGCGGTCGGTAGGTTTCGGATTTCGGATTTGCCCTTTCGAGCTTGCTCCTGCTTCAATCCTTGTTCTGGT
>PEVN01000342.1 GCA_002779825.1 Armatimonadetes bacterium CG06_land_8_20_14_3_00_66_21 | reverse complement strand
AGGGGGTCCGCGCTCGTGCCGATCCCGCTTCCGGCCGACAACGTCGTCGTCCCCGCCGTCAGGTTGAGCGCGCCGCCGTTGCCATCGGAGAGGACCCCGGCGGCCGTGAGCGTCACCGCGGAGGCGGACCCAGCATTGACGGTGTCCAGAACAATGTCGCTTCCGGTGGTTTCGAAGGTGAGTGCGGTTCCCGCCGCCGAGGGGGCAGATAGATGACCCGTGCTGGCGACGAACGTCAGCGGCCCGCCCGAGAAGTTGAGGGTAACGTCGCCCTTCTTCGTCTTGACCGCCAGCGAGGAGAGCCCGTCCGTCTCGTTGATCATCACGGGCGCGCCATCACCGCTCACCGTTGCGGACAGCTCGGCGACGGTTGTCTCGAGCGGATCTCCCGAGGTCCCGACCCCGTCCCGGGCGGTCAGCTCTGCCGTCTGGGCCGTGAGGTTGAGCGTTGCTCCGTTGTCGTCCAACAGCGCCCCGCCGTCCGCCTTGATAGTCACTTTGCCAAGCGCGCTAACAGTGCCCAGTCGGAACGCGCCGGTGGAGCTGGTGAGCACCACGCCGTTGCCCGCGCCGCCGGCCGCGATGTTCGTAACCTTCCCGCCGTCACTCTCCGCAAGGTAGATGCTGCCATTGGTTGTGTTGGCGTTGAGGGCCTCGACCGAGGTCTCGATTGGGTCGGGGTCCTGACCGATGGCAGCGGCCGCCTGCAGAACCACGGTTCGCGCGGTGACATTGTTCAGCTCCTGGTTGTTGTCGAGCAGCGAGCCGGAGGTGGCCGTGATCGTGGCCACATCCGGCGCAATGACGGTGTCGAGCACCACGTCGCCCCCGGCCGTGATGGTGACATCGTGGGTGCCGGCATGAGGATTGCCGCTGTCAACCACCACGCTCCCCCCGGCACCTACATAGGGGGTGTTGCCCGCTTCCTTCGCCGTGACCGAGTTAATCAGAAGCCCATCCGACTCGCTGACAAACACGCCGCCGTCATTGGTGGTCGCTGTCAGGATCCCGATCGTGGTCCTGATCGGGAGCGCCGCGGTCCCGATGGCTCCACCGGTGGCGCCGCTGGTGGTGAGGTTGACGGCTCCTGCAGTGACATTGCTGGGCCCGGCCCCGGCCGCGCCGTCCGTGATCGCGCCACCGGCCGCGTCGAGGATCACCAGCCCGGTGCCGGCGTTCACTGTGCCCAGCGCGACGCCGCCCGCCGTGTCGGCCAGGACCACGTTGCCGTTTGCCGTCTGCGCGTTGAGCGTCCCCGCGTCGATCTCCAGGGGATTGCCGTCCGCGCCGATCAGGGCGTCGGCGCCGGTCACCGTGAAGTTCAGCGTGTTTGCGGTCACGTCGGTTTCCGCGTCGCCCGCATCGGCCTCGACGATGGCGCCAACCGAACTCAGCGTGACCGTCCCCGTGCTCTTGACGTTGTCAACGGTGAGGCCGCCGGCCGTGCCGTCAGCGCCTGGCGCGACTGTCAGGGTCAGGGTGACCGTGCCGCTCCCGGCGTCAATCGTGGTTCCGGCCGCCATCTTGATCTCCCCGGCGCCGGGATCCCTGTTGGCTGGATCGGCTCCCGGGTCATTGGCCGTGAGGGAGATCGGGCCGTTGTTGGTCTTGGTGTCGGCGTTGATCTCGACCGTTCGGCCCGCTTGGAGGGCGAGACCGACCCCGGGCGTCGCCATGTTGACCGCCGAGTTCACCTTGATGTCGGTGTTGGCCTGAATCGTCACGTTGGCCACGGCCGCGTTGATCGTGGCCGGGTCGATGGTCGCGTCCTCCGTGGGGTTGTCATTGAACGCGTCCACATTGGCCAGCCCCGCACCGCCTCCGGCGGCGACCGTGACGGTCTTCGGGTCGAGCAGCAGCGTGCCCGTCTCACCGGCGGGCGCCGACGTGTCGACCGCCGCGGTCAGTGCCATGCCGCCGCCGGAGCTGACTTCGATGAAGCCGCCGTCGCCGCCACGGGCGCCGCCGCGGGCGGCGAGCGTCCCGGCAACGGTCGCGTTGGTATCGGACCAGAGGTCGACGCTGCCGCCACTGGAATCAGCGCCGCCGCTGACGTCGATCACGGAGTCAGGCGTGAGCAGGGTCTGGCCGGTCGAGCGGAGCGAGACCTTGCCGCCGTCGGCGCCCTCAGCGCCCTTGGCGAGGATGGTGTCGAAGTTGCCCACCTTCTCGCCGGTGAGGGAGACCTCGCCGAGTGCCGCGCCCGCTTCAGCCGCCGACACGTCGATGAGTCCTTTGTTCTGGACGATCCCCTCGTCCCGCCCAGTCATGATTACCTTGCCGCCCTGAATGCGGAACGACTTGGCTTCGAGGACGCCTTCCTGGTTGACCGACCACTCCCCGCGCCGCGTCCCCCGTCAGGGCCACCGTGCCGCCGGGGTTGGTGATCGTCCCGGTATTGCCCACCGAGGCCGAGAGCGGCTTGCCGTCGGGACCAACGACGGATTCCAGCACCTTGCCCGCCACGCAGTAGGTGATCGGCCCGTCGTCTCGGAGGCGCACCTTGAACTCGCCGCCCGAGCCGAGCGCCACGGTGCCGAGTTGGGCGATGATCAGCCCTTCGTTCTTCACGCCCGGCGCCACCAGGAAGACCGCGCCGTTCTTCGCGACCTTGATCTGGCCCTGGTTCACCACGAACGCCGGCTTTGCGCCGGGCTTCTGGAGGAACTCGTACTTGCCTGCCAGGAAGTCGCTGTCCTTGAGGTCGAACGTCGTCGCGAGGAGGCTCCCCACGTCCACCTTGGAGTGCGGCCCGAACAGGATGCCGTTCGGGTTCACCAGGAACACCCGCCCGTTGGCGAGCAGCTCACCCAAGATCGTCGACGGATCGATCCCCGTGACGCGGTTCAGCGCGACGGCGCCGGCGTTCGGCTGGAGGAACTTGACCAACTCGTTGACATCGATGCTGAAACCCTTCCAGTTGATGATGGCTGACTGCGAGCTTTGCAGGATGCTCGTCGTCAGCGCGTCGGGCTTCGAGATCGCCGCCTGGCCGGCGACGACGTTGCCGCCTTCCGGGGCGGCCAGGGCGAGGGAGCAAAGACCGGTGAGAAGCAGGGCAAATGCGGTTCGGCTCATTGGAGTTCCTCCATCCGTTTTCGTGAGAAGTCTGCTCGCGGACTCCGAACTGTTCGCTGACGGCGCAATTCGGGCCGCATGTCAGGGCAGTATTAGTAGCTGTGCGCCACCTGGAAGTACGGCTGGAACCGGCTGCTGTTGGACGGGCCTTCCGACAGCGCGTACCCCACGTCGGCCCGCAGGAACAGGCTGTGCGCCAGTTCCGCCCGCAGGCCGACACCGACGCCGGTCAGCGACTCGCTCGCCACCTGACCGGGGACCGGGGCCTTGTTGGAGATGCGGCCATGGTCCAGAAAGGCAACCGTCTGAAGCCCTCTCAGCCACGCGGGGGCGCGGAGCGCGGGCGTGTGGCGCAGCTCCAGACTCGCCCGCAGACCGGTGTCCCCCAACAGCTCCGACTGCGGGTAGCCCCGCACCGAGTTTGCGCCGCCGATGTCAAACTGCTCCCCCGCCACCAGTGAGTCGCCGGCCAACTGTCCGCTGAGCGTTGCCACCACGAATGAGCGCTCGTCGAGCTGCTTGGCATGGGTGTAGTCCACCACCAGCTTGGTGAACCGGCCGTCAGCGCCGCGGCGACTGCTGAGGGGGTCGTTGTCCGGCATGCCACCCAGGCGCTCGCCGAGACCCAGGTGCAGGTACGCCGAGCCGGCGTCCTTCGTCTGCAAGGCCGCGTTTGTGTCCTCCACGTTGACGCCCAACTTCAGCGCCCGGATCTGGTCGTAGCTGCTTCGCGCGCCGAGCAGCTCAAGCTCCGAATCCGCGCTCTCCAGACCTGCCTCCACCGTCACGCTCCGGTCGGACCGTTTCACCAGCGGGTGCGAGGCCGCCAGGCCGAACGACTGCCCGTTACCTCATTCCCAGCACCGCGAACTCCCCCCCCACCTCGAAGTTCCCGGCCATCCCATACAGGCTCAGCTTGGTGCCGTTGGCGCTCAGCGGCGTCGTGTAGTGGAGCTGGCCGTAGAGGACCTCGCTGGGAGAGAAGCCCGACACCAGCGCCAGGGTCAACGCGTCGCCCCGACCGCCCACGTTGCCGAAGGTGACCTGCTCTTGCACGTGTTCTCGACTGGTCTGGCGCGACCCGAAGTTGTTCACCTCGGTCCGGCCCGATGCCCGCTTCGCCGCTTCCACCAAGTCGACGACCACGTCCGTCGTCCCTGGCTCCCTACCCGCCCGGAGCGCTGCCTTCGCACTCAACCCGGGGCACTCGCTCAGGAGCAGCAGCCGCTGCTCCAAGGTTCTCTCTCGCAGCACCC
>PEVN01000442.1:20239-20542 GCA_002779825.1 Armatimonadetes bacterium CG06_land_8_20_14_3_00_66_21 | reverse complement strand
CAGCTCGCCGCGGTCGACGCGCGACATCGCCTCTCGGGCTCCCTCGCGGATCATCCCCCGCGCGCGTTTCGGCGCGATGATCAGCGCCGCCTCGCGGGCGTACCCTCTCTTCACCGCGACAGTCACGATCTCGTTGCCCAGGAACTCGCGCCCCTCCGCGCAACAAGCTTCGTCGCCCGTGACCATCACCACCGGGATCCCGTAGTGGCCCAGGATCAGCGCGGACTGCGCGATTTCCCCGCACTCCCGGTCGTTGTACCAGTACTTGCTCTCGCTCTGTGAGCTTTGCGTGTGGTGAAGGAC
>PEVN01000442.1:0-20186 GCA_002779825.1 Armatimonadetes bacterium CG06_land_8_20_14_3_00_66_21 | reverse complement strand
CCCAACCGGCCTCGCGCGGCCGGTTGACGCCCGTCAGACACAGTGCCTCAGGATGCAGCTCCTCCGGGAGGATGTTGAACCCGCCCCCGTGTCCGTCACGCACAACCACCTCGTCTGCTCCGCCCTCGAGGCACCCGTCCACGCAGGCATTGATGTCACCCATCAGCAGGCGGCGGGCCTCCTGGAACAGCGCCGTCGTCCGGTCCCGCGTCTGCTCGAAGACGCAGACTCCGCTGATTCCTTCCAGGTCTGTGCAGACGCAGATTCGCATTGTGTGCTCCTTGTGGCGCAGCAGGCGGCTCTGCCCATGGTTCTCCGGGTTGGCGTTCCTCCCCTTCTCGGCACCCAGACCGACCGTCCGGGAGGGTCAGGGAATAGCATCGTGCCCCCCCCAGGGCTGCAGGTGGGCATGGTGGCGAAGGCCGCGGCGCCCTTCCAGGCCAGTCAACCGTCGCCTGCCGTGGAGACGGAGGGCGCGTTGCTGGCATTGCCGGGGGACGGCAAAGGGATCTCGCTGCGACGGCAGGCAGACGCTGTGCGCCCCGCCGATCCCAATTCTCTCCCGCAGGGGGAGAAGCAGAACAATAAGCGGATGGCGTATGTCGGCGCGAGCTACACAGTGGATCGCTTTCCGCGCACCGCCGACGACGTGGTGAACGGTCTGTTCGGGGACGCGTCGGCGGACCCACCAGAGCGTCCAGAGCCGCAGAACAAGCCTCTCCGCGCCGAACTGGGCGACGAACCTGCTGCCGGCAGGGAAGCCTTGTTCCGCTGGCTGGGCGAGGAGTTGGCAAAGCGTTCCCCTGGGGTCAACGGACCGGTTCTCTTCCTGGCCGACGGGGAACTACTCTCGGGCAACGTGGATTCCGTCGTCCGCGGCCTGCGCCAAATGTCCACGAAGCACCACCTGCGGGGCACCCGAGCGAAGACCGTTGCCAGCGTGACGCAGTACTTCGAGAACAATCGACACCGCCTCAAGTACGACGAGTATCTGGCCGCCGGCTATCCCATCGGCACCGGCGTCGTGGAGGGCGCCTGCCGGCACTTGGTCAAGGACCGCTTCGAACGTTCCGGGATGCGTTGGAGCATCCCCGGTGCCCAGGCCATTTTGGCCCTGCGCGCCACCTACCGCACTGGTGCCAGCGACACCGCGTCGAACACACCCCTCGTCCCAGCCCTCACCCCCAAGATGATCAGTGCCGCCGCGCCCCCTCCGGCGCAATGAACCGGCCGCCGTGCAGTGTGTACTCCGCCGGTCGGTTGTCGCCTTGCCAGTCGTTGTCGTACCGGATGTGTCCGGCTTCGCCCAACCAGTCGAGGGTCACCTTGTAGCCATTTGCGCCTTCGGGCTGCTTCACCCAGGCGGAGAGCTGATAGGCACGGCCGGCTTCGACGAGCACCGGGCGGCTTGGGCACTGAACTTCGTCGGTACGGCCGACCGCGGATAGCTCCAGCGCTTGCTTGCCAGAGTGGGCGTCCGCGACGAGTCGCGCGCAGTCGGGTGCATCGGGGGTCCACTGGGCGAGACCCTCCTCGAAGTCCCCGTTGGCGAGGCCGCCGAGGTTCTTCCTGGCGCCGGGCTCCATCAGGACGCAACCGCGGATCTCGATCCGAACGGCTGGGCCGGCATGCCGGATGCGTAGCCGGAGGAAGCCTCCGGGCGCCTGCTTCCAGCCAGCTTCACCATCGGCTTTGAGGTCAACTGGAGGCAGCTTCGCCCCGTCGACGAGCACGTCGGCGGCACCGATCACGCGAGCCACGACGACCTCGTGGGTGGCGCCGACGAGGTAGAGCGAGGTGAAATGGAGCGCGTTGCTTTCGTACGAGGCGTCGCTGATCTTGCCGGGGGCGATGAGGTGGACAGTCCGGTCGCCCGTTCGCACCACCGTTGCCGACGCCCGCGGATCGACACCTTTCAGCGCGTTCAGTACCTCTGCCAGCAGCGTGGGCGCCAGGCACCAGTGGTACGTCTCGTCTTCCAGGAGCGTGCTGTAGGAGTCGGGATAGAAGCCGACGTGGCCGCAGGGCGCGCCCGCTGTCTTCTGCTGCTGCATGGCGGAGATCAGAATGCCCTCAGCCGCCTTGGTCCAGGGGAAGCTGTCGTCGATGGCTGCCAACTCGCAGATGGCGTCGGCGTAGACCAGCCCCACCCATTGCACCGGGTGCCCGAACCAGGTGCCGGTGTGCAGCGAGGTCCCCATCACGGAGATGCTGGCGTAGCGCATGACGGGGCGGTCGGCGGCGTTCCACGTGTACAGAAACGGCAGCCCGGTGATCGCCCAGAACCGCGCCTTGTCGAGGTAGTGCTGCTTCCCGGTGAGTTGGTAGCCGTAGAGGTAGCAGCGTGTGGCCAGTGCCAAGGCGCGCAGGTTCGGGCAGGCGAGGGGGACTTCCCAGTGCTCCGCTCCCTGCGGCCGGACGTACTGGTCGAGGTGCGCCAACCCTTTCTCGAGGCTGCTCACCAGCAACGCGTCGCCGGTGAGCAGCGCCCGCCGCGCCAGTGGTTCCAGGCCCATCACGCACGTGCCGACGACGACCTCGCCGTCTTGACCCAGCGACTTCGATTGCGCCTGGCTGAACATCTTGTTTCCGGTGTGCGGGTGGAAAGCGTACGCGCCGTCCTGCGGCATAGCCAAGGCATCGCGCAAGCCGGCCGAGGCCTCGTTCGCGACGGTCTCCGCGGCGTTGCCTTCGTGGAACGCAAAGTCGAAGCCTCGCCCGCTGGGGGCGGCTGCGAATGCCTCCTGCAACTGGGCGCCGATCCGCGGCGCCAGAGGATCGTTGGGGTGCGCCTGCGCGAAGTACCGCAAATCCAGGGCGATTCCGCCATTGTAGGCGGCCCCCCACGGATCGCTGAGGGCGTTGTGCCAGCCCTTCTTCTCGGCGTCCCAACCGGTCTCAATCAAGCCTCTGGCGACCAGCGCGCTCGCCGCCTCCCAGGTGCGCGGGGGCTTCGGCGAGTCGGGGACGCCGTTGATGTCGAACCAGTACCGGACCGCCTCGGTCACATCGGCGGCGGGCGCCAGTGCGGCAACCGAAACGGACAGGCTCAGAGCGTGTTTGGAAACGCGGAATCCGGGGAGGGCGAGGCTCCCGCCGAGCCGCCAAACCGTATAAAATCGGCTCAGCGGGAGCTTCGCCCTCCCAGTCTTCGCCCTGAAGAGGCGCTTTCCAAACACGCTCTCAGCGGCTTGCCGGCGACGACCGCCCTCGGCTCCGGCAGTTCGCGGGCGTTCTCCGGCAACCCGTCCAACTCCGCGGGCGCGAACAGCGCCAGCAGATGGCTTGCGCGGTTCTCCCACCGTTCGGGCGACGCGAAGCAGGCGGAGGGACAGGCGTGCACTCCGTCCCACTTCTGATCGGGATCCCAGAACACCGCCGCGCAGACGTCGCCGTCGGCGACTGCCACCATCGGCATCGTCACCTTGTACGGGTGAGGGACTTGCCGGTTGCTGAACGGCGGGACGATGCCGTAGTCGCCGGAGGAGACTTCGTCGGCAGTCCGGTACTCCAGCCCGGGGAACAGGGCGGTTGCCTTCGCAGCGCCGAAGCTGCCGTCGCCAGCGTAGAAGGGCGGGGCGTAGAAGGCGCGGAGCTTTGCGTCGGCTTTGGGCGTGGCGGTGCAGTGCAGGTCGACGTGCTTGGCGCCGTCGGATAGGACGCATAGGACGGACAGGTCCCATTGGACGCCGGCCGCCTCGACGGCGCCTGACAGCACCAACTGCGCCGCGTCGGTAGCCGAGCCTGGCTTCGCCTCGCTCAGCCACACGGGCATGCGGTGGGCTGGCTTGCCCTGTGCGCCGACGCGCAGCTCGCCCAGGGACGGGAATGCACCGACACGCTTCCACTGATCGCCGCGTTCCGCCTCCAGGAACGCGACGCCGTAGCCGAAGTCGTTCCGTGGCACGAGCAGCCGGACGTGCGCATTCCCAAGCACGTATGTGTTGCCGTCCTGGTACGCTGTTGCCTTGGGCTTCGCGCCGTCGGCGACCTGTGCGGAGCGGCTCACGACGACGCTCTGCTCGGCAGCCACCCCGTTGCAGGTTGCCTTCAGCAGTCGGACGCCGGTCCGGGTGAGCGTGACCTTACCCGAGGCTTGACCGGTGCCACCGGCGCCGAACGCACGCCGGGCGTCGGTCTTCAGGTCGCCTCCTTCGGCGGTCAAGGAGACGGCACCCTCGACGGCCGGCACCACGTTCCCCGACCGGTCCCGCGCCTCGAGCGTGACGGGGAACGGCTTCCCCGCCTCGGCCACCACCGGGGTGAGGAGCCCGAGCACGGCGAACGGCCCCGGCACAACGTCAAAGCCTCTGGTGTCGGGCAGATCCAGCGCGCGGCCATCACGGTCACCCTCGACGCCGACGACAAACCGCACGTCCCGCTCCGCCTTCGGCTGCACTTGCACGCCAGGGCCGCCGCCCGCGGCGTCGCCGTAGGTGACAACACCGGTGTCGCCTTCGGCCAGCGGCGGGTAGAGGACGGTCACTCGCGTCACGCAGGGCACTTGGGCGGAGTTCCCGGACTACACCAAGCACTGCGCGCCGGTCGACGCCACCACCGTCGTGTAGCCCGGCTCGGCCGGATCGGAGACCTGCGGCATCGACCACCGCGGGTCCAGGTTGCTGCGGCGCACTTCCAGCGCGCCGCCAACAGGCAGCCCCTCCTTGCCCGCGCGATACGTCAGCCGGAACGTGCCGAACCCACCCGCCTCCACGCGGCCCGGCACAACCGCCTCGACCTGCCCCACGCCGCCCGCCACGGTCGCCTTCGCCTCGGCAGGCAGCGGCGACAGCCGCAGGTCGTCGAACAAGTACTCGGTCCCCTTCTGCACGCCAAGTAGCGCCACAGCCCGCGCCGCGCCCTCCGGCGCGGTGAACACGCCGCCGTGCAGCCCGTACGTCTTCGGTCGGTCGGCTCCCTTCCAGTCGTTGTCATATACCCGCGAAGGTTAAGAACACACCGAAGTGGAAGTTCGCGGAACTTCCCCGGCAGGCGTGCAGCAGACGGAGGACAGAGGGTATTCTCCCAGACGGAGCCGAAGTCGCACCGGGACTTCGGTGTGTTCTTAACCTTCGCGGGTATATCGTCGCAGCGGCCAGGTCAGGTACGGGACTGCAATCACAGCGTAGGCGAGCAACCACCAAGTCCCGCCAGCCGCGGCGACGACGACTGCCACCGGTGCGAGGCAAGCTGTCGGGCCCACGTAGCGGTACCAAGCGAAGCGATAGCGGTACTCCATCATAGCGTCTCTCGCGACGGCCACCAGCAGCCGGTGGGCGACGGGTGCGCAAGCCGGAAGCGCCGCCCGGCGGGAACAACACGAAGTGCTTCAGGCTTCAGCCACTCCTGCGGGCCAAGGGCGCCCGCCCAGTTCCGAAGCCATTCTACGACGCCCACCCGTGCCTCGCAAGCCGCCCTCTGCGAGCATATTGGGCGTTGGAACGCGGAGAGAATCCGGCTATTCTGTACACAATCAGCGTACAGAATAGCCGTGGGGTGCAGGGCGGCACTGAGTGACAGCCACACGGTGGCTCCCGCTTGACCACAGATCCAGAGAGAGGACTTCCCCAATGCTACACACCGCCGTCATCGGCGTCGGCCCCATCGGCACGACGCACCTGAGAGCTCTGCTGGAGATTGAGGCAGTGCGCGTCGACTGCGTGGTCGATGCCAACCTGGACTTGGCGGAGACGAAGGGCCGTGAGTTCGGCGTCCAACCGTTTGCCGCTCTGGAGGACTTGCCCGACGAACTCGACTTCGTCACGATCGCAACCCCGCCCGCGGCCCACTGCGCCCTCGTCCACGCCGCGTTGGCGCGCGGCTTCCACGTCTTCTGCGAGAAGCCGCTCACGCTGACCTTGGCCGAGACAACGGAGCTGGACGCCATGGCGTGCGACGCCGACCTCCACCTCGGTGTTGGCTTCAAGATGCGCTACGAGCCATGGTTCACCAAGGCCCGCGAAGTGACCGGCGAGATCGGCGATATTCGCCAAGTCGTGACCACGAAGGTGCAAGCCTTCAACGGTACCCCGTGGATCCCGGCGACCGGAGCCATGCAGGAACTGTCGTCCCACGACTTCGACCTGATCCACTGGATTGCCGGGACCCGCCCGATGCGAATGGTGAACGCGCATCTGTCGTACCAGCGTGGCTGGGAGGCGGAAGACGGGTTTGCGTTGCTGGTCGAGTACGACAACGGCATGCTCGGCTCCCTGAACGGTTGCTACAACGACCGCCTCCGCTGGAACGGCCGCGACAGCACCATGCGCTTCATTGGCAGTAACGGCTACCTGTCCATCGACCGCGGCGAGCGGGTGGTGCTGCATACCGACGAGACGCAGGTGTTCCCGTTCGAGACCGGCCCCAACACCTTCCGCCTCGAACTGGAGGCGTTCGCCCGCGCTGTCGCGGGAGGCGAGACGAACTACCCCGACGGCCGCGCAGCCATCGACTCCATGTGGGTTGTAGAGGAGGCGCGCCGTTGGCGGCAAGAGCGGGACCACCACGGAGACACGGAGCGCACGGAGAAGGGCTTGGGACCGTAAGGGCCGGGTGTGACGGCAAGCGCCGCCGCTCCCGCCGTCCCCAAATCCCGCCCTTCTCCGTGCGCTCCGCGACTCCGTGGCGCCCTCTCACGGAGCGACCACCCGCACCTGGGGCAGCTCGATGGAGGCGAGTGAGCGCGGCCCCAAGTTGACCTCTACCTTGCCACCGCGAACCGGGGGCGCGGCTCCGGCCCGCTGGACCGCGTCGGGGTCGAGGGCGACGGTCTTGGCGACTTCGTGGTCCGTCGAGTTGTAGAGCAGCACGCGGTTGGCCATCAACGCTGTCCACACCCCGTCGCGCTGACCATCAAGCAGCGGCGCGCCTTTGCGCCCCGGCATGAACTCCTGCGGTGCGTGGGCTACCTGTTCGGCGAGCGCGACGAACGCGGGCAGTTGCTCCCAGCCGAAGGGCGACAGCAGCGTCGCCCCCTCGCCGAGGCGGCGCACGCAGCGAGCAGTTAGCAGTGAGGTGTCCAGCTCCCTCCGGAGGGTCGGCGCCGGGGCGGCCTGCGGTTCCGGCTGTCCCGCCAGCCACAGCTTCACCCAGTCCACGCCGACGCCGAGCGTCCGCCGGTCGGGCGACTCGCCATTGTCGGCGGGGCAGAACGTATCCACGTCCAACTCAACGGTGAGCAGCGCCTGCCCGCGCAGTTGGGCGGGCGCCACCCGCGCTCGGAAGATCGAAGTGCGGGTGTGCGAGAGGGAGCCGACTGGGTTGCCGTTTGCCAGCACCTCGGCCCGAGTGGATAGTCGACCGGGGTGACGGGCGACGGCGATTGCCAGGTTGTAGGTCTTCACCGGATCGACGGGCAGGCACACGCTGGAGTGGGCGCCGCTCCAGCGCTTGGTGATCTTGCCCGGCGCACCGCCCCACTCCCAATGACCGCTTTCGCAGTTGTTCCAGTCCCCGGCGAGTGCCGGCCCGTCTTCCGGGCTCCCCACGTCTACCAGGCACGCGGCGGCGGGCTCGCCGTGAGCGGGCCAGGCTTCTGCAACGGCGGGGATCGAAGCGGCGTCCACAAGCACGCGCCGGTTCCACGACAGGTCGCCTTCGACAGTCTCGATTGCGCCGAATGAAGCCGACGCCACGAAGCCGCCCTTGCTCACCCATTGCTCGAGGCGCTCCAGCACGTCGCGCTCGATGACGTTTCCCTCGACCAGCAGCAGCACCCCGTATCGGCTCAGCGCGCCATCACGGACGAGGCGCTCATCGACGAGATCCCAGTCGAAAAGGTCCCGCGCGATCCCGCAGGCTGCCAGCAAGTGCTCCGGATTGCCTTGGCCGGCGCGAAGCCGGTGGTCGGTGGTGGGGAAGAAGAACGCGACATCGGTCAGCGAGTGCTTACCTTCCAGGTAGCGGCCGAACCGCGCGAACAAGTCGGTGGCGCCCAAGAGGTTGTTGGGGTAGTCGAAGTACTCCGCGGTGCCCGAGGTGGCGTCCTTGAAGATCCGCTCCACTTCCTCGTCGCGAGAGACGGTGGACGGCGGCTCCGTGACCAGCGGCACGCCGTAGTGCTTCGCCGCCGAGGAGAACCGGCGATAGAAGTAGAGCGGCAGCTTGCCGTGGGTCGAGCGGACCGTGTATTGGTCCTGGCGGGACCGCGCCACGAAGGCGGTGTAGTCTGCCCCCAGCTTGACCGGCTCCTGACCGAAGCCGATCTTGATCTCGTGCGGCGCGTCCGGGAAGTGTCGTCGCGAGGCCCCCACGGCCTTCCCCGCGAAGTCAACCATGGCGTTCAGGTACCACTCCGCGAAGTCGAGCCAGCGACGCCGGGCTTGGGTGCGCTGTTCGGGGGGCAGGGCTTCCAGCGTGTCGAAGTCGGGACCCGCCTCGGCGGTCCATTGCGGGTAGTCGATTGCTTCGACGTTGGCGAACCCCGTGCCCCACGCCGCATTCACTCCAGCGAGGCCGGCGTACTTCGCGATTGCCTTCGCGCGGAAATCGGCCCGAGCCAACGGGTCGCCGCACCAGTAGTCGGGGTGCACGTGGTCCGAGTGAACCACCCAATCCGCCAGCCCGGCAGGGTAGCCGACCTCGCCGTAGTCGCACACCATCGACACGAACACTTCGCGCACCCGATCACCGAAGTGTTCGCGCAGTTGGCCGTAGAACCGGTCGAAGAGCTGCACCGTCTTGGGCGACCAGATCGACGGCGCCCAGGTCGGCTCCCCGTGTCGCAGGCACAGCAGTGGCTCCCACAGCTCGCTTTTCGTAACCCACTCCGGCGCGAAGTGGAGCCAGGGGTAGACGGCGTACTTCATCTCGCGGGCTTCCAGCTCTTGGCAGTTCCGCTCGTAGAACGCCCAGTCAAGCTGGTCCCGTTCCGGCTCCAGCGGCAACCAGCAAATGTAGTCCTCCACGCAGAAGAGACCGCCCAGTTTCTGGTAGTCGTCGAACTCCGGGTAGGCCCGCGGCTCGGGGCGGGGCTTGCCTTGCGCGACTGCCCTGAGCAGATCGACGGAGAGATTCCCCGTCTTCAGCGGAATGGGCAGTTTGCCCACAGGTATGCGCGTCACCGGTTGCACCTCCATGTCGCCCCACGGAGCGACGTGCGGGCCGCCGAGGACGCGGGCAGGGCGCGGTCCTCCCGCAGCCGCCTTCACCGTCCACGACTCGTCGGTACACACGACCACCGAGTTGCTGCCGTGGTCCCCGGCAACGGTGAGCCAAGCCAGCACTCCGCCCAAGTCGCCCGGCCGGACCGTGAGGGCGAGATCGTTCGCGCCGGGGCGCAGTTTGATCGCCAACGGGAACTGCGTTGCGGTCTCCCAGCCCTCTCCCCTACCAACCGCTTCCCCGTTCAGCGATGCCTCGTATCTGCCCTCGCAGACCACGGCCAGAAGTGGGCGTTGGAGCCCTGCCTCAACAGTGAAGCGTTTCTCGAACTGCCACGCCGACGCGCCCTCAGGGCCGGCGATCCAGCGCAGCGCCGACTGCGGCTCCTCGACGCGGCGAAGGGCAAGCGCATCGACATAGACCAGGTAGTCGTTCTCAGCCCGGCGCCACTCACGGCACCGAACGGTGATCGACACTGCGCCGGCCGGAAGCCAGAACCGCCCCGCAGTCACCCAAGCGAAGATGCCTCCGGGCCCGTACTGCGACTCGACGGGAAAGCCGTTTACGCGCCGACTCCGGTACTCGCCCACCTGCAGGTAGAAGGGACTGAGGTTGGTCACTCCGGTCTTCGTGACGGCAAGGCGCACCTCCCACCAACCCGCCTCCTTCAGCACCGGCCGGAACGTCGCATGGTAGCCGCCCTCGGGTGCTTGCTGTTGCGTCTGCAGTTGCAGGATCGCGCCCCCGTAGCAGTCCTTGAATGCCGCCTCGCGCCCGACGGTAGTGAAGTCGTGGTCCTGGCACGACTCGCCCTCGAGCCAGACGTCGTGCGGTGGTGGCGGCGGCGCGGCGAACGCTACGGTTGCCACGCTCACGAAGGCGAGCAGGAGGAGTGGTTGCAGGAACTTCGGGAAGTGAGGTCTCATGGCAGTGGAGGGGAGACTGACAAACGCTCCGCGAGGGCGAGTCCAACAGGTCACGGCTGCGCCGCCACGTAGGTACCAGTGTACTGCACCGCCGTCGCGGAGCCGCTGCGGAGCATGAGGTCAACGGTGCGGCTGCCGGTCGGCACTGCGTGGCTCATCTCGGCTTTCTGCCACTGGTAGCTGCACGTCAGGTCGGCGACTTCCCAGGGCGCTCCAAGCTGCGCGCCGGCCGAGTCGCGGAAGAGGAAGGAGAGGCGCGCTTCCCGGTCGGGCACATCTCGCGTGCCCAGGCGCGACGGGTCGAACACGCGGTAGAACAATGACACCTGTATCCGCGACACGTTGCCCGGCAGCGCCGCGGTTGTCTTCGCGGCGCCCTCCCCGGCGACCTCGAGGCAACACCCACCGGGCACCAGTCCGCAGCCGTCGTCATGGACCCACTCAGCTTGGAGACCGGTCTCAGCGGCCTTCGCCCGCTTGCGCACCCGCACCCGCCCGTCCCCAACCAGGTGCAGGATCCGGTACGCGCCGTCGTTGCTCTCCGCGCTGCCGGCGACTTCGAGCAGATCAAACTCTCGCGCCCCCTCGGCGCCCTTCAGTTCCATCAGCCGCAGATCCCTCTCGTCGATGAATGCAACCGACCGGACCTGCCTGCGGAACGGCCGATTGGGGGCCGCCCCACCCGTCAGCTTCCAGCCGTCAGCCATTCCAATCGACCCCGCCGCGAAGTCTGCATTGCGGACCAGGTTGTCCGTTCGCGAGTGGTCCGAAGTGAGCCTGTACGCGCTCGGCTCCGCCTCGCTCGGATGCCAGCGCCCAAGCGCCCCTCCGGCATCTCCCCCGGCCAGCGCGTCCAGCGCCCCGCCTACCGACCCGCTAATCCGCACCGCGAACTCGCCCCCCTGCAGCGCGGCCGCCGGCAGCGCCGCAGCCCTCCAGTCGCCCTCAGTGCTGATCGACGCCTCGCTCCAGCGATTCTCGCCGGGGAGCCAGAACCACACTTGAACAAGTGTGGCCGCCATGGTCGCGAGGCGGACGTTGACGGAGGTCGGGGCCGCGCCCCGGGGCAACCCGCAGCGGAACATGAGCCCGCCGCCGAGCGGCACGCCTTCACCGTCCAGCTCGGCGATCAGCCCATAGTCGTCATTCCGCCGAATCGCCGCCAGCGAGAACCCCGCCGTCTCCTGGTGGTCGGGGTCGGGGTGATCGGGCTGCGCAGTGCGGAACGCCGCGCTCTCATGATTGGGCACCCGTGGCACTGACCGACAATCGTCAGCTCCACCCTCCATGGTCGTGTCGGTTGGGGAGAGCCGCCAACCCCTGACGAACGGGCGCGCATCCGTCAATCCCATCTGCGCGAACACCCACTGCAGCCCATTCACAATGAGCGTGCTCCCGTCGGTGTCCGGGTGGATGCCGTCGTGCACGACGCCGCGGAACCCGGGGTCGAGGGCGAAGTAGAGGTTGGTCACGTCCACAAACCAGCACCTCTCGCTCGCCGCCAGCGCCGCCACGGCTCTGGCGTTCTTTAGAACCTTGCGGTTGTCGCCTGGATGCCCCCCGCCCGCGGCGCTGTCATCCACCGCCACTGGGCTCATCAGCACCGGCACTGCGCCCAACTCGCGGGTCCGCCGGACCATCTCGCGCCAGTCGTCCTGCTTCGTCGCCGGCAGCGCGCCGTCGTTGATGAACATCAGGCAGACGACAGCCGGCTTGTGGCTCGCAACCCGGACCTCCCAGCCAGGCTCGACAACGCAGTCGGCGCCGTGGTAGTCGGCTCGCGCCGGTTCGCACAGGTACAGCTCGGCGTTGCGCGTCGGCGGATGCTCGTCTATATGGTCGATCGTGTACGTCTCCCCGGCGACCGTCACCTTCATCCCCGGGAACGGCCCGGTACCCCAACGGACATTCTCACCGTGCAGCACCTTCTCACCCCGAGTGACCCGCACGGTGCCGCCCTTCATCGGGTACAGCAGCGCGCTCGAGTTGCTGCCCCCAACGGCGGTGTTGATCACCCGCACCGGCAGGGAGCGGCTGACAAGCTGCGGGAAGTCAATGGCGAGGTTGCGCCCGCAGCTCTGGCTGTCGCCGGTGAAGACCACGGTGGGCATTGAGGAGACGGCGAACGGGTGCCGCGGCTGGGCGGAAGCCGCGCCGGCGATGAGGGCCACGACCGGGAACAGAGGCAGGGACGACGTTCCAGACATGGTCGAAGGATAGCCCGTCGGCTTGCCTTTTCCAACGTCGACGCTGCGGATACTGCCCGGCTCGCGCCGCCGGTAAGTGCGGTGGCAAGCGGGCGTAGCCCGGGGTACTCTATAGGTGCAAGAGTCGATCTGCGTTTGGCGGTGTGGCAGGAATCAACCTCAGAGCGAAGGAGTTAGCCGGATGTCAGTCCATTGTTGGAGTAGAGTGTTGAGTGCGGTCAGACACGGGGCGGTCCAAGTGTTGCTGCTGGTGTGCGCCTCCGTCAGCGCCGAGGTGCTCCAGTACGGGGACGGGACTGCCGACGGGAAGAAGAGCCTGGGCGGGCGGGGGCATCTCATTGCGTTCGATGCCGGGAAGACTGGGCGCTGGCTGAACAAGGTGGAGGTGTTCGGGGCCCGCTACGGGCTGCCGACGCCGCCGAATGAGAACTTCCATCTCTATCTGACGGATGTGAAGGGGCAGCTCCTCCGCGATGTCTCGCTGCCATATTCGCTCTGGCAGCGCGGCAAGGAGGAGTGGCGCGACCTGCCGATCCAGCCGATGGAACTGCCGCAGGCATTCGGGATCGGCTTGGCCTTCAACCCGACTCAGACCAAAGGCGTGTTCGTCGGCACGGACACGGTGGAGAAGGGCTACTCCTACACGTGGGTGCCTGGCGGCAACGCGGAGAAGCTGGACGGGGCCGCGTGGATGGTGCGCGCCACGGTGGCAGACGAGAAGGGCGAGGGCCCCAAGACGGGCGAAGGCATCGAGGTGTTGCAGTACGGGGACGGGACTGCCGACGGCAAGAAGAGCCTGGGCGGCGGCGGCCACCTCATCATCTTCGACGCCGGCAAGGCCGACCGCTGGCTGACCGGGGTCGAGGTGTTGGGCGCGCGCTACGGGATGCCGCAGGCGCCGCAGGAGGACTTCCACCTGTATGTGACCGACGCGCGAGGTCAGGTCATCCACGACCTCGCGTTGCCGTATGCGACCTTTGCCCGAGGCAACCCCTACTGGTGCCAGCTCCCGGTTGCGCCGGTGCAAGTGCCCCAGGAGTTCGGCCTTGGTCTCGCTTTCAACCCCGGCCCGACCAAGGGCGTGTTCGTGAGCACCGACAAGACGGAAGACGGCCACTCCTACACGTGGCTGCCCGGCAAGGCGATGACAGCGCTGGCCGGCGCCGACTGGCTGGTGCGACCGACGATGCGGGAGGAGGAGCCGACGGGAGGCACCCCGGAGCCCCCCGTCAGGTAGCCACTGGCAGCAATCCGGCTCCTGGTTGGGGGGGGGCAGGATGCCTGCCCTGGGAATGCGAAAGTGGGTAAGATAGGTCCCAACTTGCCGTCCCAGGAGTCGCCCAGTGAACCAATCATCCCGCCGCCTCCCCGCCGCACTCGCGTTGTCGCTTCTCGCGTTGTCCCCGCTCTACCTCGCTGCCGCCGACTGGCCCGCCTACCGTCACGACTCCGCCCGCAGCGGCGTCACCACTGAACAACTGCCATCGCCGCTTCACCTGCAGTGGACCCACGCCGCCAAGCCGCCGCGGCCGGCGTGGCCCGAGCCTGGGCGGGAGTTGAACAAGCTGGCGTTCGACTACGCCTACGACACAGTCGTCGCCAACGGGCTGCTCTACTTCGGCTCGTCGGCGGACTACCAGGTGCACTGCCTCGACCTCAACACCGGGCAGCAGCGCTGGAGCTTCGTCACCGAGGGGCCGGTGCGGTTCGCACCGGTGGTCGAGGACGGTCGGCTGTTCGTGGCGTCTGACGACGGCTATCTCTACTGCCTGTCTGCAGCCGACGGGAAGCTGCTGTGGAAGTTCTACGGCGGTCCCAAGCCCGACCGCGTAATGGGCAATGAGCAGCTGGTCTCCCGCTGGCTGCTGCGGAGCGGCGTGAGCGTCGACACCGGGGTCGTCTACCTCAGCGCTGGCATGTGGCCGACGGAGGGGGTCTATCTGTACGCGCTACGCGCGAACGACGGCAGCGTCGTGTGGAAGCAGGAGAGCGTTGGCGCCGAGTACCGGAAGCAGCCGCATCCGGGGTCGTTCTCCATGATCGGCCTCGCACCCCAGGGCTACCTGGTCGCGGACGCCGACCGCCTCTTCGTGCCCACCGGCCGGAACGCCGCCGCCGCCTACGACCGCAATACCGGTAAGGAGTCGTACTACCACAGCGCCCCGTACACTTGGAACGACCGCTGGGGCGGGACGTGGTGCTTCCAGGCGAACGGGCTCTTCTTTGGCTGGCGCATGCATCTGGGGCCGAACATCGACGTGCTGCAGGGCGAGTACCAGCCCGATGCGCAGGACGGGCTGGTTGCTTTCGAGGCGGACACCAGCAAGCTCAAGCGGGACTTCCCCGGCAAGCTCTACGCCGTAGCCACGAAGGACACGCTCTACGCCTGGGGTAGCGGCAAGGTGACGGCGTACGACTTCGCGGCGTGGGCGAAGGGCGCCAAGTCGCAGGACTGCACCAAGTGGGAGACCGAGCACCCGCGCGCCTACTCGCTGATCCTGGCAGGTAACACGCTGTTTGTCGGCGGCGCCAACACGGTGACGGCCCTCGACGCGGCGCAGGGCAAGCTCCTGTGGCAGGAGCCCGTAACTGCACAGGCGCGCAGTCTGGCCGTCGCCGACGGTCGGCTACTGGTCAGCACGACCGACGGCCGCATCGCCTGCTTCGGCCCGCAGCAGGTCGCGAGTGCGCCGACGATTGAGCCGGCCGCTGGCGCCGCCAGGTTCGCGGGAGACGAACGAGCGGCCACGCTGGCCAAGCGCCTGTTGGCGCAGACCGAGAAGGATCAGGGCTATTGCCTGGCAATCGGTGCGGGCGATGGCTCGGTGCTCTACGAACTGGCGAAGCAGTCCCAACTGACCGTCTACTGCGTCGAGGCCGACCCGGCGCGCGCCGAGTCGGTCCGGCGAGCATTGGATGCGGCCGGTCTCTACGGTCAGCGCGTCGTGGTGCAGCAGGGGACGACAGCAGAGCTGGCGTACCCCGACTACTTTGCCGACGCCATCGTCGCAGGCGACGGAAATCCCTTGGACTTGGCGCGGCTCTCCGCCCGGGAGCTGTACCGCGTGCTGCGGCCGCACGGCGGCTGCCTGCATTTCCTGACCGGGGGCGTCGCCGGCGGCGCGCCGGCCATCGAGGCGTGGCTGCGGGAAGGTGGCGTCCCAGCTGGCGAAATCCAGTCGGCAGCGACCGCCGTCCGCGTGGTTCGGGGTGTCCTCCCGGGTTCGTCAGACTGGACCCACCAGTATGCTAACGCCGGGCGGACCGGCTGCTCAGCCGACGAGAGCGTGAAGCTGCCGGTGAAGCTGCTCTGGTTCGGCGAGCCGGGACCGATGCATCTCGTCAGCCGCCACTGGGGTGGCCCGGCGCCGTTGTGCGCCAACGGCCGGATGTTCGTTATCGGCCAGTTCCGGTTGACCGCCGTCGATGCCTACAACGGCCGGGAACTGTGGCACCTCGACTACTCCACGCCCATCGGGCGCTGGCCGATCCGCAACAAGGGCAACGGCGTCGCAGTTGATGACGACAGCGTCTACATCGCCACGCTCAGCCAATGCCTGCGCTTGGACGCCGCGACGGGCAAGGTAGTGCAGACCTACGAATTACCGCCACTGCCGGCGGGGATGCCGGTGACCGAAGGGCTGCGCTGGAGCTACCTCGCTGTGGACGGCAACCATCTGCTGGGCAGTATGGGGACCGACCAACAGGCGTGGGCCGTGTTCATGATGGACAAAGACGGCAAGACGTGGTGGGTCCACAAGGCCCAGGGCACCGTGAACAACAACTCCCTCTCCATGGACGACCGGCGAGTTTACCTCTTAGACGCGCCCGACGCCACCGCTGCAGAAGCGGCGAAGCGACGCGGCGAGCCCGTCCCGACCAAACCGCAACTGGTGGCCCTGGACGTGGTGACCGGCAACGTCCAGTGGCAGACAGCAGAAGGGCTCGCGGGCCGCGCCGAGTTGTGGCTGTCCAAAGGCATCCTCCTGGCAACCGGCGGAACCGGCATGACCGGCTACGACGCCGCGACCGGCAAGCAGCGCTACACCCGCGACGCCCGCATATCGCGGTTCCCCGTGCTCGTCCGCGACACGATCATCGGCGAACCGGCGGCGTGGGACCTCCAGACCGGTGCGCCAAAGGACCGCCTGAGCCCCTTCACCAAGGAGCAGGTGTCGTGGAACTTCCTGCGCTCCTACGGCTGCGGCTCCATCGCCGCCGGCCCGAACCTGCTGATGTTCCGCTCCGGCACACTGGGCTTCTACGACCTCGCGGGCGATAGCGGGGTACACAACTTCTCCGCCGTTCGCGCGGGCTGCTACGTCAACGTCATCGCCGCCGACGGGTTGGTGCTGGCGCCGCCCGCCGACGCCGGCTGCACCTGCTGCTACAACTTCCAGACCACGGTGGCGCTGGTGCCGACAACCAAGAACGAAGAGTGGTCGATCTTCTACGACCGGTTGCCGAACACAACTGTGAACCGCGCGGCGCTGAACCTCGGCGCCCCCGGCGACCATCGCGATGCCGAGGCCGGCCTGTGGATCGGCGCGCCCCGCCCGGAGACGCAGACCGGCCGCGGCGGACTCGACGACCCGTTCCGCTTCGAGTTCACCGAAGGCGGTGGCCCGTACCACTACAACTCCGACCACCTGCAGCTCGCCGGCACCGACAAGCCGTGGGTGTACGCCAACGGGCTGAAGGGGCTGCGTCGGGCCGAGCTGGATCTCAGCATCCTCGACCGCGGCGTCACCTCGTGGCCGGTCAAGCCGGCGCCGGTGGTCGACGGGCAAGAGACGGACGCCTGTTGGGACGGCTATCGCGCCGTTCCCGTGCCCAATGAGAAGGCGTCGGTCACCCTCCGTCACGACGACCAGAACTTGTACGTCGCCTACCAGCGGCCGCCCGCCCCGGACGACACCGGCAAGGTGCGGCCGTGGAAGGCGGCGACCAAAGGCGCCGACGCCCCGGTGTGGCAGGACGACTCATGCGAGCTGTACTTCAGCAGCGTGCCCCCGCTCAGCGCCGACCAGTTGGGCAGCAAGTGCCTGCATCTCGGCGTGTCGGCTTCGGGCGCTCGGTACGATGGCTCGTGGGAGTTCGTTCGGCCGCTGCTGCCCACCTGCGACGTTCCCCGGGTGGAGGTTACCCTCGATGGCGACCCGGCAGACTGGGCAGACAAGGGGTTGGTGGTTCGGTCGCTCCCGGCTCCGGAAGGGAAGATGCGCGCGCCCGCCGACTTTGACCCGTCATTCCGCGTCGGCTGGAACGACAAGGGGCTGGTGCTGCTCGCGCAGGTTAAGGACAACAAAGTCGTCGAAGCCAAAGCCATCGATCAGCTCTGGAAGGGCGACTCGCTGGAGTTGTTCGTTACGCCGGCGCTCGGAACGGGCGACACCTACCAGTGCGTCATCGCCCCCGGCGCCGACCCCAACTACCCGCAAGCCCGGTCGTTCTTCTACGACAGCCGCAAGGCGCCGGCAACAGCCAAGCTCAGCGTCGAGGTCGCCGGCAAGAAGGCCGCCGGCGGCTACGTCATGGAGGTACTGCTGCCCTGGCGGAACCTGAACCTCACCGCCGCCGAGGGGAAGGAGTGCGGTCTCCAGCTCTTCGCCAACGATCAGGACAACGCCGCCCTGTCCGCCAACCCGTTCCGCGTCATGTGGCACCCGGCCGGGCACCCCGTCTCCGACAAGGAGCCCTTCGCGTACCAGCCGCTGCGCCTCTCAACGAAACCGAGCGCGCCAATTGAGTTCAAACGGAGCGAGAAGCCAGGCGCCGACCGGCTGTTCACCGCCATCGCACCCCTGCCGTTCCCGTTGACGGTCCCGCTGCTGGGTGCGAACACGGAGGACGCGAAGCTCAACGCCGACTGGACCAGCGCCATCCGTGCCGACGCAAAAGCGTTTGCCGCCGAGTTCGCGATCCCGTGGAAGACGCTGGAAGACGCCGGGCTCACCAAAGCCGACCTGATCCTCGACTGGACCCGCCGCGGCCCGCTGGCCGTCCGCCCGACGAATCGACAAGGCTACGAACGGATGATCGTGGTTGCCGACGAAGTGGCCAAGCCGCGCGCCCTCACCGTCCGCCTCCACTTCGCCGAAGTCGAAGACGCCAAGCCCGGTCAGCGCGTGTTCGACGTGAAGCTGCAAGGCAAGACCGTCCTGACGAACTTCGACCTCGCCAAGGAAGCGGGCGACAACCGCGCAGTAGTCAGGGAGTTCGACAACGTGGTGGCGGCAAGAGCGCTGACAATCGAGCTGGTCCCGAAAGGAAGCCAGTCGGAGCCACCGGTTATCAGTGCGGTGGAGATCGCGACGGAGCCGACGATGTGAGCGTGGCCTGCGGGTGACACGCGTCGGCTGGCGTCGAACACTGCAGCACTCCGCAGACTGGCGCAGCACGCGCGCGGCGAGACACGCGAGTGGCTGAAGGCCTCGCGACCTCGACACCGTGGTAGCCGGCGCAACGGAGCGCGCCCGATTCCCCGTCGCCAGTGGGTGGGGCGCAACCGGTGGGAAGACCCGTCTGGCATTGCTGGATCACCTCGATGAGGGCGGGCGAGCCCCGTTCACCATCCGCTGGAGGGTGACATAACTTCCAGAAGCAAAGAGAAGCACCCGTTCGGGCAGGAGGAAGGCCTGGCGTTGGAGTTCAAGCGGGCAGCCGACAGCTTGCCGGAGAGCTTCTTCGAGACGGTGTGCGCCTTCCTGAACAGGGACGGCGGTCTCATTGTGTTAGGCGTCGAGGATGACGGGAGTGTCTCGGGCGTGGACCCGGCGCAGTCACCCGGCTGAAAGCGGATATCGCTAACCTCTCCAACAACCCGCAGAAGCTCGACCCGCCCTACCTGCTGTTTCCCCGCGAAGCGGAGAGCGGCGGCAAGCAGGTCATCAAGGTGCAGGTGCCGGCCAGTTCGCAGGTGCACCGCACCGGCGGCGAAGTCTTCCTGCGCAGCGAGGATGGCGATTACCGCCTCAAGGACCCGTACCAGATTGCCGGCCTGGTCAACTGCAAGCTTAGCTTCTATACCGAACAGCGCGTGCTGCCGTGGCTCGGCATGGGCGACCTGCGCCCCGACTTGTTCGAGCAGGCACGCGCGCTGCTGAACGCCCAGCGTCGCAATCACCCGTGGGTCAAGTTGAGCGACGAGGAGTTGCTCCAGATTGGCGGCTTCATCCGGAAGGACCCGCTGACTAACGAGATCGGCTACACCGTCGCTGCCGCGCTCATGTTCGGCACCGACGCCACCCTCCAGCAAGCCGCCCCGGCCATGGTGTTCGACGGGCTGTTGCGGCGGAACAACGTGGACCGCTACGATGATCGCGTGATGCTCTACACGAACCTCATCGAAGCCTTCGACGGTCTGATGGCGTTCTGCGAAAAGCACCTCAATGATCCGTTCTACCTGGAAGGCACCGAACGCCTCAGCCTGCGAGACCGCATCTTCCGCGAGCTGGTCTCCAACCTCATCGCGCACCGCGAATACACCAGCGCCGCCCCCGCCACGATCACCATCTTCCGAGATAAGGTCGTGTTCCGCAACCCGCATGTGCCGCACCTCCGGGGGCGCCTCGACCCGAAGCGGTTCACGCCGTTCCCGAAGAACCCGACCCTCTGCAGATTCATGCTCCAGAGGGGGCGGTACGAAGAGGCCGGCTCCGGCGTCTACAACGTCACCAAGTACTTGCCGATCTACTCGCCGGGCGCAGCACCGGTTTTCGAAGAGTTCGCCGATGTCCTTGAGACGACCATTCCGCTGCTGAATGCAGAGCCCAACGCAGGCGATGAGAGCGCCCTGCCCGTGCAGGCACAAGTCGGGGCACAAGTCGCCGGGGAAGTCGCCCCCGAAGTTGCCCCCGAAGACCAAGCGGCACCCGCCGCACCGCCGCGTCCTGAAGGGACGCCACGACGATAGCCCGGCGTTTCAACGCCGGGACCAAGCGGCACCCGC
>PEVN01000360.1 GCA_002779825.1 Armatimonadetes bacterium CG06_land_8_20_14_3_00_66_21 | reverse complement strand
TGAGGTCGTCCTTTGCTAACGCTGCTTCCGCCGCCTTTGGGTAGAGCGCATCGACTCGCTCTTTGAAGTCCGGATGCTTGAACAACAGCTTCTTGAACTCCGAGTCAGCGCGGCCCTGTTGGCAGAGATAGAGCTGACATTGCCCGGAGAGGAAACGCGCTTCCGCGTTGTCCTCGTGCTTCTGCAGCTCGATCTCCAAGTAGCTGGACGCGCTGGCCCAATCGCCGCGAGCCACGGCCTTCTTGGCGAGTTTGAAGTGGGGACTGGGGCCAAAGGCGGTCCAGACCTTCAGCCCGGCGAAGAGCACGACCAGGGCAATGCCGCCGATAGTCAACCACTGGGTGAGTTCGGGCGAGACTCTCACTGGCAACGTCAGCGGCGGGGGCGGACCGGCTTGGCCTATCCCGGCTGGGCTTGACGCCGCCGCTGCGGATAGACCTGCCCCGCAGCTCTTGCAGAACTTTGCCTCCGTCTTGTTATCTGTCCCGCATTTTGTACAGAACACTCGGACATCACTCCTTGCAGAGAATGGTGAACCTGGCTGCTGCCTTTGGTGGCTACTCCTGTCGGAAGGCTGTCCATGCGCCGCGCTACGGCGCCTTGGCGCCACACCGGGTGCAGAACGGACGCGAGGAATCCAGCGCGTTCCCACAGGCGGGGCAAGCACGCGAGGCAGAAGGAGCCGATTCGTGCGGCTGCGTTAGTGCCTCAGCGGATGCCGCCCGTTCCATCGCGGCTCCGCAAGCTTGGCAGAAGAGGGCCGCCGCTTCGCTCACTTCGCCGCACGCAGGACAAGCGAACGGGGAAGGCGGGGCCACGGTCTCCGGCTGAGGGGCGGCTGCGAGTTGTTGCCCGCAGTTCGTGCAGACCCGGTCCCCCGCTTCTAGAGAGCTGCCGCAGCGGGGGCATCCGTCGTCTGCGGTGCCGACCGGGATAGGCACTGCTCTCGGCGTGGCTTCAGTCAGGCGGTGTCCACACATCGTGCAGGCCTTGGCGCCTGGCTCAAGCTCCGCACCGCACTGCTCGCAGACAAGTCCCAGGTATCGGATAGGTACCGGTTTGCGGCGCTTCAGACGTCTCAACAGCCGGGCGACCAGTAGCAACAAGGGCGCCACTGCAAGGGATCCCAGGCACGTTCGCTGTGTCCGGACACCGGCGTCCTCCCAGCGAGTGCGCGCCTGATTGAGCCTCCGTTGCCATTGCGGCACCGCAACAACCACGAGCTTGCAGGGCTCGCTCAGGTTGTTCTTCTCATCTTCCTCGGCGACTTGTTCGGTCGGATCGAGCTGAACCCCAACCCTATGGGTGCCCGGGGGAAGAACGGTGGAGCATTTCCCCTCGTGTTTCGCCCCCGGCACCAGCGAGGGAACGGTCAAGGGAGCGCCGAGAACCTTCATCTCGCCCCCGGCAAACTCCACGAACTGGAGTTGTGCAGCGGGCGCTGCAGCCTTGCCGCAGTTGTGGACTTGTGCAGTCAACGTGATGGCCTGCCCCTCGGTGATCGTCTCCGCCTCCACGCCGTGGGAATCCTTGCCTGTAAGGCTGCCTTTCACCGGAGCGAGGTCCGGCAACTCTTGCACGCTCGGCCCCGTGGGCTTGTCTACCGACTCAAAGAGAAGGTGGTCGACGAGCGCAACAACGCCAGGTGGACTCTCCACATGAAGGAGGGTGATCTCGTAGTTCCGCGCTTCCAGTTCGGTAGGAGACAGGTTGACGGGGAACTTTGCCCACTGGTCGCTACCGGGCTTGAGTTGCCGGAGATCGCAACGGAAGATCTGGTTGTCAATGCCCAGCGTCTCGACGGTGCCTCGGTCCCGCGCGACCAGATAGATGTAGTAGCGGCCAGCGCGCGGAACCTTGGCCGTCTTGGTGAGCATGGCTCCGGGTTTCCGAGTGGCTATATTGAGCCCTTCGCTACCGCCACTGGCATTGTCCACCTTCCACCCGTCTTTGTAGGAGGCATGTAAACCGTCGAAGCGGTCAAATTCGAACAGGAAGCCGCCGCCGGTCTCCGCGTTGGTACGAAGGCCGAGCGCCGCGAGTAAGACGAGCGCTGCCCGGCAGGCGTCTCTCGGGGAGGTTCTCGCCGGATTGCACCGGGCACTTATCCGATCGTGTCTTCGGGCAAGTTCCATGGTTCCGTGAGTCTCCTGAACTGCCTGCGTAGATAGCACTCGTGGAAGTCCTGGGGAAGCCGCAAGTGCAGGATCGCTCAGCCGCGCCTAACCGATAGCACCTGCCAACCATTGAAGAGGGCGCCCGCCAGCAGCCCCAGGAGGGTGAGCCAATACCCGAACCGAAAGGTGAGAGCGATCATGCCCTCACCGCCTTCACGGATCTGGCTTTCCAGAACGGGCTTGAGCCCGAAGAGCAGCAAAGTGCCGAGAGCGGCGCAAAGCGCCTGCCCGCGGGTACTTGCCCCTCCAGCGCGGATCCCGAGAATCAGCCCGATCACCGCGCAAGCGACAGCAAGAGTAGCCAGTCCGCAGCGGGAACTGGCATCGTCCGGAACCCCACCCGCGGCGTCGCTGGGATATGCCGGCCTGGTCCCGAGGGCAAGGTTCGTTCCCGTCAGCGTGACTACGTGCTCGCCAGCGCAAGAGAGATCAGCGAAAGGCAGGAGAAATCCCACCAGAACCAACCCGAAGAGGCTCGGCGAGCACCACCGAATCTGACCTGGGCTGAAGCTCCCGAGGCTCGTCCCCGACGGCCTGGGGGATGTGGGCTTGGGGCTGGGCGACGCTGCTTGAGAAGCACGCAGTGGTGACCCACATTCGCGACAGAACCGAGCTTGGTCCTTGTTCTCGCTTCCGCACTGACTGCAGAACATCATGGCACCTCGAAGTGGCTGTGTGACCAGATTGCTGTCTGCCGGCGGATGCCGGGAGTGGCAATGTGCCCAGCAATTGTCGAGGAGCAACGGTTTGCCTGAACCCCAAGAACGGTTTGCGGGAACCACAAGATGGGGCAGAACGGTTGGTGGACAACAAGGCTGCTAGAGGGCGAAGGGAAAAGCCCTTAGCCTTGCCCGGCGGGGGGGTCAATTGATGTCCCTCCCTCCTACCCCGTCCTTGGTCCAGTTGAAGTCGATCCCGCCGTAGAAGGAAGGAGCGATGCTGTCCTGGCCGATGAACTTGGCGTGGCCGTCCACGAATCCCAGGTTCCCCCACCAGGTGCCGTTGCGGTCCAGGTGGTTCTTCAGCCCTTCCCAGAAGAGGATCTTCTGGCTGGGGTAGGTGACCTCGGCCAGCGAGTGGCCGATGATCGGGACGCCGGGGCCGCGGACGGTGTTGGCGACGGTCATCAGGCAGTCCGACCAGTCGTAGGACGTCTCACACACCCTCCCGTCGGGCGCCATCGAGTTCGGGCGCTGCGTGTCGCTGGGGCACCACCAGACCTGGGCGTTCTTGCTGTACGGGTAGACCGTGTCGCGCCAGCGGATGCTGCCCCAGCAGCACGCGGCCCAGAAGCCGTAAGGAGGCACGGGGAGGCACTCGTCGTAGTCCTGGCAGTACATCAGCGACGCCATCACGATCTGCTTCTCATGGGCGAGGCAGGCCGTCCGGCGGGCCGAGTCGCGGGCGCGGGCGAACACTGGAAACAGAATCGCCGCCAGAATCGCGATGATGGCGACGACAATGAGCAACTCGATCAGGGTGAATCAGCGGGTCCTTCTCATTTGCTTACCTCTGGTGGCTGGGGGTGGGGTGGCGGAGTCGTGGAGTGATGGAGTGGTGGAGTAGAGGAGCCATGGACAGCGCAGCCTCGCACCGGTGGGAGCACGCCGGCGCTCCATCACTCCACTACTCCACTGCTCCGACCACCGACAGCTCTGTTCGTCGCTCACCGCTCGGGCACCTCGCTAAAGCTCGTCAAACGAGACGATCACCGTACACCCCGGCCGGAGCCGGGACTGGTGATCGACAGACTGCCGCCAGGATACCGACTCAGCATCCGGCGCGCAGCAGACAGCCCGACGCCCCGCCCGCGGCCCTTTGTGCTGACCTGGTGGCCGCCGGCAAGGCGGCCGATGGCGGCTGCCTCCAGGCCGACGCCGTTGTCGGCGACGGCGATGGCGACGGTGCCATCGGCAGCCGTCAGCGAAACGCGCACGGCCGGCGACACGGCAGCGGCTCGCGCGGAGAGCGCGTCGAGCGCGTTCCCCAGCAGATCGGTCAGTACCTGTGTGAGCCGCTCGGGGTCGCCCAAGAAACGCGCGGGCAGAGGGGTTCCGTCCAGCGAGAGCGAGACACCCATTTCGGCGGCGCGGGCGGACACCCGCTCCACGGCCGCTTGGACGAGTGCAGAGACGCGCAGCGGCGCACTCGCCGCCTTCACTATGTCGAAGAGCCCCCCGCCGGCCTCATCCGTCAGCCAGCTATACAAGGATTGCACCTGTTCGGAGGCGTCTGCTGCGAGCGCGGTCCGGTCCGCGGCCGGCAGCGCCCCGCGGCCCCCGTATCGGGAAAGCAGTCTCAGAAGCTGTTGCTTGGTCATCGCCAGCGCGCCGCGATTCTGAACCAGAGCGTACACCGCTGCTCCGTAGGCGTTCTGAACCGGGACCGGGAGCATGTCGAGGGTGTCGCTCACGCCCGGGTGCCAGCTCGACAGCCGGTCGATGGTCCGGAGCACCAGCTCCACGTACTGGCAAGCGGCGTTCACGTTCTCCGGGTTCAGGATGTACCCCAGGCT
>PEVN01000539.1 GCA_002779825.1 Armatimonadetes bacterium CG06_land_8_20_14_3_00_66_21 | reverse complement strand
CTTGCTTCCGCCGGAAAACCTAAGACTCAAGATCCGACCCCAGACGCAGAAGGCAAGACGAGAACTGGCGGCGAATGTGAAGACCTGCGCTTTGCGCGAAAGGAGAGGTCCGGGTTGCTCGGTACGTTGCTGAACATGACCACCGGTCGGATTGATCCGTTTGGCCAAGCCCGGAATGCGGTCCGATCGCTTTTGCAGGCGCAGAGTCGCGAGTGCCAGCGGGATGCGCTGCACAGTGCGCTGGGTCTGCTTTCCCGGCGCCGCGTCCTGCCGCCGCGATGTCGAGAGGAGCTGGAGGTCGCCGCCGGAAGCCGTCCAGATGTGCTGATCGTCCTGGCGGAGGAGGACTTCCTGCGGGCGCGCATCGATTCGGCGATCCAGCGCCTCCATGGGTTGCCAGAGTCCCTGCTGCGGCAGCCTCAGTGGCACTGGCTCGCAGAGATCGCGCGTGAGGCTTTCAGTCCCAGAGCGGCCGGGCAACCCGACATGGAATCGCTCTTAGGGGCTGTCCGAGCGGCAAGCTGGGTGGCTGCCTTTGCGATCAACAACGACGACCGGCCCGAGGCGCTCCGCGACCTACTCAGCGCCTTGGGCGCCAGTCCGCAAGGACTCCCCGAGTGTTGCCGCGGCAAACTTAGCGAGTTGGCTGGTGAGAGACCTGAAGCTCACCTTGTCCTGGCCGAGGAAGCATTTTTGCGCGGTGACACCGGCCAAGCGCTCCACGACCTCAGTGTGATGTCGGAAGTGCTGCTCTCCGAGCCGCGGCACCGCTGGGTCGCGGAGCCATTGGCCGCCGCCTTCGCTGCCAGAGCCTCGCTCTGCGGCGGACTGGTGGCGCCGCTGCAGACGGCGGCGGTGGCGCAGTGCCTAGCGGCTTTTGTCGACGAGCCTCGAGATCGCTCCCGGGCGCTGCAGGCGCTGCTGCAGGAGCTGCGGCAGGCGGCACCGCTTCCCGAACCGTGTCGCGGTGAGTTGCGGCAACTGTCCGAGGCAAGGCTGGAGGCCTCGCTCGTTCTCGCCCAGGATGACCTCCTTCGCGGAGAGCCGCTGAAGGGGTTCTTGCTGCTGACGCGGGTACTGTGGGACGTGGCGGCTGACGTAAGTTGGCTGTCAGAGGCCGCGGTCGCGCTCTGGGATCAGTACTGCTCTCGTGCAGAGCCAAGTGTTCTGGAGGCACTTTGGCAACACTGCCAGGACGGGGACGAGGGCGGTCAAGTCGCCGCGGCCGCGCTCGCAATAGCGGCCTTGGACCGAGATCTCTCGCCGCCACTCCTGGCTGCGCTGGAGCAGCGCCAGGAGGCGAGCCCAAACGCCGCGTTGGCGTGGGACTGTCACGCGGTTCGTGAGGGACGCGTCGCAGCAGCCCTCCCTCGACTGCTGGAGCGTCTGCCGGAGCTGCCGGAGGCGGTCGTACAATGGCAGCTCCTGCCGCGCCTTGCCGAGGCAGCCGCCGTCTCTGGAGTGGGCCAACGCCAGTGGTTCCATCGGCAGGACGACCGCCCTCAGTTGCTGGAGATCTTTCAGGCGCCCCTCACTTCCATCTACGGCGGCCGGATTGCCTGCTGGACGTTCGTCGATTCCGCCGCCGATGAGTTGGATCTCGCCGGCCCAACCGATGGCACCGGGGACCTGCCCTCTCTTCTGGCCGATCTCCTGCGCAGAATGGCTGCACGACCGGTGAGATTCGTCGTCACGGGCCATGGTCCCAGTGCCGTGTGCGCCCGCGTGAGCGCCATCCTGAATGATCTCGCCAACGAGCGGGCGTGTCCGTCAGACCTCGTTTTGGCGGGATTCTCGTCGTTCGACCTCACTGCGGAACCCCCGTCCGCGGCATCTCGCATCCAGTGGGACGAGGAGTCCCTGGCGCGACGGATGACTGAACTGGCAGCGCGGCTGGGGGTTGAGGACGTCCTGCACAATCAGGACCTCTCTCCTCTGCTCGCGAGATTCGCCGGGGCTCAGCACGCGCGGACCTTCGAGGCGGCCACCCAAGCTCTGCAGCAGGTGGAGTCGGAGATGGGCTTCCTGGTAAACACCAACGTGGACGCAACCGCCCACCGCGGGGTGTCGCAGGCCCTTGACGAAAACCGGAGTCCGCCGACCGAGCAGCCCTTTCCCGTGCTCCTGGAGTACCAGCACCATGGACAACCCTTGACGGTCCGGCTACCGCGTCTCTGCTTGGGGCTTGACGAGTACGAGCGCATGGTGCGCGAGTACGGGCGCAGCGTGCGGGAAGAGATCCGGCGCGAGTGGGAGAGACGCCGACGCACGTACGAGGAATGGTCTCGGCAGTTCGTGAGCAGTTTCCATCGCCTTCGGCTCGCTCTGGCGGAGGACGGCCAAGCGGCGCTGGGCAGGCGCATCATGTATGTTCACTATGCGATAGACCCGGATACTGCTACGCAACGCCGTTACGATCCTCCCAAACCGGCGACAGAGTCTGAGTACCTGATGGGGCTGCCTCGTCAGATCGCCGACCAATTGGCGTACTGGGCCTGGGCCACCTACCGAATCGAGCTCCTTGAACAGGAGCCGGAAGTCAATGCGGGATGGCTGACGGCTTGCCTGGTGGACGCCTTCCTGCGCGGGTGGCCGGTGCCCACCAACGACGAGAGGGTGGACCAAGCCCGGCAGGAGTGGCAGCAGAAATGGCGTCCAGTGGCTCTGCTGGCTCTGGACAGTGCACTGAGGACGCGGGGGCTGTCGTTGGACTCCGTGGCGGTCGAGAACACAGTGTTCCGCGTCGTCGGCGAGGATGATGACTTTCTCTCGCTGAGCATCCTTCACGTGTGGGACCCGCACCATGATGCACCGCCGGACTTGTCCGGCGGAACGACGCTCTTTACGCCCGCGTTCGGTCAGCGACAGCGGAGCCTGATCCCGGCGCGACAGGCTCAGGAGCGGTCCGTATGCGGAATGCGCCAGGTGCTGGCGGGCGGGCCGATCACTGTCGAGGGTCTGTTCCACACCCTTGCTTGCGACTCCGGAGAGGCTGTTGACTTGCTGATCGAACGGCTCTGCGAGACCTTCGTGAGGGAGGGACTGTCTGCCGAGGTGGACCGGGTCCAGGAGGAGGCCGCGCGCCGGGTGGATCCGGTAGTCGCCTTCGGGTTGCGGCAGGAGTTCGAGTCGCGGACGACGGTGCGCAGCTTGCTCACGTTGGCGAAGGACTGCGGCAAGGAAGGCCGGGAAACGGGGGCGCTGCCTGACTTCCTGGCGTGGGAGCTCTACCTTGTGGGGCTGGTGACGCAGCACGTGGCGAAGAGCTACGCGGAGCACTCGATGGACTGGCACCCGGGTGGCGCTGGGTGGCGCCAGCCGGCCCTATCCGGGGAGGTCGCGCCCGTTGCCGAGCTGACGCCCTGGCAGATCGTGCGCGCCATCGTGGACCGGACTCCGCTCAGTGGGGCGGCGAGCAGCGCCTTGGAGCTGGCGTCCGACCTCTCGTACGGCGGGCCGCAGGTGCTCGAATCCTGGTCGCTGCTTCACGGCCAGACCCCGGAGTATGCGCGCTGTTGCCTCAAGACCGACGGCCAGCCACCGGCCTCGCCGCGGCGGAAGAGCCAGTTTGCGCCCGGATGCTTTGAGGGCTGGAATCGGGTCTGCTATGAGGTTGCCCAAGGGGACGCAGCCGTGGCCTTGGCGTGGGCAATCCGCCTCGGAGCGCACCACGTCGATCGAACAGCCTTGGACGAGCTCGAGACAACGCTGGAGAGTCTCCAGGTACCGCCCTGCTTCGAGGAGATCGAGCTGCGACGCAACGCGCTCATCGAGGGTCTCCGCAAGTACCACGGCCGGAGGGATCGCGTGACGCTCGACCTGGCAGCCGGCACTGTTCAGCACGCACTGACCGAGATCATGGACGTGGCAGAGTCCGCCTATTCACGAGCCGCGCAACACGACCCCGAACATGGCGTGGGCTGGATGCGGCTGGCGAGGCTGAAGTGGTTGACGGCTCACTACCGGGAGGCGTTGGCCTTGCTGGTAGGTCCACCACCCAGGGCCGACCTCCAGGCGTGCCAGTTGCCGTTGGCCCTCGCTGTGCGACGGGCGGGTGGGGGCTTGTCGGTAACCAGCACACCCTCCGGCGCATGGAAGGGACCGGCCGCTGCCACCTTGGTGGTCGAGCGTTCCGAACAGGGACTCGTGCTGGTCTGCGAAAACCGTCGGGGTGAGCAGCGAAAGAGGAGGAAAGGGCGCCGCAGCCCACCGCCTCCCAAGAGCATTGAGGCCGGCAGGTGTGTGGTCGCGGGCTTGTCGGAAACCGACTGCGCGCTCTTGGAGGAGTTCTTCCTCAAGTACCAGCCAGACATGCTGCAAAGCCCCGAGACCACCAGCTTCGAGCGCTGGATCTGCTTGGTGACCGTCCCCAGCCTGGGGTGCCGCGCGGCCCTCGCCGAGCGGCTCCAGGGGGATGCCGAGCTCGGGCTGCTCGCCGCAGCGTACTACTTGGGCGCTCCGGCGGCGCTGGCAGCCCCTCCCGGCGCCGCGCCTCAACCGCGTCCGGCAGAATGGCTCAGTGCCGACGTGGTGTCAGCCCTGCAATGGGGCGTCGGACCATCTGCTCCGGTTGCTGCCGCATGGGTCTAACGGTTCGCCCTGCCAGAATGGGCGCCGATTGGCGGGTCCGATCTGGTGGCAGAGAACACTTCTGGTCTGGGAGCTGTGGTCCGGGGTCGGTCGGGGTCGGGTCGGTTGGGTTGGTCGTGGGGTCGCACCTCAAATCTCAAGCAAACGACCACCGACGGCGTGAGCGTACCGGTGGTGACCCCGCGCCACACAAGGCCGCCGACCGCGGCCCGTTCTCGCTACGCCGGTCATTAACGGCGCACGGTTCCGGTTCGTGCGGTACAATGGCGCGGATCCAACAGGAGGTGGAGAGATGACTCGAGTCGCAATTATCGGCTGCGGTGGGATGGGTAACGCCCATGCCCCCGCGCTCGTGAAGTTGCCCAATGTGGACGTGGTGGGGGCCTGCGATCTGGTCCCGGAGAAGGCGCAGGCACTCGCCGACAAGAACGGCATCGGCAGGTGCTGCACGGACTTCCGCGAGCTGCTGCCTGACGTCGACGCCGTCTGGGTCTGCACGGAACCGTTCAACCGCCGGGACCTCGTGATCACGTGCGCGGAGGCCGGCAAGCACGTGTTCACGGAGAAGCCCGTCTCCCGGAGCCTTCAGGACGCCGACGACATGATCGCCGCGACGAAGAAGGCGGGCGTCAAGTACATGCTCGGGTACTGCCTGCGGTTCTGGCCGATGCCCTACGTTCTCATGCGCGACACCTTCGCCAGCGGAGAGCTGGGCGAGCTGGTGAGCTGCTGGATGCGGCGGTTCATGCCGTGGGTACCCGCGAGGTGGTACGCGCACCAGGAGAAGAGCGGCGGCGCCATGCTCGACTTCGGCAGCCACGATATCGACTGGCTCCGCTGGGTCGGCGGCGACGTCAAGACCGTCTTCGGCAAGACGTTCCGGGTCCGGGAGGGTGCTCTCGGCGACGAACACGGCGCGGCGATGTTCGCCTTTCGCAGCGGTGGCGTGGCCACCGTCGAGGATAGCTGGTCGGCTCACGTCGGCGAGAGTTCGATGGGGATCATCGGCACCAAAGGCTCCATTGTCTTAGGCGCAGACGGCAAGGTCCGCAAGCGCGTCGGCTACAGCGAAGACGAGGTGATCGTGGACGGTGAAGCGGCCCTGGCGATCGACCCGGAGGGCAACCTTGGCAAACGGGACGAGAGCGGCGCCATCAAGCAGGTCGCCACCCGAAGCGAGACGCTCCACGAGCACTTCTTCCGCTGCGTCGAGGAGGACCTCGAACCGCGCAGCACCGGCGAAGACGGCCGGAAGACCCTCCTGACGGTGATGGCGCTCTGGGAGTCGTCCCGGACGGGCAAGGCGGTGGAGGTGGACGAGTTGGCCGGCGACGGCTGCACCACCTGACCTCCGCCAGGGAGGACGAGCTGCCGGAGTTGCGCACAACGGGCCGGGGGCAGGTGGCCCTGCTCGTCCCCGGCCGGCACAGGTCCGGTCAGCCCCGAGGACTTGTGATCGCATACCTCAGCAGCGTCCCAACGATCCAGTACGCCGCCCGGGCGGAGCCGATCAGCGACCCGGTGATTTTGGATTGCCCGAGGCGCTTGCGGTAGCGCACGGGCACCTCGGTGACGCGGTACCCGAATCGCGCCGCCTTTGCCTGCATCTCGACGGTCCAGCCGAAGCGCCGATCCTGCATGTCGAGTGCCTGCAGCTTGTCCCAGCGGATCGCTCGGAACGGTCCCAGGTCAGTGGCTTTCTGACCGTAGAGCCAGAGCAGGAGCTTGCCGGCCAGTCGGTTCCCAAACACTGAGTGCGGTGGCAGCGCGCCCTCCTCCCGCTTGCCCAACATCCGCGAGCCAATGACCAGGTCGGCTTCGCCTGCGAGGATCGGCTGAACCAGCGTGGTCATCTCTTCCGGGTAGTCGCTGTAGTCGCCATCCAGGAAGACCACCGCGTCTGCCGGCTTCGCCAGCTTCGCCACCTCCTCCATGCCTCGCCAACACGCCGCGCCGTAGCCGCGCCGTGGCTCGTGCACGACGCGGGCACCGTGGGCGGCGGCAACCTGGGGCGTGCCGTCGGTGCTGCCGTTGTCGACGACGATCAACGTGGCGTTCAGCTCGGCAGGGATCTCGCTCAGCACCTTGCCGAGGGACTCCTCTTCGTTGAGGACCGGCGTGATGACGAAGGTTCTCGCAGCACTCGGCCGGGTCTGTGGGGTCATCGGTCACTCCGCGCACGGACGCCGTTCGTCCGCGGGACGACGAGGGGCATCCTTGGCAAGTGTACCTGATCGGCAGGGCGGCGACCGCCGCAGTAGCGCGGTGGCATTGGCGAAGCCGCCAACTGCGTGTATACTCGGAGCGCTCGCGCCCTGCGGGCGCGAGCGGGGTGCTTCTCGTGGGTGAGGCTTCCCGCGCTCGACAGGACCTGGTACGCCATTCCATGGATGAACGGCACGACAACCGAGTAGCGCGACATGAGGGTGCAGGGGTTTGGCGGGGGAGTCTCCTCGCACGGACGCCGCGCGTCCGCGCACAGAAAAGAGCTGCGCAAGCGCAAGCTTCGCGCGGGCGCTGCGCCGGAGCGCGCCTCGCCTTGCTGGCAACTGTGGCGCTGTTCGCCGCAGTTGCTTTCCACGGACGCGCTGCGGACGCCGCCGCCGGGCTCGCCGGTCGCGCTTTCGCGATTCTCGTCGGGGTGGACGACTTCTCCCAGACCGAAGGGCTCAACGACCTGCCCGCCTGCGTCAACGACGCCCTGGGAATCACTGCGGCGTTGGCAACGCAGGCGCTCTACACAGCTCCCGAGGGCGAAGCACGTGTCCATGTTTTCCTGGCGCCGCGGTCAGGAGAACTTGGCGTTCGGCCCGCAGAGGTCCTCAATGCGAGGGTGCATGTCGGCTTCGAGGAGGGCAGCGCGTCCGTGCTGGCCGCCCTGTCGGAGGTGGCGCAGCAGGCGACGCGTGCCGAGGATCTCGTCCTCGTCTACGTCGCGACGCACGGGGCCTTCGTGGAGGCGGAGTCCGGCCAACAGCTCCGCTTCCTGCTGCCCGACTACCGGCCCGACAGGTCGAACACGTTCGTCACCTTCGACCAACTCGCCAACGGAATTCGCGGCGTGAAGGCCCAAGTCGTGTTCCTCCTGAACGCCTGCCAGGCTGGGGGCGACACAGGCGGCGCCAGCGAAGGGTACTTCGAGCGGCTGCTCCGGGAGTCCGACGGCTACCGCTGCGTCATCCCCTCGTGCGCGCGGGACGAGCAGTCCTGGATCGGCCCCGGAAGGGCGCAGAGCCTCTTCGGCGAGTGCGTGATCGAGGCGCTTCAGGGCCGGGGGCTGCACGAAGGCCAGACGGAGGTCGCGGTCCACAACTTCATCGAGTACCTCGTGGACTGCGTCGGCAAGCGGGCAGCAGCCCTCGGGAAGCAGCAGACGCTCACGTACCAGTCGGTAAGGCAGTACGCCGCCGGGAACTACGCCCGCGTCGTCCTTGCAAACGTCGCGCCGGCTCCTCACGCGCCGGCCGCGCCGAGCGGCCCACCCGTCGTCACTCCGTTGCCCGGTGAGCCGGCGCCAGTGGGGCCGACGCTTTCCCTTGCTATACCGCCCTGTTTCACGGAGGCGGACCAACCCGCCGGCCGTCCGCGCAAGGCCGTCCTCGGGCCGCCGGCGCCGCACGCGCGGCTCTCGGCAGCCGTCGGCCGGGTGGCGTTGCAGCCGGCCGCTGTGCGCACGCCCTTCCCCGCCGAGCCGCTGGCAGCGGCGCCCCCCCACAGCCGGGGAGAGCTGGTGCACAACCCCAGAGGTCCGAGAGCGCCGGCTGGCTCTACCTGCGGCCACTCCCAACAAGGTGCGCTCCGTGTACGCCCTGCCGCGACTCACCGTACCGTTGACCTCGCCGACCACCGTTCGGCTGCCGGGCGCCACAGGCCTCCGTGAGGTCCCCTCGCCAATTCCGCCGCCCGAGGTTCGGAGACCGCTGACGACAGCGGCCGGAGAGGTGCCGGGAGACGGGCGAGCGCACACCTCTGCACTGGAGCCGCCGGAGGATTGCGGGTACCATGGAGTGAGTCAGTTCACTCCGAGCGCGCGCGGATACCTGGCAGGAGGTGCTTGCCCCGGGAGAACGATCCACACCACTGCGACGCTGCAGCCGGGAGGAGCATTGGTCATCCGACTCCCGTTCGATCTCCCAATCGGCGCGCATCGCGTGGCCCTTACAGTCGACGATTGCCCTGCGCCCTCTGTCCCCAGGGCAGCCGTTTCCGAGTTGCCGAAGCACGATCTTGGCCCGTGGCCGGACCGCCTATCACTGCGACGCGAGGACCTCTATGGCGATACCGGGCGTTGAGCGCCTCTTCGTCGATACGACGGTCTTGGTGTATGCTGCGATCGCCTCCGCTCCCTGGCACGCAGAGAGCCGCAGGCTGTTGGGCGACCTCCGCAGGGCCGGTACCGAGACCTTCGTCAGTCGGCAGGTACTGCGCGAGTACTTAGCTGTCCTGACCCGGCCGCAGACCTATGCCGTGCTGCTTCCAGCGGCCGAGGCAGTCAATGACATCCGCGACTTTGAGCAGAGGTTCCAGATTGCCGAGGACGGCCCGGCAGTGACCCTGCGACTCCTCCAACTCCTGGAAGAGGTGGAGGTCGGCGGCAAGCAGATCCACGACGCCAATATCGTGGCAACGATGCTGGTGCACGGGATTGGGACCGTGGTCACTCACAACGTTGGGGACTTCAAGCGGTCTGCGCGGTTCGTCGAGGTCAGACCGGCGGCTTGATTCGTGGCGCCGGAGCGAGGGTTGCGGATAGATCGCCAGAACCCCTGCGAACCTGAGTGCCAACACTCTACCCGCAGCCCCCGGAATGCGGTGCAGTCTGCACTGCTACGCATCACCAGAGTCAGCCCATTGGTGTACGCGATGGCCGCGGTCTGCCCGGCGGCGAACGGCGGGGTCTTCCCTTGGCGGACCAGACGGGTACGCTCGCGAGCATCTCGGAAACGACATTCGCGTCGAGCCGGTACTTCATCAGAACAAGTCCTGCTCGCGTCCCGGCGATTTGTCGCGCAGACCCTCGAACGTGTCCGGGTCCGGCCATCGGAAGCCCCTCAGCGCGTCCCAGAACCCGGCGCGCTTCTCCGTGAGCTTGTGGTATTGCGGATGAAAAAGAAGCACGGCTGCTGCGTGGCCGTGCCTGGTCAGTTCGACTGCGGGTCCAGCTTCCACTTCGTGGACGAGAGACGGAAGTCGGTTTCGTGCTTCGGCAATGGAGAAGGCTCTCATGGGGAGATCACTCCAGGGCGCCCGGCATGACCAAGTCGATACCGACAGTATAGCCACTGGATGTACATACGTCCACTGCGGGGAGACGTGCCACGAGCCGCCACTCGCCTCAACCCACGTGGCTCGTCATACTTCTCGGCGTCGACGCCGCGGCGCCCTTCGGCGCTGAGCCGGCGACTGTTTGGCTCACCGACGTCGACCTGTCGTCTATTCCGCAGGGGAGGTGTGCCGGCCAGAGACCAGTCGGTCACCCGGAAGCCGATGGCAGTCACGGGCCTGATCCACACGCAGAACTCGTTCGAGCAGCGTTCCCTGTTCCGCGGCAAAGGGACGCTCTCCGTCGGCGTGGCCGCGCATGCCGGCGGCGCGATGGGTCACGTTAGGGAGCAGTTCCAGTGCGACGAATCCCTGGCGCGGGCCATTCTGGAGACGGGTGGGGCCGGGTCATTCCCGGTCGCCGAAGACCCGGGCAAGCACGGCGAACTGCCGCTGGTGGGCGGAGCGCTGATGCCGCTTTGGTTCACGCTCCGGCCCTTGCCGCTGCCGCGGCCGCGGCTTGTGGTGATTGCCCCCAGTCCGGCGGTGCCGCGGGAGACGCTGGTGCGTTTCGGCGGTTTGCTTGCCGAGGTCGCGCGGGACTCGGGCAAGCGCCTGGCACTGATCGCTTCGGCGGACCACGGTCACACGCATGACCCCAACCACCAGCGGTTCGGCTACTCGTCCGCATCGGCTCAGTACGATGCCCTGTACTGCGAGGCGGTCACCGCCAACCGCCTCGATCGGCTGCTGGACATCAGTGAGAAGATGCTGGTGGACTCCTGGTCAGACTCGCTCTGGCAGACGCTGGTTCTGGCGGGCGCACTCAACGCTGTGCCGATGGACGTCGACTTCCTCTCGTACGCCGTCCCCTCGTACTACGGGATGGTCGTCGCCGTCTATGAGCCGTGAGTGCAGGCCGAGGAGGGCAGGGCGACCGTTCGCCAACTGCGGGAATGACGTCGCACCCACGCTTGGGTTTGGTCCGATCCTCATCGCGCATGTCCCCGTCCCATGCTGTATACGGAAGTTTGATCATAAGTGTCAAGAAGTGCCCGTAGGAGCCTTCCCCGCCCGTTTTCGCGGCACCTTACTCGCTACCGAGGCGGATTGTCAGCGGTACTCGGAGCTGTTCCAGGCAGCGCTTCTGCGGGTCGGTGATGTGGCCCAACTGACAGAGGAGTTGGTCGCCGACACGGAGGTAGCCGGCGGAGACCCGGTCCAGTTCAGCCCACATCTCCTTGAGACTGTCCCCGGAACAGGTTCGAGTCACGGCCTCGCGCTCCAGACGCAGGACGACGCGATCGTCTTGGCGCGAGCGAAGCTCTGCTATAGTCGCGAAGGTTAGGAATACACCGAAGTGGAAGTTCGCGGAACTTCCCCGGCAGGCGTGCAGCAGACGTAGGACAGAGGGGATTCTCCCAGACGGAGCCGAAGTCGCACCGGGACTTCGGTGTGTTCCCAACCTTCGCGGGTATACCTCGACAACTTCGCCCTGACCGCCCCCGCCCCCACGCCCCCGTCGTTCACCTGGCAGACCGTCGACGCTACCGGAATCGCCGAGCACAGCTACGTCCTCGACCGCTCCACCGACACAGCGCCGGATGCGCAGCCGGAAGGCAAGGAAGCGAAAGCATTGCTCCCCCAACCCAGCGAACCCGGGCAGTGGTTCTTCCACGTCCGCTCGCGAGACGGGGCAGGGAATTGGGGGCGGACGGCGCATTACCCCTACTAGTCCTCCGCGGGAGAGTAGCCGGACAGGGGCAGACGCGTTGTCGAAGGAGATCGAGCCATGCCCGGACCTGAGCCTCTTGTCTACCTCAACGGCCGCAAAGTGCCGGCGTCGCAAGCGCACCTCGCCATCTACGATGCGGCGATCATCCTGGGCGCCACGGTTACCGACCTGACGCGGACCTTCCGGCAGCAGCCGTACCGCCTCGAAGATCACGTAGCGCGGTTCTATCGATCCTGTAAGTACGCCCGGATCCAGCCCGTCGAGACGCCCGAGGAGACGGTGACCCTCGCGCGCGAGCTGATTGCGCACAACGCGTCGTTGCTCGCGCCCGAGAGAGAGCTTGCCCTCGTCCAGTTCATCTCGCCCGGCGAGTTCCGCGTGTACGCCGGCGCCGCGGGGGCGCCGGGCGACCTGACGCCGACGTACTGCATGCACACCTTCCCGCTGCCCTTCGAGTACTGGAGCCACTACTACACCGAGGGCGTGCACTGCGTCACGCCGTCGATCCGCCACGTCCCGCCGCAGTGCATCGACCCGAAGATCAAGTGCCGCAGCCGGATGCACTGGTGGCTGGCCGATCAGGAAGCGCATCTCGTCGATCCGAAGGCCGTCACTCTCTGCCTCGACCTCGACGGGAACGTCACCGAGACCAGCGGCTCCAACTTCCTGATCGCCAAAGACAACGTCGTCCTGAGCCCCAGCCAGCGAAACATCCTGTGGGGCATCAGCCTTGCGACCGTGGCGGAATTGTGCGCCGAATTGGGCTTGGGCTTCGAGGCGCGCGAGCTACAGGTGTACGACGTGGTCAACGCCGACGAAGCCTTCCTGTCCAGCACCCCCTACTGCCTGGCGCCGGTGACCCGGATCAACGGTGTCGAGATCGGCACCGGGAAGCCGGGCCCGGTGTTCGCGAAGCTCATCGCAGCGTGGAGCGAGAAGGTGGGGATGGACATCGTGGGTCAGATCGTGGCGGGGTCGTAGGAGATGGGCGCCTCACCCGACCTCAACGAACGCGCAGACGCCGAGGTCACAGCCTCCGCACCGCTGCCTGGTTTCACGCCACGCAGTGTCCTCGTTCTACTGGTCCTCGGCACGCTGAGCCTGATCTGGATCCGCCGTGCCTCGCTGATCGACTTCACCTGTCTCGTCGGCGAGGGGACGCCGGCGCTTCCTGCCGTGGTGGCACTGGTTCTGATTGGCGGGCTGGGACCGAGAGTGCGCCGCTGGTGCAAGCAACTGGCGCTGTCGCGCCCGGAGAGCTTGGTCGTCTACTTCGCCCTGACCATCATCGCGCCGATCTCCTGCGCCAACATCGTCCGGCAACTGCTGCCGACGCTGACGGTCCTGCCGTACTACGCCTCCCCGGAGAACCACTTCGCTCAGTTTGCGGAGGAGCTGCCTCGCTGGCTGACACCGCAGGACCCGAAGCTCATCCTGGATATGTTCGAGGGCACGCCGAGCGGCGCGGTCCCGTGGGGAGGGTGGGCTGTGCCGCTCCTGGTTTGGGCGGCTATCCTGGTGGTCTACACCGTGGCGATGCTGTGTTGGATCACGCTGTTCCGCGAGCAGTGGACGCGCAATGAGCGGCTCTCCTTCCCGCTGGTGGGGCTGGCTGTGCATCTTCTCGACGCTGGCGAAGCGTCGTCGGAGACCATGGGCGGCACTCGGCGTCGGACCCGCATGCCGCCGTTGCTGAGCAGCGGCCTCTTCTGGATGGGGTTCGCCGTGTCGGCCGTGTTCAACCTGTTCAACATCGCGCACATCTTCGACCCCAGCGTTCCGGCCACCGGGTTGCAGTTCGACTTCGGGCAGTTCCTCACGGAGAAGCCGTGGTCCGGGCTTCGGCCGATCCCCATGCACTTCCGCCCGGAGGTGGTGGGGCTGGCCTACTTCGCGCCCCAGGAAGCGTGCCTCTCGGTGTGGCTGTTCTACCTGGTGCTGCGGTTCGAGAAGTTCTTCGCTGAGTTGTTCGGCTTGTCGCTGCCGGGCGTGCCCTTCGAGGCGGCGCAGTCGCAGGGGGCGTACCTGGCGCTGGCGGTGTGTCTCGTCTACGCCGCGCGACACCACCTGGCGGCCGTCGCCCGCTCAGTCCTCGGACGCGGGACCACCGGGGCTGAGGGCCGGGAGCCGCTTCCGTACCGGTTGGCGCTTGCCGGCGGCTGCCTGGGCGGCGTGGCGCTGTGGGCGTTCTTCGTGGTGGTCGGCATTCGGCCGTGGGTTGCCGCCCTCTACACCACCTTGCTGTTCGCCACGCCGCTTGTGTACTCACGCATGCGCGCCGAGATGGGTATCCCGATGAGCTACGCCTGGCCAATCGGGCAGTGGGTGCGCGGGCTCTACTCGACGTTTGGGAGTCAGGCGTTGGCCGGCGGCGCGGGGGTCCGGCCATTGGTGGCACTCTCCACGCTGAGCATCTTCGATCGCCTGGCGGTTCAGAACTTCATGGCCGACGGACTCGAAGCCATGAAGGCCGAGGAAGTCGTCGGGGCGCGGCGGCGCGACCTGGCGGTGTGGGCGATTCTGCTGGGGCTGGTACTGGGAATCGCTGGCGGCTACTTTACGCACCTGACCGCCTTCTACAAGTACGGCAACAACGTGATCGACGGCGGCACCATCCTGGGCGGCTACCGCACGCAGCAAGCCGTGTCGATCTTCCGCCAGCTCGACAGCATGCTTGCGACGCCCCTTTCGCCGGACCGGATGCACGCCGCCTTCCTGGGCGTCGGGTTTGCCGTCGTCTGCGCGCTGACCGTTGTGCGTTCGCTCATCCTTCGCTTCCCGCTGGCGCCCCTCGGCTTCGCCGTCGCCGCCGCCTACGGTCACGTCCCCTGGTTCGCCTTCCTGACGGCCTGGACGCTGAAGACCCTCATCCACCGCCTCGGCGGTGCCTCCCTCCGCGTTTGCATGGCGCCGGCCTTCTTCGGTCTGGTCATGGGGCACTACCTCGTCGGTGGCGGGCTGTGGGGTATCCTGGGGATGTTCACGCCGAAGGCGCGGGAGTATATTGTGTGGTTCTGTTGAGTACGCCATGCAGATCAAGCCGATCCAAACCGAATCTGACTACGACGTAGCGCTGGCCGAGATTGGGGCGCTGCTCGACGCGACCCCGAACACCCCGACAGCAGACAAGCTGGAGATCCCGACGGCGCTCGTGGAGTCCTACGGGACGCTGCATCACCCAGTCCCCCCGCCCGACCCAATCGATGCCCTCCACTACTCCATTGAGAGCCGCAGGCTCGCAGCCCTCGCGTGAGTCGGCTCCGGGCGACCTTGACGCGTTTGTCTGAAGCACGTACTATTCTCCCTGAGAAGCACGTATGGAGGCTACGCAGATGCCAACCGTCAAGCTGACCCTCAGCGCCGACGGAGCGCTGGTGAACGAAGCGAAGGAACTCGCTCGGGCCCGGCACACGAGCGTTTCGGCCATGTTCGCCCGATTCGTCGTTGCCGCGAGGCCTGAACGGGACGAAGCCGCGTTGCCGCTTGGTCCGCTCACGGAGCGGGCCGTCGGTCTGGTTCGGCTTCCGGACGATCGCCCCGATCACGAACTGCTGACCGAGGCGCTGGCTGAGAAGTACCAGGTGCAGCCATGACCCTGTTCGTCGACACGAATGTGCTGCTCGACGTGCTGGCGAAGCGTGAGCCGTTCTACTCGGCGGCCGCGCAAGTCTGGTCCTTGGCTGAACGTGGAGAGGTGAAGGCGTGCGTGTCCGCCATCAGCTTCAACAATCTCTACTACATCATCAGGAAGGCCGAGAGTAAGGACAAGGCGAGAGAGGCGTTGCGACTGGTAAGAGACGTCTTCGAGCCGATTGCTCCAGACGCCAGAATCACCAACCAGTCGATCGACTCTCCCCTGGACGATTTCGAGGACGCGGTTCAGTTCCACTCGGCCGTGCGCGCGAAGGCGCGGTACCTCATTTCGCGCGATCCCGGCGACTTCCCTCAAACGGGCCCGCCGGTTCTCACGCCTGAGGAGTTCCTGGCAACCTGGTCCAGCTCGGAGAGCGGGAGAGCCAAGTAGACTGGCGACTCCAGCGAGTCGCCCAGACAAGGGGAGTAGTCATGAACTTGACCGAACTCCAGATAGGCGCCCTCCATCGGGTCCCTCGCTCCGTGGGCGTGGCGGCGCTGACACTCGGGGTGCTCTTCCTCGGAGGTCTTCCCCTCATGGCACAGGACACCCTCGTCCACGAAGCGCTCAACGCCGACGTTGCAGCCGGCCCCGTCGGGGAGAGGCCGTATGAGATGGCGGGCCGCGTGGAAGAACGCCCGCCGCTCGTCGCCTTCGACGACGTGTCCGGCTGGGCGGTTGAAGGGCGCGAGGCGGAGGGCTGGCTCTACCGGTCGCAGGAGCAACGGCTGTATCGGGATCACTGCGCCAAGCTGGTCTATTTTGGCACCGGCGGCAATCCGTCGCTGCTTGTCCGCCCCAAGGAACCGCTCACGATCCCGGACCCGTGGGACTCGACCAACTTTTGGAACTACGGCAACAACTGGGGCTGGGCGCCGGACCCGAAGACGCCGCCGCTGCACGTCAGCGTCGTGCTGCGCGATGCCGCCGGCTGGCAGTTCGAGAAGCCGCTGGGCGGCATGGACTACCAGTACTGGTTCCTGGCGAACGCCCGGCTGAACGCGGAGGAGCTGGCGAAGCTCAAGCGGCCCGTTCAGCTCGTCGGCCTCCGGTTCACCAATGCGCGCAACACGGAGAAGCGGGCTGTGTACCTGGGACCGCTCTACTTCTTCAAGGAAGTGCTAGAGCCGCTGCAGTTCGAGCCGTGGCCGGCGAAGCTGCCATTCCCGACGCGGCCGGAGACGATTCTGCCGACCAACAAGACGCGTGACTTCAAGAACAGCGTGCGCGAAGACGGCCAGGCAACGGTCTTCTCGTACCGCGGGCGCGACTGCGATCTCGAGTACCGGTACACGCCGACGGACGGCACGCTCGGCGACCTCGAGGTGCGCCGGGGAGACACGGTGGTCCGACCGTGCGTCGGCGGCGGGTTGCAGCTCGCCGCGCGAGGCGGACTGGCGTCGCCTGCCGACCCCGACGGGGTGCGCACCCTAAAGGGCAAATCGCTCGAAGACGGCGCGCTCACTGTCCGGTGGCATCTCCAAATCGCCGACGTGGGCGCCGACGTTGAGTACCGTTTCCGCCTTTGGCAGAAGTCGCTGGTCATCGACGTGGCCGTTGAGCAGCCGGTGGTGGAGCGAGTGGCGCTTGGGCGCGCAGAACCGGTGCGCGACGCGAAGCTGTTCCGCATTCCATACCTCACCTACGGCGGCAACGATCCGCGCGCGCTCTACGCGGACGGGCTGTTCTTCTTCACCCAGTTCGACTGGTACGTCTCGGACGCTTCTGTGCTGGATGGCGGAGCAACCGTCGGGCCGGATTGGGCGGCCTTCAACGGCGGCGCGCGCTACGTCCCCAAGACCGACGGCAGTCGGAACCCCGTCCGCGAGCGGTTGTTCCTCAACGTGTCGCCTGACTTCGACGAGGTGCTGCCGACCATCCCCAATCCGCCGTCACCGATGAAAGACGAACAGGGCGACCGCCTGTGGCGCGTGAAGAGCGGCGCCGACCACCGGGCGGAGATCGACGAGGCAACGCGCTACCGCAAGTACGGCTGCGAGAAGGTGAGCATCCGCTACCACGAAGATTCGTGGCGGGACGCTGGCGAGAGCTTCACCTTCCGGCTGGAGGCCGCGCCCAAACGTGGTGGCGACGAGGCACTGCGCAAGTTCGTCGCGGCGGTTCAGGCGCGGGGTTGGCGGGTCGGGCTGTACACCAACTACACCGACTACGCTCCAGTCAACAAGTACTGGAACGAAGACTGGGTCACCCGGGCACCCAACGGTGACTGGATGCGTGCCTGGATGCGCTGCTACGCGCCCAAGCCCATGCGCTCCGTCGAGATGGAGGCGAAGCTGGCGCCGCAGATTCAGGCGAAGTTCGGCGAGAACCACAGCTACTGCGACGTGCACACTGCAGTGAGTCCCTTCTCGCGCGTCGACTACGACGCCCGGGTGCCCGGCGCTGGCACGTTCCGCCGCACGTTCGAGTGCTTCGGCCGGCTGCTCTACAACGAGAAATCCGCCCACAAGGGCCCGGTCTATTCCGAAGGCAACAACCACTGGTGGTACTCGGGTCTCACCGACGGCAACTACGCCCAGAGCATCTGCCCCAACCGGCCCCAGGAACCGCTGCTGGTTGACTTCGACCTGCTGAAGATGCACCCGCTGCAGATGGATGCCGGCATGGGCAGCCCGGGTATGTTCTTCGGCGGCGCGCCTCGCAACCTCGACCAGTTCCTGACGACAACACTGGCATACGGACACATTGGCTTCCTGGGCGAGTGGGACATGCCGGGCGACCTGAAGTGCTACTACATGATGCAGCAAGCGCAGAAGCGCTACGCGATGGTTCCGGTGCGGACGATCGAGTACGAGGTGGGCGGGAGGCTGGTCGACTCCGCCACGGCAATGCGGTCGCCGGAGTGGCCGACGAACCGAGTGCACGTGGTCTACGAGAACGGCACCGAGGTGCTGGTCAACGGTCAGACGGAGCCGTGGACCCCCCCAGTGCTGTCGCTGCCGTTCGAGCTTCCCGCGTGGGGCTATGTCGTCTCGCGGACGGACGACGAGCTGCTCACCTACTCAGCCGTCGTCCCGGCAGGGGGACCGGGTGAGTCTGCCGGGCCGCGCCAGCGGGTGGACTGCAGCCTGGGCACGGACCAGTTCTACGCCGATAGCCGTGGCGGGTTTGCCTTCCTTGGGCAGCTTGCGCTGGAAGGCAGCGCGGCCCTCAAGAGGGATCGCGGCGCTTGGTGGGTGATTCCCACCACCAAGTGCGCCGACTTCGCGTTTTCGCCGGCACTGGTGAAGGTCGGAGGGAATCGGTCGCTCAAGACCGTCGGCTATGCGGAAGACGGTTCGGTTGTCGCCTCGCCAGCGACTCGCTGGAGCCGCGGCATGTTCCATATCCTCGCGGGGGCCGAACCGGCCCTGAAGTACAAGGTGTCGGTTGCAAAGGACAACCGTCCACCCGAGATGGTCTGTGGGACCACGCTGGCCGTCTCCGGAGCGGACGTGCGGACGACTCTCCCGAAGGGCATCGAGGTCGTCGCCGGCAACGCGTTCTGGGAGATCGGCGGTCAGCGCCGGCCTGCTGCAGCGGAGGTGAAGGGCAACACCCTCACCTGTTCAGTTCCGAGTGACGCGAAGGAGGGCGGGCACCTCTGGCTCGGGATCCCGTCCGGAACGGACACGCTCTGGTTGGATTTCATTGCCGTGGGCGCCTGCGAGCTGTCGCTGGACGTTCCGCGGAGTTCGTACCTGAAGCGCGGTGAAGCGCTCAATGCAAAGGTGCTCCTGAGCAGCAACCTGGAGCAGGAGACGACCCAGCCGATCCGGCTGAAGATCTCGCCGGAAGGAACCTGCATGCCGGCCAACGCCGAGCTTGCGGTGCCGCCGAGAGCCCTGGCATCCCTCCCGTTCGAACTGTCGCTTCCGTGGCAGGACGGCAGCTACGAGGTAGCCGCGACCAGCGGGCCTGTAGTCGCCACCGCGACGCTGACCGCCGAGATCGCAAAGCGTGTCCTCGCCGATCTGCTCGACTCGAAGTTGCCATTCGTGAAAGGCTACCGTGCCCGGGGAGGTGACGAGGCGTTCGGCGGCGAGGTAACGTACAGCGGCGACGCCAACCGCGGCGGCGGCCGATCAGACGGCGTCGAGCGCCCCAGCTTTCTCATGCATCCACCCTACGGTCCACTGAAGGCCGGCTACGTGTTCGCCACCTTCGTGATCGACTTGCCGCAGCAGCCCTCCGCGTCGCTGGACTTCTTCATGGCAATGGCTGATGGTGGCGATCCCAGCGATGGCGTCGTGTTCAAAGTTGAGGTTCTCGACGGTGCTGGACGCGAAACCGAGGTCTTCAGCCAACACCACGGAGACCGGAAGTGGCAACGCGCCACGGCGGACCTCGCTGCCTTCGCCGGTCAGAAGGTGCGCCTCAAGCTCACCGTTGACTGCGGCCCCGCCGACAACACCATCAACGATCACGCCCTGTGGGGCGAGCCAAAGGTCGTGGTTGCGGAGGAGCAGTTGTGGGTGAGGAGAGAGCAGTAGCGGGGGAGCTTCATCCCCCGCGCCGTGTACGCTGTGTTCCCGCTGCGGTGTTCCGGTCTCCCGACCGGAACACCTGTTCGACCGAAGGTCTCCAGAGGCCAGTGGATAGACGTTGGAGACCTGCGGTCATGCCGGGTGAGCGGTCTGGAGACCTGCGAACAGCAGAGACTCTGTGCGTGGCTGAGTAATCGAAGTACCCTCGTAGGCCGAACGAGGCATTGGGGACCAGGATGAACACGTCACACACAACGAGCAATCCGGAGGTGCTTGCGGTACTGCAGACGGACGAGCAGGTTCTCTGGCATGGGCGCCCCAAGCGTGTCTTCTCGTCACTCCGCAACCGCCACCCTCAGCCTCGACAACACACAGTTCCCCACGTCGCCGGCTTTTGACACCGTCAGGCGCAACAGCCCGTCCTCGGTGTCCTCCGCCGTGAACGCGTGCTCAACCCACACGCCCTTGTGGAAGTCGTCGAGCCTGTCCGGCTCGCGGTTCTCGAAGACGACGGTCTGCTTCCGGACGCCTTCCAGGTCATACGCGTAGACGGCGACTTTGCCTGTGCTCCCCTTCGGCACGCCGATCTCGATGCCCCACTGCTCAGCGGCGAACATGCAGTGGCTTGGCTGGCCTGCCGCCGCCGCCCAGCCGGCATGTGGCGTCGGGTCGCCGGTGAAGCGGAGGCTGACGCCGGGCAGTTGCACCTCCGGCGTGCGCAGTCCGAGGGCGAACTCCTGCGTGAGCATTCCGTCTTCCGTGCGGCCGACAGGCGCTGCGCCGGGGCGGACGAACTTGCCGTCGTCCGGTGCGAAATACGGCTTGCGCGTCTCCCACTTCCCACGAGTGAAGTCCGGGACCTGCACCGGCGCGCTGCCTTTGGCGATTGACTCGCCAGAGAGCGGGAACACGCAGCTCATGGTCACCGAGTCGTACACGTCCAACGGCGTTTGCGTCTTGTTGCGCACCGCCTCGACGAAGAGCTTCAGCTCCAGCCAGTCGGTTCCGCCATGCCCGTCGGCAGACGATCCCTCGCGCCACCAGGCGTGTTTGTACGCTTCGTGATACGGCGGAAAGGGGTCCCAGTCGGTGGCGACGCCGTCGATGTACACCGCGTTGCGTTGCTCATTATACAGTCCGTGCGTGCCCTGAATCATCCAGCGATTGTCGTACGGCCGCGGCAACTGCATGTCGTAGTTGATGACGAGGGTCTTGCCCTTCTTCGTGCGCACGACGCTGGTCACAATGTCGCCCTGGGTGTACTTCTGTTTGGCCAGCGGGTGGTCCGGGCCGAAGTTGCGGGTGTAGTGGTCTCTGGGGCCGAAGGAGTCGGTGGCGGTCGAGGTTATGTAGTCGAAGTAGTCGCCGCAGCCGATGTCCATCCAGCTCAGCACGGGGCCGAGGTCATGCGTCGGGTAGAGGTCGCAGTTGTGGGTGGTCAGGTACTTCGCCGCCCAAGCTTTGGCCGACCCGTGGTACCAGTGACTCAAGCAATCGTGCGAGTGGGCACAATGGCAATGGACGATCTCGCCGAAGAGCCCCTGGCGGATCATGTTGAGCACCGCCAGGTTGTCGCTGCGGAAGCTCCAGTTTTCCAGCATCATGAAGGGCTTGCCCGTCTGCTCCGAGGTGTCGACGAGATCCCAACACTCCTGCACAGTGAGGGCGCACGGCACTTCCGAGGCGGCGTACTTCCCGTGCTTCATGGCGCACACCGCTACCGGCGTGTGCCACTCCCACGGCGTGGCGGTGATTACTGCGTCCAGGTCATCCCGCTGGCACAGTCGCTCAAAGTCGGTCTCGCTTCGCGAGCACCCCTCCGGTTCGGCCTGGCCGGCGGCGATGACTCGCTTCTGGGCGTTGGCGACCCGCTCGGGAATGATGTCGCACACGGCACGCACGGCCACGCCTTCCATCCCCAGCAGGAGCCCCAGCAGCCCACTGCCTCTGCCCCCCACGCCGACGATGCCTACCCCGACGGCCCCTTTCTCCTCTGCGCCGGCGTGAGACGCCTGCGAGGCAGCCAGCGCCATGCCGACCCCGGCGGCAGCGTTGACCCCCAGGAAGATGCGGCGGCTGATTGTTGCGTCCATCTTGTCGGCTCCTTCTCTGGGAACAACGTACAGCGGGGCCCAAGGGCGGCGCGGTCAGTGCGAGTACACCCCTGCCGTCCGCCCTTCGTCCAGCATCGCGAGGAAGTTGGGGATCGGGATGTAGTTGGCGACGCTGCTGCCGGAACCCAGCGCCCAACCGCCACCCGGCGCACATTGCTCGAGGACGTTCCGGGTATAGCGACGAACCTCGTCCTCCGTGCCGCGGCACAACATATCGACATCGATGCCGCCCAACGCGGCGATCCGACCGCCGTGCTGTCGCTTGAAGTCGGGGACGGGCTGGATGACATCCTCGAAGGAGTGCTTGGCGTCCAGCCCGCAGTCAACGATGTCGTCCATGACCTCCCGGAGGTTGCCGCAGGAGTGGAGCATGACCAGCTTGCCGTGCTCGTGGGCGTAGTCGACGAGTCGCTTGTAGCACGGAAAGACGTACTGCCGGAGGTCGGCGGGGGAGATCATCGTCTGCGTCTTGAAGCCGAGGTCGTCGTTGAGCCAGAGGGCACCCACGTGGTCCATCTCGCACAGGCCTCGGTACACGGTCAGGTCGCCTTCGCAGATCCGGTCGATGACGGCTTGAACGAGATCGCGTTGCTCGATCAGCGCGAAGCAGAGCGGCTCGTAACCGAACAGCCGCGAGAGATTCTCGAAGGGCCCGCCCGGCAGCGTGGCCGTGACCTTCATCCCGTCCGGCAACAGCGGCGCAAGTTCCTGGAGGTCCTCGAAGGTGGCGTCGGTGACCTGAGGCCATTCGTACTTCTCAAAGTCCTCCCAGTTGGCGATGGGACCGCTGTGCTCGTCGGCCCACCCGCGCTTGCCTCTGCTCAAGTCGGCCGTGTCGTCGGCCAACAGCGCTGCCTTCCCGGGGAAGCCGAAGGTGTGGCACCCCACAACGTAGTCGTAGCCCAGCTTCGTCATGAACTCGATTCGGTATCTGCGCCACTCGTCCTGGTCGCCGGGGATCGGTCGCTCCATGATTGCCTCGATGACCTGGGCGTCGTGGAATAGCTCGAAGAACGGCACGCGATCCGGTTCGCCCTCGCGGCGAAGGACGGTCAACACACGGTCGAAGTTAGGTTGCCACAAGCTGCTGGACATCGGTCAGCCTCCGGTCGGATGAAGTGCAGTTTGCGGAGGATGATACACCGTGCGCGAGCAAACCGCCATGCCGCGGCGTGCCCTTGGACCGCAGAGCGGGACCTGATTGCGCCTCTGTAGTTTCTGTGCTACAGTCCTCCCGTGGCCGCGTCTCGAATCGAGATCGCTGAGTACGTCACGGTGGACGGGCGCGTCCCCTTCAGGCGATGGCTTCTGCGGCTGCGTGACAAAGGCGCTGTTGCTCGGATCGATGCCCGCTTGGGGCGAGTTCGCGTCGGCAACTTCGGCGACTGCAAGCTCGTCGGAGAGGGCGTGAGCGAGCTGCGGGCACCCCATGGCCCGGGCTACCGCGTCTACTTCGGCCGCGACGGCAACACCCTTGTTGTTCTTCTGTGCACCGGCGCCAAGGGGACTCAGGCGCGTGACCTCAAGAAGGCTCGCGACTACTGGGCCGACTACCAACGGAGAAAGCCATGAGCACACTTACAGTTAGCTACGCGGAGGGTCTCCGAGACCGTCTTACAGATCCTGAGCAAGCCGCAAACTACCTCAGCGCAGCACTGGATGAGGGGGACTCCGAGGTGTTTCTGCTTGCGTTGCGCGATGTAGCCGAAGCGCGAGGGATGAGCGAGGTGGCTCGCACGGCTCAGCTCAACCGCGAGAATCTGTACCGCATGCTCTCCTCCCAAGGCAATCCGCGGCTGTCGAGCCTGCGGTCCCTCCTTGAGGGAGTCGGTTTGCGGCTGTCGGTGGAGGTTGCCCCAGCATGAGCGCAAGTGTGTGTTCGCCCATCCATGAAGACGACGTGAACCCGGAACAGCACCCCGACCGCTGGAGCAAAGACCTGGTGGGAACCGAGGGTCTCCCCACCACGGCGGGCTTCAGCCTGGGTGTTGCGGAGTACCATACGCAGGAGTTCGGGCCGCTGCAGACGCATGGTGACCAGGAAGCCCTCTACGTCGTCAGTGGCACCGGCGAGGTTTGTGTGGGCGACGTTGTACACGCAGTGAGGCCCGGCACCGCGCTCTCTGTGCCGCCGAACACGACCCATGCCACGCGGCGCACGGGCGAAGAACCGGTGAAGGTGGTCTATGCGCATGGCGCAGTGTGAGGGGGGCGCCGGTTCGTGGCAGGCGGCCTTGGCGCGGCGTTTGACGGCCGTGTTCCGCGAGGCGTTCGGTTCGGAGCCACGCGAGCTGCAGTTCGTGCTGGCTCCGTATCGCCTGTGTCCGTTGGGCGCCCACGTGGATCACCAATTGGGGCTCGCCACCGGCATGGCCCTCGACCGCGGTGTGCTGCTGGCGTTCGCCCCAAACGAAGCGAAGCGCGTCCGCGTCCGCTCGCTCGACTTCCCCGGGCTGGTGGAGTTCCCCCTCGACGCGGTGCCGGCCGGCACCGCGGGCGATTGGGGCAACTACGTCCGCGGCGCGACGATGGCTCTCACAGAGCACTACGAGTTGCTGACAGGCATGGATGCCGTTATCGGCGGCAGCGTGCCCATCGGCGGCCTGAGTTCCTCGGCTGCGGTGGGCTGCGCGTACCTGCTGGCGTTGGAGAAGGTGAATGCGCTGGACGTTGACGCCTTCGCCAACATCTCGCTAGATCAGCGAATCGAGAACGGCTACCTCGGCCTGCAGAATGGCATCCTGGATCAATCCATGATCCTGCTCGCCAAACGGAGCCATTTGGCTTTCCTGGACTGTCAGGCGCGGACCGTCGAGTCGATCCCGCCGGCTGCGAGCCTGCCAAACGTCGACCTGCTAATAGTCCACTCAGGCGTCACCCAGGCGTTGACTGGAACTGACTACAACCAGCGCGTCGCCCAGTGCGGGGAGGCCGCGAAGCGCTTGCTGCAGCTCGCCGGTGAACCGGCGCCGCAGCGAGCCAGGCTGCGCGGGGTCCCTCGCGAGGTATACCTTCGCCACCGCGACAAGCTCCCGCTGGAACTGCGCAAACGCGCGGTGCACTTCTTCTCCGAGTGCGAGCGGGTGACTGCCGGGGTCGCAGCCTGGCGCCGCGGCGATCTCGAGGCGTTTGGTCACTTGGTCCGCGACTCCGGCCGCAGCTCCCTCGAGAACTACGAATGCGGTTCGCCGGAACTGACCTCGCTCTACACCATTCTATGCCAGTGCGAAGGCGTCCTCGGTGCGCGGTTCAGTGGTGCCGGCTTCCGCGGCTCGTGCATCGGGTTCAGCGACCCGTCACGACGCGAGCAGATTCGGGAGACCCTTGCCGCGCAGTACCGAGCCGCCCACCCGAACGCGGCCACGCGCATGGAGGTCCACTTCTGCGCCTCGGCCGGAGGAGCCAGGTTCGTTCACCTGGTTGGATGAGCGCGAAGCGGCAGACAACCCGGGCCTGCAATCATGCCTCTCGAATGCACATTTGCACAAGCCGCCGGGCAATGCGACCTCGGCAACAAAGCTGCACCCGGGCACGTAGTCCATCCTGGCGAAGTGTGCCTGCCGTTGGGTCCCGGCGCGGCGGCCCTGCCATTTGCGGAGTTGTGAGCAGCCGTGTCTTCAGAGCCCAAGAAAAGCCACTACCAGAACCGGCTGAACGACCTGTCCAACCACGACTGGCTGCTGTTCCAGAAGAGCTGGTTCGTGCACAACCCGCCGCGGCGGAAGAAGGGCGTGCTGGCGCACCCGGCAAAGTTCCCTGAGACGCTGGTGCGGGAGTTCGTTGAGTTCTTCACCAAGGAAGGGCAGTGGGTGCTCGACCCCATGGTGGGCACCGGGAGCACCTGCCTGGCGTGCCTGCAGTGCGGCCGGAATAGCGTTGGCGTCGACCTGATGGAGAAGTACCTCCGCATCGCGCAGGAGTGGGTGGACAGCTACCGAGTTGACCACCCAACCGAAGTGGAAGCCCGGCTGATCGCTGCAGACTCCCGCGAGCTGTCGAAACTGGACCTGCCGGAGTTCGACTACTGCATCACCAGCCCGCCCTATTGGGACATGCTCAAGATGCGGGGCTTCGAGACGCAGAAGAAGCGGCGGGAGAGCGACGAGCTGGACCTCAACTACTCCGACGACGAGCGTGACGTCGGCAACCTGGAGGACTACAACCGGTTCCTCGAAGAGCTGGTCGCGATCTACCGCGAAGTCCACGAGGTACTGAAGCCACGCGGCTATCTCACGGTCATCGTCAAGAATGTCAAGAAGGCCGGCAAGCACTACCCGCTGGCCTGGGACCTCGGGCGGCGCCTCGGCGAGTTCTTCGCATTGAAGGACGAGAAGATCTGGTTGCAGGACAACCAGAAGCTGGCACCCTACGGCATGGGCAATGCCTGGGTGAGCAACACCATGCACCACTACTGCTTGCAGTTCCGGAAGGAGTAGCGGCGGGGCTTCGTGCCGCCGGGCCCGCAGCGCCTGCCGAGGAGCCTGCTCTGTCGGATCAGTCCGATCGGTCGGATCGGTCCACCGTGCACAGCCCCCCCCCAACGGAGAGCACCATGAACACGCTCAAGCTACTGAAGTCCCTTTCCGAAGCCTTCGGTCCCTCCGGCTTCGAGGACGAAGTCCGGCAGACCATCCGCACGTGGATCGAGCCCCTCGTTGACGAACTCCAGGTAGACGCGCTGGGCAACCTCCTTGCCACGCGCAAGGGCGAGAGCAAGCGGTGCGTTATGCTGGACGCCCATGTGGATGAGGTCGGGTTCCCAGTCCGGCACGTGGATGACCAAGGCTTCATCCGCCTGGCGGCACTGGGCGGGTGGGACGACCGCACTTTGCTGACGCACCGGGTGACGTTCTCCACGCGCGCCGGTGAACGGCTCGCGGGTGTCTTCGGGGCGAAGCCGCCGCACATTCTCGAAGAGGCCGAGCGCAGCAAGGCGCTCAAGCTCGAGGACCTGTTCGTGGACCTCGGCGCCGCCTCACGCGAGGAGGTCGCAGCGCGCGGGCTGACCATCGGTGATCCGGAGACGCTTTGGTATCCGTTCGAGGAGCTGAGCCCGGGCGTCGCCCTCGGGAAGGCATTCGACGACCGGGCGGGTTGCGCGGTGAGGATCGTTGTGCTGGACGCGTTGAAGGGGCGGTCGCTGCCCTTCACGTTGGTCTGCAGCTTCTCGGTCTGCGAGGAAGTCGGGCTGCGCGGCGCCAAGACGGCTACCTTCGGCGTCAAGCCCGACCTCGCGCTGGCGCTGGAGGGCACCATCGGCGGCGACATGCCCGGCGTGTCTGAAGACAAGTGCCCCACCGCGCTGGGAAAGGGTCCCGCCCTCTCCGTGGCAGACCGGACGATCATCGTCAACCGCAAGCTCGTCCAAGCCTTGGAGGACCTGGCGAAGGGGAAGGGCATCTCGTTCCAGTACAAGCTGCCCACCTACGGTGGCACCGACGCCGGCGCGATCCACACCTCCCGCCGCGGGGTCCTCACCGGTGTCGTGTCGGTGTCGTGTCGGTGCCCTGTCGCTACATCCACTCACCCAACAGCCTCCTGCGGCTGGACGACTTCGGGCACACCGTCCGGTTGGTGCGGGAGTTCGTGCTCAAGGCCGAGGCGGTGTGCGAGCGTGTTGGCGCGGAGCTTCAGTGGAAGCGGGACCCGTAGCGCTCCGAGAGCGCGGCTGGTGAATGCGTCTCCAGGGAGGGCGAGCAGAGGAGCGCCATAGGTCGCCTATGGACCCCCATAGGTTGCCTATGGAGCGTCATCGCACGCCTATGGACGATCGTGGGCTGCCTATTGTGACGCCCGCGGCAGCCGCTGACCGGGTGGCGCGACGGTGGTATGCGGCTGACGACCCGGTCCTCTGCGAGCCCTCGGTCAGACTGCTTGCTGCTCCGCCCTGCCGACGAGCTTGTCGAGTTCGCGTTCAGCGGCGGCAGTCAGGGGGAGGGGAGAGTGAATCGCCAGGAGGTGTTTGACGCGCTCGACGGCGTTCTTCTCCACCGTGCTCTGCCCGCTCTCCGCCTGCTCGCGGGTGCCGCGGTGCAGGACGGCCGGCCGCCAGAACTCTGACCGCAGGTGCGCCACGGTGTGGTCGTGGGCGACGAGGTTCCCCGCGGCTGCGCCCTCGTGAATCACGTCCAGTGCAAGAGTCTCGTCGGAGGGTGAGAGTCCGCGCAGCAGGCGGCGTGCTGCGCCTGCCATCTCTGCCTCGATCACGAGCTGCTGCAGGGACGTAGTGGCGCCGTCATCCAGAATGGCCGGGACTTGGACCAGCGGGCTGAAGGAGAGAGCGGCCAGGGTCAGCCCCATTGCTTTCTCGTAGCCGGTCTGCATGGTGGGGAGCTTCGAGTCGGTGTGCGTACAGGAGAAGGAGTTGGGGAGGCCCAAGTGGCGACACACTTGGGCGAATCCGGCCGAGATCAAGTAGCACTCCGGCGCAGCCATCAGCAGGTTGCCGTGGGGAGCCATGGCGAAGGGGGTGGCGCCGAGGTAGGCGAGGCACCGCTCGTCCAGCAGCTTGGCGAACGCCAGCCCCGCCAGCGCTTCCGCAACGGTCTGGACCAGTGCCCCAGCCAGGGTGACGGGCGCCGAGGCGCCCAGCACGGGACAGGGCCCGATGCCGACCGGCACACCGCGCCCCACTGCCAGTCGCATTACGTCGGTCACGCACGCCTCGTACCGAAGTGGACTGTCGGGGCAGAAGAGGACGAACAGCCGCGGCCGTTCGCGCAACGTTCCGGTCGAGGCTGCTTCCACCATTGCCAACACCGTCTCCCCCTCCTCGACGTTGAGCAGGTTCATGACGAAGGGCTTGGTGGTGTGCTTCAGCAGCGCTTGGGCCGCCCTGATCTGCCGCATTGGCTCCGGCACATCCTGCGGGACGACCTGCGCGCCGAGGATATCAATGTCGTCGAGCGCGTCCCCCAGCCGCACGAACTGCTCGACATGGGCGAGGGTGCTCCGGTGACGCTGCCCCGTCTCGTAGTCCAGCACCCAGACGTCGTAAGTCGAGTTGCTGAAACGGACGTGTGGCCGACCGATCTCGACCCGGTCGCCCTCGCGCGAGTACAGCGCGAACGTGCGCGTGACCGCGCTGAGCACCCACTCGACCAGTGCGCGCGGGAAGTGAACGCGCCCTCGTTCCGCCTCGATTCGCGCTCCGCGCTCCGCAAACTCGTCGAGGATCCTGGGGTCGGCGAACCGAACACCGGTGCGCTCCAAGACCGCGAAGGCGGCGTCGCAGATCCGGCTGAGCTGCCCGCCGGTCAGCAGAGAAAGGGCGGCGGCATTGTCCATGCGGGTCACACTCCTGCGGTCAGCGGGGGGGGGTCGGCCGGCGCTGTCGGCCGGGTCTTACGCGAGTTCCATGACCTTCGTCACGAACGCCTCGATGCCAACGGCTACCTCGGCAATCGACTGGCCCAGCATGTAGGCCGGGGTGCTGACGAGGCGGTTGCCTTCGTCGACGCACACCTCGGAGACGGAAGCCGAACAGTGCAGTGCGCCCATGGTCTCCAGCGCTCCGGCAGTGCCTGAGTCCGTGCCGATGGTCAGCTTGGGGGTGCGTCCCGTGCCTTCCAGCGCCTTGGCGATGACGGCGGGGGCGATGCAGATTGCGCCGACTACCTTCCCTTGGTCGACGGCTGCCCGGATGACTCGACCGACCTCCGCCTCTACTTCACCCGCGGGTCCCTCGACCGCGAATGCCGACAGGTTCTTGGCGGCACCGAACCCACCGGGGAAGACCACGGCGTCGAGTGCTTCGACGGATAGCTCGGAGAGCGGTTTGATGTTCCCGCGGGCTATGCGGGCGGCCTCGACCAGCACGTTGCGTTGCTCGCCGGCTGCCGTCTCGCCTTTGAGGTGGTTGATGACGTCGCGTTGCGGCTTGTCCGGCGCGAAGCACTGGACCTCCGCACCTGCCTTGTCGAGGTATAGCAGTGCCAGCACTGCCTCATGGATCTCGGAGCCATCATAGACTCCACAGCCTGAAAGCACTACGCCGATCCGTTTCATGGGTCTGCTCCCTCCTGAGGACAACGGTTGTGCCCGAGGTTTCGTGGTCCCTATTCTACCCTTGCGCGCGATTGCCTCCCCTCGGCACTCACAGGGGTTGACATCTCCTTGAGGACAAGGCACCCTCCTGGCCAACGCGCCGGGCGGCGTTGGCACTCCGCCCGTTCGCGCGCGATCAGGAGGGGAGTCCCATGAAAGCACTGACCTTGCGCTGTACGACCATCGCGTGCCTGTGTCCACGCACTGAAGCAAGAGGAGCCGGAAGTTCTGCTGTGGGAGACGCCCTGCAAGCAGGTCTCTGACCTCGACGACCTGATGGACCAGGGCCGGCTCCCGATTGTCGCCGGGGAGATGAACGCGCAGAAGCTACAGCTTCTCGACCTCAACAGCGGTCAGTCCCTCTGGGAGACGCCGTTGTCTGACAACGTCGAGTCGCTGGCCGTCGCTGGCGAGGTGCTGGTGCTGCTCAACGGAAAGGCGGTCGGTGGGCTCTCGCTGACCGACGGCAAAGTGCTGTGGTTCCAGCCGCTCAAGGGGATGCTGGACAGAGCGTGGGTCCTCACGCAGGACCGGGACCCGGTGAAGTGGTTTGGCAGGCCCTCGCCCCGCACCCAGAGCCTGGGCGGCGGACTGCTGGTCGTCGACGACAATGTGTTGCTCAAGGTGAGTGACCAGATCTACTGCCTGAACGCCGGTACCGGCAAAGTGGTGTGGTCAGCAGCGGGACCGTTCAAGCTGTCGGTGCGGCTCTTCGCTGCGGACGGGCTTGTGTTCGTGGCGGCGGACAAACCCGGGTTGTACGCCCTCGATCTGAAGACCGGCCGCCAGCTCTGGTGGGTCGCCCAAGCCCCAATGGGACTGGGCGACCGCGCGCAGGTCATCGGCGACCGCCTCTACTGCAAGTGCAAGGACAAGATCCTGCGCGTTGACCTCAAGACCGGCAAGCCGGTCTGGCTGGCCCTCACCAGCCTGGGCAATGACATCTTCTTCGCGGAGGCAGGCGGCAAGCTGGTGGCGCGGGCGGACCGGGCCGTGGCGGTGCTGGACCTCCAGTCCGGTCAGCAGGCGTGGTCGAGTCAGACCGAGGGGCAAGCGGCGGTGGTTCATGGCGACCGGCTCTACTACTCGGCCCCGGGATCCAAACGGCTCAGTGCGCTGGACCTGACGACAGCAGAGCCGCGCTGGCACAGCCCCGACCTGCGGGAAACCGTGGTCGCGCTGCTTCCCTTTGACGACGTGGTGGTGGTCTACACAGGCACCCGAATCGCCGGCGTCGCCGCGGAGCACGGAGGCATCGGCTGGAGCTGGCAGGGCGAGGACCCCGCGGCGGGCTTGGCCGCGGCACCGGGAGATTGACCTTCGAGCGGAAGGTCTACGCCGAGGCATGGCGCTCGAGTTTCCGGAACAGATCGCCGAAGATCGCATCACGGTTGCAGGTGGTGGCTTCGCGAACGAAGTGCCGGGACGCGTCGTGACTCCACGTCAGTTCGCTGGTCAGAATGGGGCTGTGCGTGAGGTGCGTCGGCACCCAGCGGCTATCGAGGAGCCAGGCGATGGTCGAGATGTCCCAGATCACCTTCGACCACGCGAAGTGGTTCGTGTGGTAGCCACAAAAGATGTCGAACAGGTAGTCGCCAATGGCGCCCTGACCCTTCACGTGGCGCTCCATCTCGGGGACAGTTGTGCGGAGGTGCTCCGCCACGTTGCGGCATGGGAGATGCACCAGCGGGACGCCGCAGTCGAAGAGCAGTCGCGACGCCGGCGGGTCCTGCATCAGATTGAACTCACTGGCGCTGGGCCACGTGTGCGGGTTGCCGCCCAGCCAGACGACAACGATCCGCTCGATGATCTTGGGTTCCAACAGCATGGCAGAGGCGACGTTGGTCGCACAGCCGATGGGGACGACGTACAACGGTCCTTCCCGGTCGGCCAGGGCGCGCCCGACGAGGTGCTCCGCCGCTTCGCTGCGGACCGGCTCGCCCGGCGCCGGCAGGTAGGAGGGCGACCCTCGGAAGACGAACCCGTCGTGACGGTGACCGAGGCGGTCGAGCAGACGAAGGATCTCCTCGTAGCTCTTCTCCATCCCGTCGCCCGGCCCCGAGGAGCGGTTATTGTGAAACGGCGCCGCGTAGAGCGCCTCTACGTCTAGCCGGTCGGGCGAAAGAAGTGAGTACACGACGGCAAACTGATCGTCGATCTCGTTGTAGGTGTCCGTGTCGAGCACCATCGACACCTTTCCGGTAGGGGGCGCGAGGCGCCGCAGGCGAGTGGCTTCGTCAATTGGGGGGAAGTCCATGTTCAGGAGTCCTTCGCGTTGGTGGTCGCAGGTCGCGTCCTCAGCTCGGCTCGTCGGTTGCGGGAACGGCGTTGGTCACGATGACACTGCCCGGCTGGCGCTTGCCGCGTTCCTTCAGCCACAGCGCGCTGGCGGCGATGTCGTAGGGGGTCGTCAGCTTCTCTCTGTCGCTGCGGACCACGCAGAGCGACAAGGACAAGAGCGGGTAGCGCTTCTTCTGCCCGGTGTCGCGGGAGTTCGCTAAGATGAAGCCGGCTCGCGCGTCTTCGGGGTCGTAGAAGGCGGCGATGCCGGCGTCGAACGCTTCGACGATGGCCCGGCAAAGCGGGTCCGCTTCCTCGATTGTGCAGGTCAGCAGGAAGTCGTCCCCCGCGATGTGCCCCACAAAGGCGGAACGCCCCACGGTCTCCAGCGCTGTCTTCTGGAGGAGAGCCGCCGTGTGGCGGATTACGTCGCTGGCGCGAAGGAAGCCGTAATAGTCAGCAAATGCCTTGAAGTGGTCCAGGTCGGCATAGGTGGCCGCGAAGGGGGCGCCCACCTCCAGTCGTCGGGCGAGTTCCGAACGGATAAGGTCGCCGCTGGGCAGGAGAGTCAGCGGATCGGCTTGCAGATCGTGATCGCGCCGGCGGAGTTGGGTCTGCAGCCGGACTCGGAGTTCCGCGGGCGAGAACGGCTTGCACATGTAGTCGTCCGCGCCGGCCTGTAGCCCACGGACGATGTCGTCGACATCAACGAGCGCCGTGAGCATCACGAAGGGGAGGTGGTGCCGGGCGGGGTCGGTCTTCAGTTTTCGGCAGAACTCCTCGCCATTCATCCCCGGCATGGAGTAGTCACTGAGCACGATGTCGGGCTCGAACGACTGGACCATCTCCCAGCCCCGGAGACCGTCGGGGGCAGTCTCGAAGCGGAAGTAGCCGCGCAAGGCTGCCTTCACGACAAGGAGGATGGAGGGGTTGTCGTCCACAATCAGCAGTTTCGGCAGTTGGGGCATAGGTGGGCCACCGGTAGGGGGCAGTGCGTACTGAGAGAGGCCGAACATGGTACCGCAGCCGGGAGCCCGCGGGCAAGGCCGGCGGGCGGGAGCGGCGCTGCCCACTTGCATTGCGCGTCAGGATCGCGTATGTTTACCTCTGTGGGTTCGCGGGCGCCTCGGAGCGTCTGAGTGCCCTATAGAACTGCCGAACGAGAGCGAGACTCAATGAATCGGACTGGCTTTACTCGTCTCCTGGCCGCGCTGGCTTTGCTGCCGATGCTATGCTCCTGTGGGGGCAACACGTCGTCTCTCTCGCCGCGCAACTCGGGGCTGGGGTCGGGTCTCTCCCCACGCCGACCCTCCCGGACCACCTCGGACTCAACGGCAACCGCCGCAGCCGTGCCGACGCGGATTGCCTTCGTCAGCAACGAGAACGGGCACCCCGACGTGTGGCTCATGGACTCTGACGGTTCCCACCGGACGGGCGTCACGAATGACGAGGCAGTGGAACGGTCGCCGCACTGGGCAGACGGTGGCCGGTCGCTGGTGTTCCTCCGGGAAACGAAGGACAAAACGGAGCTCGTCAAGCACTACCTGCCGGACAACGCCGACCGAACGCTTGTCACGCTGGAGAAGGAGAGGGTCCTGCAGCTCGCGGCGGCGCCAGTCAGCGCCTCGGTCGCCTTCCTCGTGAAGGCGGATGACGGCACGTCCCTCCAAGTGGTGCCACTCGAGGACGCCAAGAGCCGCAAGCTGATGGCTGTGCCGACGACTGCCTCGATCCAGTCGCTCTGCTGGTTGGGCGACGGACACACGCTCGCTCTGGCGCTGGTACAGAAGGAAGCGCAATCGCCGGCCAAGGCGTCGGCAGGGGCACCGGGCAAGGCGGACAAAGCGAAGGCAAAGGACAGCAAGGACGAGGAGGGAAAGGCGCCGGCTACCGGGCTCCTCTTGGTGGACGCCGAGACGGGTCGCACGCGCCCACTGACCACCGACGTGCGGGACCGCTTCGTCGTAGGCAGTCGGCGGCCGGGGGCACTGGCTTTCCTCCGTGGTGAGTCGCTGTGCGTGTTCGACTCTGTCGAGGGTGACAACGCGACGCCGCGTCGGGTCGTCGACAAGGTGAAGCCGCTGCCGCCGGTCTGGTCGCCGGACGGGACCCAGCTCGCCTACTGGGTCCTCGGTGACAAACCTGTCGTCGGCGTCGTTTCCGCGACGGGCGGAGAGCCCCGAGCCCTTCCGCTTCCCGACGACGCCGTCCCGAGCGAGGGGCTGACCTGGTCGCCCGAGGGCACGCAGCTCGGGTTCCTGAAGCAGCAGGGCGACGGCGACACCCAACGGAACCTGTTCTACGTGGTTGAGCTCTCCGGGGGCAAGGACCGCCGGCTTACAGAGGCGCTGGCGGACCACCGGGAAGTCGTTTGGGGGTCCTGACCGGCGCCGGCGCTCCCGCCTACATCGCCAGCGTTCCCGCCAAGTCGAGCATCTCCGGAGAGATCGGCTTCTTCTTGACCCAGGTTTCCTCGTAGGGCGTCAGCACAACCTGACCGCCCACCTCGCCGGCCATCTTGTCTGTCTCGCCCGCGAGCAGCGCATCGACTGCCGCGGCGCCCAGGCGGCTGGCCAGGACGCGGTCGCGGGCTGTGGGGGAGCCGCCGCGTTGGACGTGGCCCAGAATGCATACGCGGTAGTCCATCTCCGCCAGTTCGCCCACCCGCTTCGCGATCTCGAAGGCGCCGCCCGCTTGGTCCCCTTCGGCGACGACCACCAAGTGGCTGGTCTTGCCGCGCCGCTTCCCGGCCAGGAGTTGATCGGCAAGCGCTTCCAGAGGCAGATCCCGCTCGGGGAGGAGCACGGCTTCGGCGCCGCCGGCGATTCCCACCTCCAGCGCGAGATAGCCGGCGTGCCGGCCCATGACTTCCACAAAGAACAGCCGGTCGTGGGACTCGGCGGTATCGCGGAGCTTGTCGATGGCATCCAGCGCCGTGTTGACGGCAGTGTCGAAGCCGATGCTGCTGTCGCTGCCGAACAGGTCGGCGTCGATGGTGCCTGGTGTGCCGACGGACCGGACGCCGTGCTCCTCCCAGAGCAAGTGGGCGCCGTGAAAGGTCCCGTCGCCACCGATGGGTACCAGGGCATCGATCCCGTGTTCGCGGAGCTTCTTCGCGGCGGCTTCGCGCCCGCCCGGCGCATACATCTCCATGCAGCGGGACGACTTCAGAATGGTCCCGCCGTGCTGCACCACGTTGGACACCGACGATAGATCCATCTCCACGAAGTCGTCTTCCAGGAGACCAGCGAATCCTCGCCTGAGGCCCACGACCTCCAGACCGCGCGCGATGGCCGTGCGAACGGTCGAACGGATGCAGGCGTTCATTCCTGGGGCGTCGCCGCCGCTGGTGAAGACGCCGAGACGCGTCACGGAGTCACTGTTCCCCATCGAGTCCTCCGCTGCCTATTCCTGCTCCGCGCTCCGCTTGGGCTGCGGGCCCATGTTGCCAATCTCCACCTTCACCACTTCGGTAGAACGCCCTCGCTGGACGACCACGCTGACAGTCTCGCCCACCTTGTGCCTGCGCACGATCTCCACGACCTCGTCCACCGCCTCGATCGGCTCGTGATCGATCTCGACGATCACATCGTGCTGACGGAGGCCGGCGCGCTGACCGGGACCGCCGCTGACGAGGTCCTCGACGTACGCGCCCTTGACGTCACTGGGGAGCCCGTAGTACTTGAGCTCCTCCCGGTCGAGGCCGCTGACGTCTTTGATGCTCACCCCGATGTAGGGGTGCTCTACCTTCTTCCCGGCGATCAGCAGATCCGCGACCTCTTGGGCTTTGTCCGCAGCGATGGCGAACCCGATTCCCACGTACGCCCCGGTCATGCTGAAAATGGCCGTGTTGATCCCGATGATCTGCCCTTCCAGGTTGACCAGCGGCCCGCCGCTGTTGCCGGGGTTGATGGCTGCGTCCGTCTGGATGAGGTTCTCGAGGGTCTTGTCCTGTGCCGCGGCCAACACCCTGCCGACAGCGCTGACGACGCCAACGGTCACGGTGTTGTGGTAGCCGAACGGGTTGCCGATGGCGATGACCCAGGCGCCGATTGGGAGTTCGTCCATCACCTCCTTGGAGGCCAGCTCGGCCTCGGGGAGGTTGCTGCCCTTGATCCGAACAACTGCGATGTCCGACAGCTCGTCGGTGCCCACGAGCGTCCCTTGTAGGCGCCGCTGGTCGGGCAGGGCGACCTCGATGCCGTCCGCACTGGAAACTACGTGGGCGTTGGTCAGCACGTATCCCTTGCGCGCGTCGATGATGACGCCCGACCCCTGCCCCCTGCGGGGCATTGGCGTCGGCTGCGGCTCATACTCGTCGCCGAACCACTCGCGGAACCAGTCGGGCAGGGGCATTGACCGGCCCTTCGCCCGCGGGGTTCCCCTCTCAGAAGCCTTGAAGGTGGTATCGATGTACACCACGGCCGGGCCCACCTTCTGGACTGCTGTGACAACCGCCTTGTCCGATTCCGGGAGGTTGACGTGGATGTCGCCGTTCACCGGGCGGATGATCCTCGGTCTGCCGTTTGCGCCCATGGCGATGGTGCCGGCGAAGTGGGTCGCGTAGAGCCAGGCGCCGAAGCCCATGAGTGCGCACGCGATGATGATCCCGGCTACCAGCGAAAGGAGGACCGTCAGAACGTCTCCTCGTGTCGACCGGTGGCGGGCAGTCAGTCTGGGCATAGTGAACGGACTCCTGTTCGTGCGGGCTGGCAAACCTCCCACGTATTATACAAGAGATCAGGCCCGCCAAGGCTGCCTGCTGGCTTTTGGCGCTCTGTCGGTTGCAATCGCCCGGCAAAGGTGCTACTATTCGTGCCTGTGGACATGGCGCGGGCGCCGACGGCCCCAGCGCCTATCCCTCGCCGACCCCGCCGTTCGGACGCGCCGACCGCTGCGCCCGTTCGCACAGCAACGCCGAAGCACCAGTCTCAGCACGGACTGCCGAGCCCCGCCCGGTGGATCCAACTACAGCAACAGGAAGTGATTCGAGTGCCTCCTCACAGCGCTCTTCCGCCCCGTGACCGCGGCGCCGAGATCGTCGGGCTTGTCGCCCTGACTCTGGGTGCGCTTCTGCTGATTGCCGCGGTCCGCGACGACAGTGGGGCACTGACGGGGTTCCTGGTCGGGGTCCTCCGCCGACTTCTCGGCATCGGCGTATTCGTTGTCCCCGTCGCGATGATCTTCACCGGCACGCTGCTCCTGGCCGGAGGGCAGCGGTTCGCAGTTGCTCGACCGGCGCTAGGGTTCGGGTTGGCGTTTTGGGTCTTCCTGGCGTTGGTCCACCTACGCGTGCCTGCTGACCGAATGATGGATTTCGAGCAGTGGCCGGAGTACGGCGGCGCCTTCGGCGCGCTGCTGGCGTTCGTGCTGCGCAAGTGCGTGGGGGAGATCGGGGGCTATATCGTCCTGGGTGCCTTGGCCTTCGCCGCTTTCTTGATTGCCACCGAAGGGGAGCCGGGGGAGGTCTTGCGCAACTTCCTGCTGCGGGTGTTGGAGGGAGTGGAGTGGCTCGACGCGCACTTGCGTCCCGGCGCCCGTCGGCCCCTGCCGCGACGAGCACCCCGCCCGGCCGCCGCCGCGGTGCCGGAAGAAGCGCCACCGCCCCCCCCGGCGGATCTCGAACCCGAAGCCGACTCGCCGCTCGCGCCCACAACGGCTCGAAAGAAGAAGCCCTCGACGTCGCGCCGCAAGCCCTCGCCGGCGGACCAGTTGGGGTTGTTCCCGGATCGCCCGCAGCTCCCTTCCCACTACTCCCCCATGATCAAGGTGCTGGAGTCTCCCTCGCCCGACGATGTCCGGGAGAGCAAAGCCGATTCGCAGGCGAACATCCAGTTGGTCGAGAACACGCTGGCGAGCTTTCGAATTGAGGCGAAAGTCACCAACGTCAAGCGCGGGCCTGTTGTCACGCGGTATGAGATCCAGCCTGCTCCCGGCATCCGGGTCAACCGCATCACCGCGCTCGCCGACGACCTCGCCCTGGCCCTGGCTGCCATCTCCATCCGCGTCGAGGCGCCGGTGCCCGGCATGTCCGTCATCGGCATCGAGGTGCCGAACAAACGGAACACGATCGTCCGGCTGCGAGAGATCATCGAGCTGGACGAGTTCATCAACCACCCCTCCAAGCTGGCGTTCGCCATCGGGAAGGATATCGCCGGCAAGCCGATGATCGGCGACTTGGCGAAGATGCCGCACTTGCTGATCGGCGGCGCCACGAACTCCGGCAAGAGCGTGTGTCTGAACTGCATCATCAGCAGCATCCTGTCGCGGGCCAAACCCAATGAGGTGAAGTTCTCCCTCATCGACCCCAAGCGCGTCGAGTTGACGCTGTTTCAGGAGATCCCCCACCTGTTCCACCCAGTGGTTGTGGATGCCCGCGACTCCATCCGTGCCCTGCGCGGTGCCATCCGTGAGATGGAGAACCGCTACAAGCTGTTCGCCTCGCGAGGCGTCCGCAATATCCAGACCTTCAACCAGCGAGTGGAGGACGACAGCGAGAAGCTCTACTACATCGTCATCGTCATCGACGAAATGGCGGACCTGATGATGCAGGCGGCGGCTGAGGTAGAGCGGTTGATTTGTCGCCTCGCCCAGTTGGCGCGCGCCACCGGCATCCACTTGGTGGTTGCCACGCAGCGGCCCTCGGTGAATGTCATCACCGGCATCATCAAGGCGAACATCTCCTCGCGCATCGCCTTCTCTGTCGCCTCTCAGATGGACTCGCGCGTGATCCTGGACGCAAACGGCGCCGAGCGGCTTCTGGGCAGCGGGGACATGCTGTACCATCCCATCGACTACCCGAAGTCCGTCCGGCTCCAAGGCGCCTACGTCGACGAAAACGAGGTGAATCGGATCGTCGAGATCCTCCAGGAAACCGACTACTCCGAACCGGAATTCGGCCTCGACCTGGAGTCCATCGAAGACGACGACCAGCCCACGGGCGGCAAGAACAGGAAGTCATCAGACCAAGATGCGCTGTTCGACGACGCCACCGCCCTGGTCCGCCGCCGGCGGCAGGCTTCGGCCTCGATGCTGCAGCGTGAGTTCGAGATCGGCTATCCGAGGGCCGGCCGGATCATCGACCAACTGGAGCAGGCCGGCGTCATTGGCTCCCAGGACGGCAGCAAGGCGCGCGAGGTGTTGATCGGCGCCTTTGCCGACGGCGAGTTGACGGCCCGGTCTGAAGGCCCACACGAGACCATCGTCGAGTTCGACGACGACTACGCAGAGGAACTCGACGAGGAGTTGGTGGGCACGCGCGCCCGCTGAGGGTGCTTCCAAGGGCAACGGGAGGAAAGCACGGTCGGTCAGCAACCGCCGGCTGCCGCGGATCTACTCCAGCTTCGGCCCCTCGATGTGCTCGGCGAGAAGCTGTCGCGCCTGATCGGCGGGGTCGAACGTGCCGTAGAACAGCGCGTTCGCGTCCATCCACGTGGCCAACCGTTCGGTGTCCTCGGCGGTCAGCTTCACCTCGTGGTGACCCGCTAGCAGCTTCTGCATGACCGGGCTGCCGAGGGCGCCGAAGCGGCCGGGCTGGCTGATCGCTTCGGCGTTGCCTTGGTCGGAGAACGGAACTCGCTCGACGAGCGCGTTGTAGGACTTGGTGTAGTGCCCTTCGGGTTCGGCCGTGAGGGTGACGTCGCCTTTGGGCTTGTCGCCGGAGTGGCAGGATACGCAGTGCTTGTCCAAGACGGGCTGCACCAGGAGCGGGTAGCTGAGGGGCTTGGACCCGTCCGGCCCGGGTGTGATTTGGGAGGGCGCGCGGGACAGCGCCTGCGGCGTGGTTTCCGGTGGCGAGCCCAACCGCGACTCATGACAGCCGACGCAAGTGACGCGCTCGCCTGGGTGCAAGTAGGTCTCGCTGCGCATGACCTGGACGGCCATGCCGCGTTGGTCCAACGCCTGGAACGCGATCTCGATCCGCGCCGGTACGCGGAAGTACGCGGAGCCGTCGGGTTCCACGGGAACCGTACCCAGGACCTGCTTCCCCGGCGCTCCGCGGGGGCGACCAACGGCTGGGTTGTCGATGCCGGGCGTGGACTTTGGCAGCACTTGCACGATGCGGAGCGCCTTGACCGACCCAGCGGGGAGCGCCGGGTTGGCGTCGTAGACATTCTGCAGCACCAGTAGCCCGTCGTCGCCAAGTTCAGGGTCGAGCTGCGAAGGCACCACCGGTGGCCGTAGTCGAGGGCGGAGCGGGATCGGCCAGGCGCTGGCAATGTTGGGGTCGCGGTAGAGCAACTCCTTGTCGCCGAACGTGTCGATGAGATACAGCCCGAACATGTTGGCTGCGTTGCCGGTCGGCTCGCCGATCAGCCCCTGAAAGCTGTATGCGGCGAGGAAGTAGGTCTCGGAAAGCGCCCACGAACTCCGGTAGCAGTGCCCCGGCCACCGTTGCGACTCGGGCGTCTCGAAGGGCTTCACCCCCGGCTGCGGGTTGAACCAGCTTGGCGGCACCGGGGTCTCGCTCTCCGGGAATGGCGCGTCGGGCGTCAGCCGGGTGATCGAGTCGAGACCGTCCACTCCTTTTCGCGGATCGACCAGGATGATCGACCCGGCCGTCATCGCGTGGTGTGCGGCGGCTGTAGCCATGATCCGCGGCGAGCCGGGAACCTGCTGCGGCTCCCAGATGCCGACGGGGTTGAACGTGTTGTTCCCGAAGAACGCCATTGGGCTGGTGCCGTCGGGCGCCGAGGTCCACAGGTGCTCGTAGAAGACGGGGTGGCGATCGACATAGTCCCACCGCGTGTAGATGACCCGCCCGTTGGCCAGTACCGCCGGGTCCCACTCCTGAGTCTCGTGGTAGGAGACCGGGTGGGCGTCAGTGCCGTCGGCATTCATGGTGGCCAGCGTGTACGTCTCGCAGCCCGGACTGCCACAGCGGTGCCAGCCGCCGCGCCGGGTGGAGACGAACAGAGTTTCCCCGTTGGGCAGGAAACGCGGCGCGAAGTCGTTGTAGGGGCCGTCGGTCAACTGCTTCAGGTCGGCGCCGTCGGCGTCCATCCCGTACACGTGGTAGTAGCGGCCCTGATGGCCATTGCGCGTGTCTGTCGGCGTGGTGTCGGCCGCGCAGTACGCAAACAGAATGCGCTTGCCGTCATACGACACCTCGGGGTGCATCGGGCTGCCGGTCGGCAGCATTCCGGGCGCAAGTTGTCGGCAGGCCATCGACACGCCTGGCTGGTCCAGCACAAACACGCCGCCGCCGGGTCGGGCGTAGCGGCCGTAGTATTGGGTGAGCTGATGGCTGAAGCAAGCCGGCACGCGCTTCACGAACAACAGCGGCCCCACGTCGGCAAGGGGGTTCTGCAAAGCGATCTCGCGCCGCAACCAATGTACGCGCAGATACAGATCCGCCCACCTCGCTTCGTCCGCCGCCGTGTCCGCAACAAGGTCGTCGCTCTCGCGCTTCAGTGCCTGCCAGCGCGCCAGTCGCGGGCCGAGCCGCTCGCGCAGGCCCTGATCGCACAAATCGTCCACCAACCGTTGCCCGCGTTCCAGCGTCTGCGCTACGGCGGCCGGGTACGTGCTCGGGTTCCGCGGCGTGCCGATTCCATCCTGCAGCTTCCAGTCCCACTCGATCAGGGCGCGTTGGAGGGCCGGGCGCAACTCGGGAGAGACCGGCGGCGGGCCGGCACCATAGTCCGGCGCCACCACCGTGATTGGCAAGGGAAAGCTGCGCGTCCCTGCCGTCAGCCGGAGACTACTCAGCCGGACCGCGGCCTCACTCGCCGCCCAAACCCGCAGGCACACGCGCGAATCGCCCGCTCCCTCAGCGGCTCCGACCTCGAGCGCAACGCTCCGCGCCCGGGCAGACAACGCCCGTTTGTGCGAGAGACCGCCCGTGAACGAGACCTCGACTTCCGCCCCGGCGCCCTCGATCAGTGAGGCTGCGGCCCGAACCGTGGCGCCGACGGGCAGCGCCGTGATCGGCACCGTCAGCGCGACCTCCTCGTTGGCGCCAAGGCTCACCAGCAGTGAAGAATCCGGGCCGAAGAGAGCAAGCTGCGGACCCGTCGCGGCAGCGATGAACGACAGCCCGCAAACGTCTGCTGTCGGCGGCGGCGCGGGCTCGCCTTTGAAGAGAATCTCCGGCGGCCCAAACCCGGGGTGCCCAGCCGCCCACAGCTCGACCTCCGTCAGCCCGCAAGTCTGGAACGAATTGTAGGACGTCAGCACGACAATGCGCAGCCAGCGCGTTCGGGCGTGCACCTCCAGCTCGGCCCGCGCCAGGTTCTCATCGGGCAACTGCCCGGTTGCGAGGCGCTCCCACTTCTGCCCGTCGCCAGACGCTTCCAGCGCGAAGTCCTTCGTGTGGTACATGTTGCCCTGCCACCTCGCCTGGACCAGCACCACCTTGCGCACGTCTTCCTCGCCTGCCAGTTGGAGCGTCAGCGCGCAGGGCAGTTTGGTCTGGTCCTTGGAGTACCAGCAGCCGTCGCCCTCCACCAGCCGCCCATCGACAGCGTTGGAGCCGGCGTGCTTCTCGCTGAACTGGGTGTCGGCGCGGACCTGCGTACCGTAGCGAGGGCCGGCGACGTTGACGAGGGGGGCGGCGCTCAACTCGTGGCAAAGCGCCAAGAGCGCAACCAATGCGGAAGCCATTCGAGCCGGTTTCCTGTTGTCCGGGCGGGCGGCGGGACCTCTGTTGGGCATTGGAGCTCTCCTGGCCATTCTCAGCGTGCGGCGGCCGCTCAAGCGCGACAGCTCGCGGGTGGAACTTCTGGCGGAAGGCGTTTCCTGCGAGTGTCGGCCGATCGCTGGGGTCTGCACAGGTCCTGCTGGCGGAGGTCGTCGCCCCACTTACGCGCACACCATCAGCAGAGGCAGGTGTAGCACCGGTCGGTCGGCACAGAAATCGTCGCTGGACACGGCAAGGGCGAAGGGCGAGCCCAGCTCCTGGGCAAGTTGCGCGAGCAGCCGGTCCGTCCCGCCGGGCACGCGAGACGAGGCTTTCACCTCCACCGGCAGGTGCTGTCCACCGCCCAGTTCGAGCAGGAAGTCGGCTTCCCTTTTCGACTGGTCTCGGCAATAGGCAATGGGCACTGCCGATCCGCACAACCGCTTCAGGGCAGTGTGGACGGCGATCTCGGCAGCCGGCCCGTGGAGTTCGCTGGCGGAGTGTCGCGCCAGGCTTTCGAACGCCCAGAACAGCCCCGAGTCAGCGGCGAATACCTTCGAGAAGCTGCGCGCCCGCCCCGACAACGAGGCCGCGTGCCGCGGGACAAAGTGGATCAGGTGCGTCTCGGCCAGGTAATGGAAGTAGTTGTTCACAGTCACTCGATTGGCGCCAAGGGTGCTGGCGACGTTGCTCATATTGATCTCATTGCCCGAGTGCGCGAGGGCAGCATAGAACAGGCGCTGAAGCAGCGGCCGGTCGGTGACACCGAATCCCGCTGGGATGTCCTCGTTCACCACCTTCGCAACCAGGGCGTCGCGGAAGTACTCCCGGGCGACAGCGGCGCCCGTCTGCCGGATCCACTCCGGGAACCCGCCGCGCCGCAGATACGCGGCAAAGTGCGCATTCAACTCGTTCCAGTGGGGGGAGAGCTGGCGGTAACAGTCGGTCACACCCGACTGCAAGGAGGCGACGCTGCGGTCATCGAGGTAGTGCGCAAGGCACCGCGGGGCTTCGCAGAGCGCTTCCGGGAACGGAGCGCCGGTGAGTCGTAGGTACTCGGTGAACGAGAACGGCAGCAACTCCCGTCGCAGCACGCGCCCCGCCAAGCTCTCCTTCCCGCGCTGAGCGCGGGGGCTCTGCGAACTGGTCAGAACGAAGTGAATGTTGGGGCGAGCGTCGTGGAAACGCTTCACCTGCTGCTGCCAGCCTTCCAGGTGGTGGACCTCGTCGAGAAGCAGGACGACCGGTCGGTTCGCCAGCGGCTCCAACAGGACTTCGCTCTCCAAAAATGCCAGCACCTCCTCGACCAGCGCGACGGTTCTGTCGTAGGCCAGCAGGTCTTCGGCGGAAGCGTAGAGCGTGGCGTATCGGCTCGCCAGCTCGGGGGCTGCTTGCCGGAGCACCGTAGACTTGCCGATTCGCCTGGCGCCAGTCAGGTAGAGCAGGCGGACGGCCTGCCCCACCGACGACACAACCCATGCCGTC
>PEVN01000406.1 GCA_002779825.1 Armatimonadetes bacterium CG06_land_8_20_14_3_00_66_21 | reverse complement strand
GGCACGTAGACAACGTAGTCCGGGTTGGTTCGTTGCAGTTCGCGGCGTAGCTGCGCCTGGACTTCGGCAATCATGTTTGGTTCTCCCGTCGGTGCGTATGCTGAGCAGACAGAGGGTACCCGGAGAGGCGGGCTTGTCAACAGGGCACCGGGGCCGGTTCGCGAGGCATACTGAGGAGTGCGGACGCGCGGCGTCCGTGCGCGGACGCGCGGCGTCCGTGCGAGGGGACCTCGGCGAAAGGAAGTGGATCCCGTGCGTCCAACCAGCGGCCCTTGTTCGGCTCTACTCGCAGCAGCCATGAGTCTGCTCGCCTTCGGCTGTCGCCCTGCTGATAGCAAAGGCACGGCCAAGTCCCCCACTCCCGCCGGAAAGCAAGGAGCGAAGATGGAGAAAGCAACATTCGGCGCAGGCTGTTTCTGGGGCGTTGAGGCGGCGTTCCGGAAAGTGCCGGGCGTCGTCGACACCGCCGTCGGCTACAGCGGCGGACACACGAAGAACCCCACCTACAAGGAAGTCTGCACCGACAAGACCGGGCACGCCGAAGTGGTGCAGGTTGAGTACGAGCCGGCGAAGGTGACGTACAAGCAGCTTCTCGAGGTGTTCTGGGCGAACCACGACCCCACCCAGCTCAACCGGCAGGGACCCGACGTCGGCGAGCAGTACCGGTCGGTGGTCTTCTACCACACGCCCGAGCAGAAGGCGGCGGCGGAAGCGTCGAAGAAGAAGCTGGAGGGGTCCGGGAAGTACAAGCGACCCCTGGCGACGCGCCTCGAGCCAGCCGGGGAGTTCTGGCGGGCGGAGGAGTGCCATCAGCGCTATCTGGAGAAGCGCGGCCTGGCGGCGTGTGGGACCCATTGAGGTGAGAGCAGCGGCTGGGCGAGGGGGGAGACGGCGAGGTTCGGGCAACCCAAGCTCCACACGTGCGAAAGCCCGCCAGTACAACGCTGCTGAGTAAGCCGACTACCCAAAGAGGGCTGTTCTCCTACGACCTTGGTAGCGTCGTAGCGAGGTGTCCGCTTTCATTGGTGATCGCTGGGTGGGAGGTTTCTCCCGCGAGCCGTATTGGGGGCTCCTTCAGTGTCGATCACCGGCGTTAAGCTGACGGGCTTCCGGTTTGGGGAAAATGACATCCTCCATAGGCATCACTCCCTGTCCGGTGGAACTTGGTTTTCAAGGATCTGCGGTCCCTTCGACTGCAGACGCTGGCTATTATACCCTATGTCGCGGCGAGTGCAAGAGGGCGCGGAAAGTCGCCTTCGGAGTCGCCGCTACGCTGCCGCGGCGTACCTGAGCGCGGCAGTCACGGCTTGGTTGACGCGGTCGAGGTCCTCTGCCGCCATCTACGACGCCGGTCGCCAGCAGTGGCGCCTTTCGTCGTTGAGCACCATGACAGGCATGCGGTCGTGCAGCTCCGCAAGGACGCGCCGCGCGAAGTCCTCCGCCGTCTCGGGTCCCTTGTTGACGACCTTGTAGCTGGCGTTGCCTTCCTTGTGCTGACGAACAGCCGCCTCGGCAAGTCCGCGCGCGCCCGATGATTCAGCAGCTCCCGCGTGACCGCCTGCACGCCACGGTAGCCCTTGTCGCGCCACCGGCGGACATCCTCGCGGAGCGCGCTGACCAATGGGAGATCGTCGCGCTGTTCTTCGGCGAAGAGGCGGCGCAGAAACCCGAGGGGTTCCACGTCGTAGGTCGCTGTCCACGAACCAGGCGGCGCCCTTGTCGGTGCCCGTTGGCGTGATGCTGTTGTCTACGGGATTGTAGACATCGACGCCTTCCATCGTCACCGTGTACTCGCCCGTGTCGTCGTCCTTCTGGACGGTGACGCGGGGGTTGGCCGAAGAGGCTTACCGGGTTGCTCCTTGAGCAGGCCGCTCATGCCGGCGCTTCGCTTCCCGCAGCAACTCCGGCAACGCATCCGGCTTCCCGTCCCGTTCGAACCGCAACGTCGGCGGTCGCCGCGGGCTGTCGTGGTACTGCGCCTGGGGGATCAGCGGCACGTGCCCCTCGGCGACGATCTTCACCGGCGGGTCGTTCTTCCGCGACTTGTCGTGGCGGTACGACTCGACCTCGGCTTGCTTCTTCTTCCGCCTTGCGGCCAGGGACTCACCTCGCCGGCATACGCCCGAACGACCCAAGCAGGAACCCGCTTCGTGAAGCGCCACCCCTCGACCGTCCACGAGAAGAGTACCCGACTTCTGCAGGGGGCGCACTCCGGCAAACGGGTCCCTGCCGGCCGTAGCGGAAGCCACTGGGCTACGGGGTAGGCCGTTCTTTGGGAAGCGTGAAGAAGAACGTAGACCCTTTGCCATACTCGCTCTCGACCCAAATGCGACCGCGGTGAAGGTCCACGAGCTGGCTGGTCAGGTAAAGCCCCAGTCCGGTGCCGCGGATCCGCGCCGTGTCTTCGGTGAGGACCCGTTGGTAGGGCTGAAAGAGGCGCGCTACGTCCTCCGGCTGCATGCCGAGACCGTGGTCGCTGACGCTGATCGTGACCGCGTCGCCTTCGTCGGCGACGCGGGTGACGACTTCGCCTCCCTCGGGCGAATACTTGATGGCGTTGCTGAGCAAGTTGGTCGCGATCTGGATGACGCGGTCTCGGTCGGCCTCGAGCGGGGCCAACTCCCCGGGGATCTCGGTCGAGAGGAGGTGTCTCCCCGAGGCGTAGTACTCCTGCATCTTGACGACGTTGGTGAGGACCTCGCGGAGGTCCACCTTCGAGTAGCTGATCGGGAGGGGTCTTCCCGCCTCGAGTCGCGAAACGTCCAGCAGCTCGTTGATCATCCCCAGCAGGCGTACGCACTCCTGCAGGATGATTCCGTAGAACTCGGCCACTTCTTCGTCCGCGAAGGAGTCGCGCGGCGAGTCGCTCAGCATGTCGATGAAGCCCTTGATCGAGGTGAGCGGCGTGCGCAGCTCGTGGACGATGAAGGAGACGAAGTCGGCCTTCATGTCGGCAAGCTCTTTAAGCGCGGTGATGTCGCTCAGGGTCGTCACGGCCCCCTGCGGTCGGCCCTTGTCGTCATGGAGGGCCGTTGACCGGGCCGTGTACACACGCCGCAAGGGCTCGCTGAGAGTGATCTCTTTCTCGGCGTGCTGCTCCTCGCCGGTGGTCACCTCACCGATCATTCCGCTCAGCGCCTCGGCGGTCGTCCATTTCGCGACAGGCTGTCCCTCAACCTCGTCGTCCTGCCAGCCGAGGAAGTCGCGCACGGCCGGATTCAGGAAGGAGATCCGGCCTCGCGGGTCGGTCACCAGGAGTCCGTCCGCCATGCCCTCCACCGTCGCGCGGAGCTTCGCCATCTCGAGAGACAGGTTACGGTTGGCTTCGCGCAACTCCCGGTTCGCCAACTGCACCTTACCCTTGAGCCGCGTCACCAGCTTGGCGTTCTCGATGGCGATGGCGGTCTGGGCGGCGAGCGTCTCCAGCACCGCCAGCTCGTCAGGCGTGTACGGCATCCCGCCGAACTTGTCGGTCAGGGCGACGAAGCCGACCAATCGGTTGACCGTGGCGAGCGGGACCCACACGGCGAAGGCGCAAGGCGCTGCTGCGAAACCGTCCCGCACGTGCTCCGGGAGTTCACTGCCGTCGCCGACGACAACCGGCCTGCGCTGCTCGCGAAACCAACGCAAGACGGCTTGACCCAGCTTGAACCGCCGCTTCAGCAGCGAGTCAGCGTCGTCGCCCTTGGCGGCGCGCACGGTGAGGGTCGTCCTTTCGTCGACGAGTGCGACGCAGCCGGTCAGCGCGCGGGTCAGCTCGACGAACATATCGACCGTGAGGTCGAGCGTGCGCTGCAACTGGGTCACCGACCCGACCATCTTCATCGCCTGGTTAACGGCGAAGAGCTGGAAGGAGGTACGGTTCAGCTCTTCCTGAAGTTGATGGAGCATGTCGTCGGGTGAGGGTCGGGACACTGTTATGGGCATGGATGACGTCCTTGAAGACGCTGGCTTTGGAGCAGGGCGGATGACAGGCGCCAGCCCGACGACTTCGCCTGCAGTCGCGTTGATACCGGCCGGCTTGCGCCCACCTTCGAGACTGGGCGACGTCTCAGATCTCGTACTCCCCGTGCTTCACCGTGCGCACTGTAAGCGTGCCGGTCTCCGTGGAGAACGTGACCGTGCGGGCGTAGTCACCACCTGTATCTTCGGCGAGCACGCGGATGCGCGCGCGCGCCAGACTCTCCTTCACCGCGGCCACATTGCGCTCGCCTATGGTCGGGGCGCCGCCGTTCTGAGTGCCAAACAGGCTCGCTCCGCCGGCTACCTTCGCCACGAGGTAGCGTCGGTCCGCCCCAAGCGTCTCCATGGAGGCGATCAGTGGCTCGAGCGCCTGGTTGCCGAACTTGGCGGGCAGGTCAGGCGACGCGGCGTCCGACTCCGGCAGCATGACGTGCGCCAGGCCGCCGACGTACGCCCGTCGGTGGTAGAGCGCGACCGCGACACACGAGCCCAGGCTGTAGCTGATCAGCCGCGTTGGTGACGCCGCGGCCGCCAGTTGGGCGATGCCGACCTCGATCTGCTCCTGCCGTTCAGCAGACATCCTGGCTCAACTCCCGGAGGCGCCTCAGCAGCGCGTCCATCGTCGTTGCGTCGGGAGCGATGAGCAGATGCCCGCCAACGTCGTGATCGCCCCAGAGGAACGAGACGTGCATCACGAAGGCGTAGTCGCGGTCGATGCCCGACTCGATCAGCAGCGACTGGACGAGCGCTCCGATCATGTCGACGGCCAAATGCGGCACCGACGGCAGCAGCACCACGTTGACGAAGTTGCCGATGGCAGTGAGGAAGGCGCCGGCGAGGATGTTCCCCACCTCCCGCAGGGCGGACTGCTCCATCTCCGACAGCAGGTGCGCCGGCCGCCCGAGGTTGGCGAGCAACAGGTCCACCAAGCTGAGCGCAGCCTGGCGTCGCAGCGCGACCAAGATCGTGCCGTTCCCGTCCCCCATCAGCCGCATGTACATTCCTGCCATCGGCTCCTCCTGGGGGCCGATGAGTTTGGACACCTCGGAGATATGGACGATGCTCACCTGCGGCACCTCGATGAGCACCTTGGCGCCGGCAAGCTGCGACAGCGCCGTAGCCACGTGCCCGGCGCCGATCGTCGCCACTTCGCGCAGGGCGTCGCGGTCGAAGTCGGTAAGCAATTCTTGGGTTGCGATAGCGTCCATGAGTATCTCTCCCTCCGTCTCAGGAAACGGCTCGCGCGCGGCTTAGCGTCACGAGGCAGCGCTCAAGCCGGGAAGACGATCTGCACCTTGTCCGCGCTCAACTTCGTGACCTGGAGGTCCTCCTTGAAGTGCTTCCCGACGCCTCGCACAAGACCGACCAGGAAGTCGATCAGACCCCGGTGCGACTTGTAGTGCATGATGAGCGTCCGGCCGTCTTTCCACTCGTAATCGAACTGAGGCGGTCGCGCGTCGGGGATGCTCCTGGTCGAAGCCTCGTGCCCGAACTTTGTCGCCACCAGTTCCGCCAGGCAGTTCACGATGACAGCTTTCATGTTTGCGTCTTCCTTTCTGGGTGTCGTAGCGATAGGACCAGTCAGCCGTTCGCGGACTGGCTTGCTGTCTCCGGTGCCGCCAGCGCTTCCACGTCTTCGGTGCTGAGCACCTTCGAAAGGTCGATGAGGATCAGCATACGGTCGCCGGGCCGGGCGACCCCCCGGAGGTAGGCGCCGGAGACCTCGGCGATCATCGGCGGCGGCGGCTCCACCGCGCCGGCGGGGAGGCGGAGCACCTCGGTCACGGAGTCAACGATCATTCCGACCTGCTGGTCCTCGAGGTTGGTGATGACGATCCGTTGGGAATCGGTCGGCGTCGGCGGCACGCCAAGTCGCTCGGTCAGGTCAATCACCGGCAGGATCTTCCCGCGGAGGTTGAGGATGCCCTTGATGAAGTGCGGCGCGCGCGGCAGGCGGGTGATGTCCTGCAGCGGGATGATCTCTTGCACTTGGCCGACTTCAACGGCAAACTCCTCCTTCGCGAGTCGGAACACGACGAGTTGAAGCTCTTCGGGGGCGGACAGGGTCTCGGCCATGGTTCTGTCTCCACAGGGATGATACGGCCGCGCGATTCCGACTGGACAACGCAGACGGGTCACGCGGTGCTTTTCTGGTAGATCCGTTCCTCCGAGTCCACCGTTACGAACTCGCCATCGAGCAACGCCGGCGGCATCGTCTCGGTGCGGCCGAGCACGAGAAAGCCGCCGTTGTTCAGCGACTGGTGGAACGAGCGGATCGCTCGCTCCTGCAGCTCGCGCGAAAAGTAGATGAACACGTACCGACAGAAGATGATGTCCACGTGCTTCAGCGGTTCATCGTTGAGCAGGTCGAGGCGCTGAAAGCGCAGCATTCCGCGCAGGGTCTCGCCGACTACGCGCGCGCCATCGGGCCGCTCCCGGAAGTAGTTGGCAGCCAGCGCAGGCGGGACGTTCTTCAGCGACTGACTGGGGTAGACGCCGGCGCGCGCGCGCTGGAGCGAATCCTCGTCGATGTCGGTGGCGTGGACGCACACCCACAGTCCGCCGAGGTCGCGGCCGAGCGCCTCCAGAAAGCACAGGGCGATGGAGTAGGGTTCTTCGCCGGAGGCGCAGCCGGCGCTCCAGGTACGCACGAGGCTGGTGCCGGCCTTCTGTTTGGTCGCTACGACCTGCGGGATCACCACGCTTCGGAAGGCCGCAAACGTGGGCGCATCCCGGAGGAACTCCGTGACATTGACAGTGATGTCGTTGCGCAGCCGGTCGAGCGCCTGCGGGTCGCGTTCCAGGCGGCGGACGTACTCTGCGTAGTTGCGGATGCCCGCCGCCGACATGCAGATGCCGATTCGCCGCTGGAGGTAGTCAGGGCGATAGGACGACCAGTCCAACCCCCAACGGCTCCTCAGCCACGCAAGGAACTGGGAGAAGGCGGCCTCGCCCTGCTGCCCGAAGGCAGCCTGAGAATCGGCTGTGGCCGACGGCACACTCAAACTCACCTCGGCTCAGGCTCCTGCCAACGTGTTCTTGAGTTGGGAGGCGATCTCGCCGATCTCGCCGATGCCGGCGGCGATCTCTTCCAGGGCAGCCGTCTGTTCTTGCGTGGCGGCTGCCACTTCCTCAGCGCTGGCGGAGTTCTCCTCCGCCGTGCTGGCGATGCTCTCCACGGTGCCGCGGAGGTCGCCGAGATGAGCCACGAATTCCTCGGTCGCGGCAGTGTTCTCCTGGGCGACGGCCGCGATGCCTTCCATGGCGCCGCCCACCTCGTCGGCGAAGGCCGCCAGGCGCGTGGCCGACTCGGAGTTCTCCTCCGCGATCTGCGCGACGCGCTCGACGCGCTGCGTGACCTCGTCGGCGTTCGCTTCCATCTGCTGCATCGCTTCGGACACCTGCTCGATCTGGGTCACGATGCTTCCCATGGAGCCGAGAATCTGGTTTAGCGCCTGACCGGACCGGTCGGCGACCTCGGAGCCACGCTCCGTTTGCTCGGTAACGGTCTTGATGGCGTTCACCGCCTCCGCGCTTCCGGTCTGGATGCGCGTAATGAGGCTCTGAATCTCCCGGGTTGCCTGGCTGGACCGCTCGGCAAGCTTGCGGACCTCCTCGGCCACGACGGCGAAGCCGCGACCGTGCTCGCCCGCCCGCGCTGCTTCGATGGCCGCGTTGAGCGCCAGCAGGTTCGTCTGTTCGGCGATCTTGTTGATGACGTTCACGATCTCGCCGATCTGCTGCGACATGGAGCCCAGTTCCGTGATCTGGCGCGTGGAGGTGGCAACGGTCTCGGAGATTCGCTTCATGCCGGTGACCAGGTCGGACAGGACCTCGCCGCCGCCTTGAGCGGCTTGGGCGGCCTGAGCCGACGTCTGCGCGGCGCTCTGGGCATTCGAGGCCGCGAACTTCGCACCGGCCGACATCTGCCGCATCAGGTGCGCCACCTCCGTGACGCTGCCACGCTGTTCCTCGGTCCCCTGGGCAACCTGGCGCACGCTGGTCGTCATCTCACGTACCGATTCGCCAACGCGGACCGTGCCGCCGGTCTGTTCCTGCGCGCCGCGGGCGAGCTGCTCGACGCTGGCGGTCATCTCCTTGACTGTGTTGGAGACCATGGTCGTCGCCTGGGACTGTCCCTGCGCGCCGCGCGCTACGTGCTGCGTGGCCTGCCCGATCCGTTGGGCGGCCTCGCTGGCTTGGATAACAGACTGCACGACCTGGTCGGCCGACTGCGTCGCTTTGACGCCGAATTCCGTTGCCGCCTGGAGTGCGGCGCGCAGCCGTTCGCCTTCCGCGCGCAGTCGTCGGCCGTCGTCCTGGAACTCACCAAAGGCGGCGCTGATCTCGCGCAGTTCGTCGTCGTCCGTAGCCGGCGGCGGCGCAGTCGAGCCCTCGCGAATCGCGTGGGCCCATTGGGACAGCACGAGGAGCGGACTCAGCACTCGCCGGGACAGCAGCACGCCGGCGCTGCCGATGAGCAAGAACACGAGCGCCGACAGGTCACAAGCTTGCCCGAGCCGCAGCGGCGGCTGGCCGAGCAGGTCCATGACGAGCAACGGCCGCGCCGCGCGAGCTGTCTCCAGGTTCGCGCCGCTCACCTGCCCCGCCGGCGGCTGGGCGACCGAGCTCATCGTGACCGCCGCCGTGAGGACGATGGAAACAAGCACCGCACTGACCAGCAGTGTGGCCATCCTGAAACGTAGTGTGTGGGTCATTGGGAGCAACCTCCTGGTGGGTGGATGCGATGTAATGGGGTGGTGTTGGCTGACCTACGAGGGGTGACTGGGTAGCTCGGATAGGTCCTCTGGGTCGTATGGGTCCTATCCCAGTTACCTCCTTCGGACTACACGTGTGCCAGCACGGTCGCCGGGTCCAGGACGAGCACGACGCGGCCGTCGCCCAGTATTGTAGCACCGGCGAAGCCGCGAATCTGCCGGACCAGGCTGGAGAGTGGCTTGATCACTACCTCCTGTTGGCGGAGCAGACCGTCGACGACCATCCCGACACGCTGGCGGCCCACCTCGACGACCAGCACGCGGGGGGTGCCGCCGTTGGTGGGCGCCTCCGGGACTTCAAGCAACTTCTTGGTCCGCAGGACCGGGAGCACCAGGTCGCGAATCGTCGTGACCTCCCGGTTGCCGATGGTGCGCAAGGTTACATCTTCCATGCTGACCGCTTCCTGCACGTTGCTGAGCGGCATGCCGTACACCTCGGCGCCGAGGCGGATGAGGAGCACGCGGATGATGGCCAGGGTCACCGGGAGGTGCAGGGCGAACCGGGTCCCCTTGCCCAGCTCAGAGACGATCTCCATCGTGCCGCCGGCCGCTTCCACGGCGGTCTTCACGACGTCCATGCCGACGCCGCGACCGGACAACTGCGTCACCTGCGCCACCGTCGAGAAGCCCGGCGCACAGACGAGTAGAAACACCTGAGCTTCGGTGAGCAGGGCCGCCTCCTCCGAGGTGAGCATCCCCCGCTCGACCGCCTTCGCGCGGAGGGCTTCGGCGTCCATCCCTTTGCCGTCGTCGACAACTTCGACGACGACGTGTTCGCGCTCGCGGCGCGCCGACAGCGTGAGCTTGCCGACGGGCGGCTTGCCCAGGCGCGTTCGCTCTGCCGGCGACTCCAACCCGTGGTCGAGCGCGTTGCGGAGCAGGTGAAGCAGCGGCTCGTGGAGTTGGTCAAGGATGACGCGGTCGAGCTCGATCTCCCGCCCGAGGACCTCGAACTCCACTTCCTTTCCCAGCTCGCGGGTCAGATCGCGGACGGTGCGCGGGAACCGGTCGAACACCCGGGCCACCGACACCATCCGCAGTCGGAGCGCCTGCGACTGCAGCTCCGAGGTGATCTGCGTCAGTTGGTCGAGCGCTTCGTCCATCTCCTCGGAGGCAATGCGCTCGCCGATGTCCGTCAGGTGGCTCCGCGCGGTAACGAGTTCGCCGACCTGATCGACCAGCGCGTCGAGGTCGTCGACCTTGACGCGAATGCTCTCGATCCGTTCGGGCTGAGCAGCGCCGCCCGTGGCAGAAGCGGGGGCGGGTCGTTCCGGCTCCCGCGTCGGCTCCGTCGGTTCCCCGGGCGCCGGCGGCTGTGCCCCGCTCACCACCGCCTCGAGCCGAGCGCACAGCGCCTCGGTATCGACCTCTGCCGCGCTGCCCGTCACCGCTGCCGAAGTCAGCCTTCCCAGCGCGTCGACCGCGGCAAGCATCTGGTCAGTCGCTTCCGCCGTGAGGGCGGCGTTCCCGGAGCGGAAGGTGTCGAGCGCGTTCTCCAACCGGTGGGCGAGCGTCGCGGCCTCCGTGAACTCCATCGCCGCCGCCATGCCCTTCAGCGTGTGGGCGGAGCGGAACAGCTCGTTGAGGGGACCCGCGCGCTCATCGGTGGGGAGGCGTTCCAGCTCAAGGAGCAGTTGCTCCATGTGCTGCAAGTGCTCCATGGACTCGGCGGAGAATGCCTCCACGTACTTGCTCAGGTCAAGTTCCACCGTCGGTCACGAGTCCTTCTCGAACAGCTCTATGCTTCCCCCACCGCGCCGCGCACGGTGTCCAGCACCGCCTGCGGCCGGAACGGCTTGATGATGAACCCCTTGGCGCCGGCCTCGCTGGCCTCCTGTACCAGCGCGTCTTGACCCATGGCGGAGACCATGATCACCGCGGCGTTCGGGTCGGCCTGACGGAGGGCGCGGAGAGCGTCCAGCCCGCCCATGTTGGGCATGACGATGTCCATGGTGACGAAGTCGGGCTTCAGGGTCGGGTAGGCGTCGAGGGCTTCCTTTCCGTCACCTGCCTCGCCGACGATCTCGTAGCCACCCGACTTCAGGATGTCCTTCAGCATCATGCGCATGAACGCTGCATCGTCTACCACCAGCACGCGCTTAGCCATCGTCTCTCTTCTCCTTCAGCCCCCTCCCGCGCAATCGAGCAACGGGAGGGGCGCGCGGTCTCTCACATTGCTGCTGGCGGGCTGTGCCCCAAAGCACAGCTCAGCAGCAGGTGTTGTGTCAACAGGATCGTCGGCAACGGCTGCACCCGCCTCGGGTTCCGCCCCTGCGCTCCATAGACGAAAAACCTTTCTCCCGGAAGACGCTTACGCACGCCTCCACCGCCTCGGGAGCAAAGACTGGCGAGCCCTCCGCCTCCGGCTCACCTGCGTCCATCAGCAGCGCGGCAGTCTCAGCCGCTCCGGCGCTCTCTCTTGAGGCTCCCCTTCGTGTTGGCCGGCGCCTCGGCTTTGCGCGCCTCGTCACCTGACACCGGACACCTGACACCTGCGCGTGCCCGCACTTCTTCAGCGCCTCGACCGGCTCCTCTTTTGCGGAGCCGCTGAATCCCTTCCATCCTTGCGAGTGGTCGGCGGCCATCTGTGCGGTCGCCTCCGCTGCCTCGCGGGCACTGCGAACCTCCTCCGTCAAGGCAGCGATCTCCGCTCGAAGCGCCCCGCGGCGCTCTTCCTTAGCCTTCCTTCCCATCGTTCACCTCGAAGTCTATCCGACGGCGACGGGCAGGCGTAGCAACGAACGGCGCTGCTTCAACGCTTCTTGACCTCAGGATGGCAGGACGGCGACCGAGACGCGCAACGCTGAAGACAGCGCCATTCGGCTGGGTAACTACATCCTCAACGCCCCGCGCCAGGCCAGCGCCTGGAACTTGGTCTTCGCCTCGCCCCACATCTGGATCACGCGCGCATCCTGGACGATGGCATCCACCAGTTGGAGGTACTGGTCCTCCGCGAGGGCAGCCGGGTTGATCCCCAGCCGCCCGGCGTGGGTGGAGAGGACGGAAGTCGTCAGGTCGGCGCCGAACGACTCCTCCAGCTTCGGCTTCAGTTTGGTGTCAAATGCAGTCTTGGCGTCCACGCTCGTCCCTCCTCACGGTCTGCATGAGTGTTCCGGCGGCGTCGCGGACCTCGAGGGTCAGCGCGGGGCCTCGGGTCATCGCGTGCGTGCCGCACGACAGGCAGGGGTCATACGCTCGGATGGCCATCTCCACTCGATTGAGCAAGCCTTCGCGCGGCTCGCCGTCGTGGATGAAGGCGCGGGCCGCGGTGGCGACGCTCTTGTTGATGGCCGCGTTGTTGTGGCACGTCGCCACGATCAGGTTCACCTTCGTGAGGTGCCCCATGTCGTCGGCGGCGTAGTGATGGATTAGCAGCCCCCGCGGCGCTTCGACGATGCCGATGCCCTCGCCGGCGCGGCGTTTCGCCGGCGTCCGCGCGTTCTCGTCGCAGATCGCCGGGTCCTCCAGCAGCTCGACCGTTCGCTCGCAGGCGTACAGCAGGTTGATGGCGCGCGCGTGATGATACTGCATCGTCCCTTGCACGGGGCCGTCGGCCTGCGCCTTGAACTCCTTTAGCGCGGCATCCGCCAGCGGCGTGCCCATGCGGCTGTTCACGTTCAGTCGCGCCAGCGGGCCGACGCGGTAGATGCCGTCGGGGTAGCCCAGCGCCTTGAAGTACGGGAACTTCATGTAGCTCCAGTCTTCGGCGTGCTCGCCAATGTAGTCGGCGTAGGCAGCAGGCGCGAACTCAGCCAGCGCCGCGCCCTCGGAGTCGATGACTTTCACCGTGCCGTCATAGAAGGCGAAGTTGCCGTTGTCGGTCAGCGCGACGAAGGGCGTGACGACGCCGTCCATCTTCGCGAACAGGTCCGCGTGCTTCTCGCCGGCGGCGCGAATCACGTCCAACGTTACGCGCGCGTGGTCCACCGCGACGTGAACCTGGGCCAGTAGCTCGTGGCGCTCGTTGTGGCTCAGCGGCTTGCTCATCCCGCCGGGGATGGCGGTCACCGGATGGGTGGAGCGGCCGCCGACGACTTCCACGAGGTTCTGTGCGATCTTCCTGAGCGCCACGCCGCGCCCGGCCAGGTCCGGATCCGCAGCGATCAGTCCGACCACGTTGCGCTGCTCCGGCGGCGCGTCGGGACCAAGCAGCAGGTCGGGCGCCGCGAGAAAGTACAGGTGCAGCGCGTGGTCGCCGATGATCTCGCCCTCGTGAAGCAGCTCGCGCTGCAGCTTCGCCGCGGGGGGGATGTCCACCCCGAGCAGGTCGTCGCACGCCTTCGCCGCGGCGAGGTGGTGCGACACGCTGCAGATGCCGCAGATACGCGGCGTGATCAAGGGCGCCTCCCAGAACATGCGCCCTTCCATGAACTTCTCGAAGCCGCGCAGCTCCATGACGTGGAACCGCGCCTCGGTCACTTCGCCGGCGTCATCGAGCTGGAGGGTGACCTTGGCGTGGCCCTCGATGCGGGTGACCGGCTTGATCGTGATCTCCTTGCTCACTTCGCCTCACTCCCTTCCACGGCTCCGGGGATGATCGAGACAGGCAAGGTGAAACGATACCCGGTGCCTACCGTGTCTTCCGAGAACATCAGCGCGCCCGCCGGCAGAATGGTCGCCAGACTATCGACCATCTTGCCGCCCTGCTCCATCGCTTCGGGCGGCGGCCCGTTGCAGCCGCGGCAGGGCACGTTGGCATTGACACACCGCCCGTGGCATCCGGCGCGCGTCGCCGGCCCGATGCAGAGCACGCCCTGCTCCAAGAAGCACTTGGTCGGGTTGATCTCCTCCAGCTCGAAGAGCGCGTGCACGCCGGTCGTCACGAAGGACCGCTGCGGCTTGTGCATCTCCACCTGCTGGCGCTCGCACTCGAAACAGAGGTTCTTGGTGGGCAGTGCCGGCTTCTCGCCCCGCAACAGCGCCACGATGGCGTCGCCGAGCAGGTCTGGACGGGGCGGGCAGCCGGGCACGGCGTAGTCCACGTCAATCACGTCGGTGACCGGGCGAACCCGGCCGTGCAACCGGGGCACTACCTCACTCATGCGCTCAACGCCACTGCCGTCCGTGACGGTCTCGCACAGAGCGCGGCGCCGAACTTCCTCCACGTCGAACAGGTTGCGCAGACCGGGCAGGCCGCCGAAGCACGCGCACGAGCCGAGGGCGATCACGGTACCTGCCTTCTCGCGCAGCTCCCGCGCCTCAGCCTCGTTGTCCTCATTCCCGATGCCGCCTTCGACGAGCGCAACATCGACTTCCGGGATCTTCTTCACGTCCACGACCGGGCTGTAGCGGAGGCTGAGTGTGGTCGTCAACAGCTCCACCAGGGTCTCATGCAAGTCCAGCAACGCCATGTGACACCCCGAGCAGGTGTTCAGCCAACTGGTCGCCACGGTTACCGTGGGTTGTGCTCCCATCTCAGTCACCACCTCGCTGTTCTCGCAGGTAGGCGCAGAAGTCATTCACCTGCTCCGCGTACTGCTCGCCCTCGTTGGGTGACAGTCCCCAGATGCGCACCCGCTCCGGGTTGATTCGCCGCGCCCTCAGGGAAGCGCGGAACAAGTCCATCCGCCGATCCATGTCGGTGTTGCCGACGATGTTGCGGCAGTGGTCGTCGTGGCAGCGGCCCACGAAGATGCCGTCGAACCCCTGCTTGAAGGCGTAGAGCAGGTACTGGGTGTCCATGCGGCCGCCGCAGCAGATGTTGAGCGGCAGCACGCTCGCCGGGTACTGAAGGCCCTTCGTGCCGGCATCGTCGGCGGCCGGGTAGCCGCAACTGTCGCAGAGCAGGCAGAGCACCTTCGGATCGCCGTTGCTCGGGTACTGCGAGAGAGTCTCGATCGCCCGCAGCAGGTAATGGTGGGGATAGGTCACCAGATCCCGCGCGGCAGCCGGGCAGGCGGTCACGCAGTTCCCGCACGCCTTGCACCGACGGGTGTCTACGGTGGCCACATCGCGCTTGGCATCGATAGACGCCGCATGGAAGGCGCACGTCTTCACGCACGTGCCGCAAGCGCCGCACAGGTCGGGGTTGACTTCCGTGATGGCGATGTCGTGGAAGACCTCATTGCGGTCAAGGAGCATCGAGAGCGCCGTCACCGCGGAGTCGGCGCGCATCGCTGCGGTGCGCAACCGGGTCGTCTCGTCCACATCGTCCTCCCGGACGAGGAACACGCCCGGCTCCCTGGTCTCGGTGAACAGAGTCGTCGAGTTCAGGGGCCGCAGCGTGCCGTCCATGCCCAGCTCCACAAGGAGCAGCTCATGGATGCGCTGGGCCAGTGCGGGATCGTCCTGCTCGCGGACGGCCACAACCACCGCGCCGACGTTCAGCCAGCGCTTCCCGTCGCTGTTGCTCACTTCCACGGCGAAGTCCCCGGCCCAGCCGTTGGCGTCCGTAAGGCTGTGACCGAAGTGGAAGGTCATGCGCGGGTCATCGTCGAGGGCCGCAATCGGCAGGTCCTCCACGTGCACCCTCTTCAGCGCCTCCTCGCGCGGCCGCTCGTCGATCAGGTGGACCTTGTACCCCTTCGTCACCAGGCGGTGCGCCGCCAGGACGCCACCGACCGTCGCGCCGACCACGAGGACGACGCGGCGCGGCGCAATCTCGGTGGAATCCATGGGGTGGGACAGGCGCACCCGCTCCAGCGCGACCTGAACCAGTAGCCGCGCCTTGCGCATGGCGCCTTCGGGGTCGTCGCGATGGGGACCGACAACCTGCTCCCGCAGGTTCGCGAACCCGATGCGGTTCCGGTTCATCCCCGCGGCCCGCAGGCGCTGCAGGATGATCCGATGCAACGAGTTCCCGTAATGGCCGGGCGAACACGTCGCCAGCACGACGCCATCGATCTCGCCGTGCTCCACTTTGCTCAGAAGCTCGCGTTGAGCTTCGGTCAGGCAGACGTGCTCATGCACACTCACTTGCCCGTCCTTGGCGAACTTCTGCGCCAAG